>NZ_QTPY01000002.1:0-409270 GCF_003857765.1 Burkholderia sp. Bp9016
AGCTGATCGACCGCCAGATCGAGGTCTGGGAGTACCCGGATGGGCGGATCGAACTCCGGGCTGACGATCGTGTGTTGCGCTGCCGGCAATACGATCGCCTGGCCGAAATCGATCAAGGTGCCGTCGTCGAGCACAAGCGCTTGAGTCATGTGCTGCAGGTCGCGCAAGCCCTTCAGGCGCAACGCGATAACAGTCGAATCGGCAAAGCTCCGTCTCGAACACATCGAGGCGACTCAACCCGGACCGACCGAAACGAACCGCAAGCGGGCAAGAAGAAGCAACGCGAGATCACGCAGGCCGACGTCGAGCATGTGATCGTGGATCTGGCGCAGCGTCGGCAAACCGCAAAGCCGCCAACCAAACCTGGCCGTCGGTCTGCAAAGGCTGGAGAAACAACCGTGAGCGCCCTGCCCGTTCAGGCGCCGACCTTCGACACTGTGTAACGCTCAAAACGAGGAAAAAGACGCAGCAAAACCAACCTTAAAACCGGACATTTCCAAATGGCTGGAAGGTGGACATCTGAATCCGGGTATGACATTGGTTGTAGTGGCTAGATAGAAATGTCCGCTTTTGGCTACATAGAAATGTCCGCTTTCGGACCGCGTAAGCTGACCGGCCGCCGGGTGTCCGGCGCCGGAGGCTGCGATGGCTGCAACGGAGCGGATCACGATGACGATGCGCGAGCTGGACCGATTCAAGGTCATTCAGGACGTAGCCGACGGCCCGCAGGCTGCTCTGGTGTTGAAGCACGGGCCGCACGGCAATGCGCCGGACCGATCGCTCATTGGATCGGCGGTACCGCCCCCAGCTTTTCCGACAACATTCGCTCATACACGCCAAAGTGCAGATCGACCTCGTTCTGCGTGACGTGGGTGACCGTGATGTTGATCTGCTCAGGTAACAGACCCAGCACGACCGCGACCGCTGCTTCAAGTTGCGGTGCACAGATCTTGTCCTCCGTCATCGTCGTGCCGACCAGCGCCTCGTAGGTCTTTTCCTGCCGACAGACGACCTCGACGAGTCGCGCCCGCGCACTCATGTTGTTGTCGATCGCGAGCCTGACGACCTCCACGACGGTGCGCATCGTCTCGGTCGGAAAACCCTTCGTCGAGCGCAGCCGGATACGATGCCTGCCCAGCGTAAGCCAGTCCGTGTCGAATTCCATGGCGTCCTCCGCATGCCGTTTCGAACCACTTCGATGATGGGCGCCAGCTTCAAAATTTCAAGTGCAGGAATTCGCCGGCACCTCTTGAAATTTTCCGTAGAGCTCCTATCTTGAGTTTCGCTCAGGCAGACGTGCGAGTCGCTTCATTCCGCACGCTGCGTGTTTCGATTTGTTTGCCAGCAGTCTGGCAGGCGAACTGGAGCGCGTAGGCCCGTTCGCCCCCCGGCTGCACTCAAGGAGGATACGATCATGAGCGATCTTTACTTCGGAACCGACCTCTTCAGCGAGCTTGACCGGCTGCAGCAGATGGCGCAGCTTTTCGGCGGTTTCCCGTCAAGCATCCGCGCCGGCCGTTTCGGCGCGTTTCCTCAGATCAATATCGGTGCGACCGACGAGTCGATCGAGATTGTCGCCTTCGCCCCAGGCCTCGACGTCACCGAACTCGACGTATCGGTCGACAAGGGCCTGCTGATCATCAGCGGCGAACGCAAATCGACACAACCCGACACGGGTGGCGAGACGCGCACCTATACGCAGGAGCGCTTCGCCGGCACCTTCCGGCGGGTCATCGAACTGCCCGACACTGCCGATCCCGACAAGGTTCAGGCGCGCTACGACAATGGCTGCCTGTCGATCAGTATCGGCAAGCGCGAATCGTCCAGGCCGCGCGCCATCACTGTCCAGTAACCCGAGGAGCCGATCATGACCGACATGACCCAACTGGCTGAACGCGACCGCGCCACCGCCGCGCGTCGCGACACTGAACAGCCCCGCCGGATCACACTCACCCCGGCCGTCGACATTTACGAGGACAGCCAGGGCGTCACGCTGTGGGCCGACCTACCCGGTGTGACGAAGGACAAGCTGGACGTCAGAGTTCACGACAGCCGCCTCTCGATCGAGGCCGAGGCGGTTGTGCCGACGCCGGCAACGCTGCGGCTGCAGCATGCCGAGGTCCGCGAACCGCACTTCGCCCGGACGTTCACGCTGTCGCCGGACTTCGATACGTCAAAGATCGACGCGAGCCTCCAGGACGGCGTGCTGAAGCTGACGATCCCGCGCCGCGACGAGGCTCGCCCGCGACGCATTGAGGTCAAGACCGGCAACTGACTCGTCAATGACGGCACGTTGGCCGCACGGGCGGCAGCGATCGCGCTGCCGCCGCCATGAATCAGGGGCGGGAAGTTCCGGTGTCGGTGTCACGCAGGCGTCCTGGAAAAGACATGTGACTCGTACCTTCATGACCGGCCGCGAAGCCATGCGGATGGCGGTCACGTTCCAAACGCCTGCAATGACGCGCGAAGGACATCCGTGCAGCGATCCCCCTGCCCTGATGCCGATCGCCCGTCATGCTGCGAGGCATGTCGAAACGAACCCGGCCGCGTTTTCGCATGCGCGAGTTTTTATAAAAAATCGATCTATTGTGATAAGAAAAGTTATCCCGATAGATGCATTATTTTACGAATCAGACTTTCCGGATCAACACGTCCTGCGTCAAACGGCTGCATCGATCGACGCCCAGCATCGCCATGTTCCGGTCCACTTCGTCGCGCAACAGGCCGATCGCGTGCAGCACGCCCGCCTCGCCGGCCACCGCCGCCGCGTAATTGAACGGCCGCCCGACGAATACCATCCGTGCGCCCATGGCGACCGCCTTCAGCACGTCCGATCCGCGCCGAAAGCCGCTGTCGATCATCACCGGATAATCGGCGCCGAGCGCGCGGACGACGTCGGGCAGGATTCGCATCGGCGACACGGCGCCGTCCAGCTGGCGGCCGCCATGGTTGGACAGGATGATCCCGTCCGCGCCCACGTCGCGCGCGATGACGGCGTCTTCCACACTGAGGATGCCCTTGATCACCAACTCGCCCTTCCACTCCTGCCGGATCCGCGCGAGGTGTCCCCAATCGAGATGGTCGCGCGCGGAGAAATCCCGCAGCACCGACGACGACAGGATCGGCGCGCCGCGTGTCGCAAAGGAATTTTCGAAATGCGGCATGCCGTGCGCGAGAAGCGTCCGTGCGAAGGTGCCCGCGAGCCAGCGCGGGCGCGTGATACCGTCCCAGAACAGCCGCGGGCTGGGGCGCAGAGGCGTACTGAAGCCGGTGCGCGCGTTGTTCTCGCGATTGGCGGACACGGGAATGTCGACCGTAATCACGAGCGTCCGGTAGCCGGCGCGCGCGACACGTTCGAGCAATGCGGTGATGCGCCCGGCATCGCCGGGCAGGTACGCCTGGAACCACGTGCCCGGCGCGGCGGCGGCCACCTCCTCCAGCGGGATGAGCGACGAGCCGCTCATGATCGACGCGATGCCCGCACGCTGCGCGGCGCGCGCAAGCACGATATCGCCGCGATAGGCCGACAGCGCATGGATACCCATCGGCGCGATGCCGAACGGCGACGCATAGCGCCGTCCGAACAGCTCGACCGCCTGCTGCCGTTGCGACACGTTGCGCAGCACGCGCGTGGCAAATCCGTACTCGTCGAAAACGGCACGGTTGTCGTCGCGCGTGCGGTTGTCTTCCGCCGCGCCGCTGACATAGCCGAAGATCGGGCGCGGCAGCACGCGGCGTGCCGCAGCCTCGAAATCGTGAAGACTCAGCATGTTGCGCAGTACGCGCGGCGTACGCGTATCGGCCTGCGGGCGGCTTGTTGCGGGATGGGAGGATGCGGACGGGGTCATTTCAGCGGCCTGTTATCGAATCGATGCGGGAATTTTAGGTACGCGCGAGGTTCATAAAAAGCGATAATCTTCCAATGAATTTGTTCGATAAAAGCGAAAGACAATGGCGACTCCGACTCTCAAGCAACTCGATGCGTTCTACTGGGCTGCGACGTGCGCAAACTTCTCGACCGCGGCGCAACGGCTGCATCTGTCGGTGTCGTCGTTGTCCAAGCGCATCAACGAACTGGAGCAGGTCGTCGAGCGCACGCTGTTCGACCGGAGCGGGCATCGGGCCGTGCTGACCGACGACGGCGAGGCGTTGTTGCCGGCCGTGGTGCGCGTGCTGGAGTCCGTCGCTGCGCTGCAGGACTCGGTGGCACGGGACGAAGGACTGAGCGGCCGGCTGCGCTTCGGGGTCGGCGAGCTGTCTGCGTTGACGTGGCTGCCGCGTTTCGTGGCGGCCGTCCAGAAGCAGCATCCGAAGCTGGCGCTGGAGCCGTATGTCGACGTGGGGGCGGCGCTCGAGGAGAAAGTCGACGCGGGCGAACTGGATTTCGCGGTCATCGCGGGCCGCTCGTCGCGCGGCAGCGTGCTGTCGCAGCCGGTCGCGGAAGCGCGGTTCGCGTGGATGGCGGCCGACGCGCTGGTCGGTAGCGAGCGCGTGCTGACGCCGGCGCTGATCGCCAGCCACGCGCTGGTGCTGCTGCCGTCCGGTTCGGGCGTGACGCGCATTCTCGACGACTGGCTGCTGGCGTGCGGCATCAATCACGCTCGCAGGATCGCGTGCAACAACTGGAGTGCGGTGGCCGGCATGTTGCGCGAAGGCGTCGGCATCGGCTTCCTGCCGGTCGACTGGGCACGCGCGCGGTTGGGCGGCGACCTCGTGGAGCTGGCGAGCGAGCCGCCGCTGGCGCCGCTTCCGTATGCGTTCCAGTGGCGTCGCGGCGACGTGCGCGGACTGATTCCGTCGATGTTGTCGCTGGTGCGGCAGCACGCGGATTTCCGCTGACAGGTGCCGGGCCGCCCGGCGTTACGCGCGGGCGGCCCGGCAGATGCGTGCGATCGTCACGCTTCGTCGATGCGCGACACGCGCTTGGGATCGGGCATCCACAGGTAGCACAGCAGCGAAACGAGCACGCAGGCCGACACGTAATAGAAGAACCACGCTTCGTGTCCGATGCTCTTCATCCACAGCGCGACGTATTCGGCGGTTCCGCCGAACAGCGACACCGTAATCGCGTACGGCAATCCCACGCCCAGTGCACGCACGCCGACCGGGAACAGCTCGGCCTTCGCAACGGCACTGACGGACGAATACAGGCTGACGATCAGGAGTGCGACGATGATCAGCGCGAGTGCGCCGCCGGTCGTCTGGACGCCGCTGAGGGCCCGGAAAATCGGCACGGTGCAGAGCGTGCCGAGTACGCCGAACGCGATGAGCAGCGGGCGGCGGCCGATGCGATCGGACAGGCTGCCGAAGATCGGCTGCATCACGACGAACGCCAGCAGGCTGAGCACGGAAACCATCGATGCGTTGGCCTTGCTCATCCCCGCGCTGTTGACGAGGAATTTCTGCATGTACGTCGTGTACGCATAAAACGCAACGGTGCCGCCCAGCGTCAGGCCGGCCACGATCAGGCATTCGCGCTTGTGGCGAAACAGGTCCGCGATCGATGCGTGGCGACGCTTGCTTCGGCGATGTTGCTCGAACGATGCCGTTTCCTCCATGTTGCTGCGCAGGAAGATCGCGCTGCAGGCGAGCAGCGATCCGAGCAGGAACGGTATGCGCCAGCCCCAGCTTTCGAGTTGCGCGGTGGTCAGGAAAAACTGTTGCAGCACCACCAGGACGCCCATCGCGAGCAACTGGCCGAGCGACAGAGTCGCGAACAGGAAGCTCGAATAGAAACCGCGGCTGGACGGGTCGGCCATTTCGCTCAGGTACGTTGCCGAACTGGCGTATTCGCCGCCGAGGCTCAACCCTTGCAGCAGGCGAGCCATGACCAGCAGCACGGGCGCGGCGATGCCGATGGTCGCGTAGCCGGGCGTCAGGCCGATGATCAGCGAGCCGGCACACATGGCCAGCACCGAGACGAGCAGCGCGGCCTTGCGCCCTTTGCGATCCGCGTACATGCCGACGAGCCAGCCGCCAATCGGGCGCATGATGAAGCCGACGGCAAAGATGGCCGCCGTATTCAGCAACTGTACGGTCAGGTTGCCGTTCGGAAAGAACGCCTTCGCGAAGTACAGCGAAAACGCCGAATAGACGTACCAGTCGTAATACTCGATGAGGTTGCCTACCGATCCGCTGAAGATGGATCGCAGGTTCGCGAGGGTTCCGGTCCGCCGGGAATCCGTGGCCGTTGCAACAGGGCTGACGCGCGACACGTGAGGTCTCCGTTTCGATTGTGCTCGTTGTCCGGGCAAGCGCGGGCCGTGGGCGCCCCGCCTTGCGATCGGGTGCGGCAAGGTTAGAAGAGACGGTGCTTTGTAGAAAGCGAAATAATGACAATGAGTTTGTTCGCTTTATGGAAAGTCTGGGTGGGTGAATCGCCCTTCTCCACCGCATGCCCGGAACCGGTCATCTTCCCGCGCCCCGATTATCAGGGCTCGATCGTCGAAAAGCCTTGTTGGAAAAGGCGCTGTGCGTTTCAGATACATTGAAATAAAAAAATATCGTATGCGATTTAATCGAATGCGCTTGACGTGCTGAAGCGCGTCGACCAAACTGCATCGCATGCGATCGAATCGCATCCTGGACAAACTTTTGAACCTGATGGAGTGAACGATGAGCAAGATCGAAAAAGTGCTGTACACGGGCAAGACGCATACGACTTCCGGTGGTCGCGACGGCGCCGCGCGCAGTTCCGACGGCCGCCTCGACATCCAGTTGTCGTCGCCGGGCAGCGCGGGCATCGGCACCAACCCGGAACAACTGTTCGCAGCCGGCTGGTCGGCCTGCTTCATCGGCGCGATGAAGCTTGCGGCGCGCGCGGCGAAGGTGACGCTGCCGGCCGATCTCGCGGTCGATGCCGAAGTGGATCTTGGCACGGGCGGCAACGCGTACTTCCTGCAGGCGCGCCTGAACGTGAGCGTGCCGGGGCTCGACCGTGACGTCGTGCAGCACATCGTCGATACCGCACATCAGACCTGCCCGTATTCGAAGGCGACGCGCGGCAACATCGACGTCGAGATCCGCGTTGCCTGAGCGTGTCGTCGGGCGGCGTGCCGCCCTTGCGCATGTCATTCCATTCTCTTGTCGAGGTAAATGATGAAAACCCGATTGATCGCTGCCCTTCTCGTCGCCGTGTCCGCTGCCGTGGCTGCACCGGCCTTAGCCAACGAATCCGGCGTGACGCGTGCACAAGTGCGCGCCGAACTCGTGCAGCTCGAGGCGGCCGGCGATGCGCCGGGCCGCGCGAACGATCCGAACTATCCGGACAATCTGCGGGCCGCGCTGAAGCGGATTCGCGACACCGATGCGACGGTGACCGACCCGCAGGCATCCGGCTACGGCCGCAACGCCGACAGCGCGACGCAATCCGGCAGTCACGGCACGATCCGCACGGCCGAGCGCTCGATCTACTTCGGACATTGAGCATCACGCCGAAGCCGGTGGCAGCGTCCATCACATCAAGCGCATGCGATGTAATCGTGCGCGGCTTTGTTGGTGTGCTGTCGGCATAGACGATCCCGTCTATGCTGTGCGACGGACAGCCTTCACTCGAGGAACCGGCGATGCTGAAAGCAACGACAGGACCTGCAGCAGACACGCAGCACCCGCTCGACAACGCGGTATGGAACGCACTCGCCGGCGCGCAGCGCCGTTTGGCGCTGGGCGGCGATCGCGCGTTGCGGTTTCTCCCGACGGTCGCGCCGTTTGCCGGCATGGCCGAGCGCAGCGCGGCCGCCTTCGACGCATTGCGTGGCTTGATCGAAGCACATGGGCCTGCGGCGCTCGTCACGCCGGACGAAATCCCGACGCCGGCCGGCTTTTCCGTGGTCTGGCGCGCGGTGCTGCATCAGATGGTCTGGCAGGGAGCGCTCGACGACGCGCGTCCTTTCGAGCATGTCCCGCTGACCGAGGCCGACGTGCCGGAGATGCTCGAGCTGATCGCGGCGACGGAACCGGGCCCGTTCGGCCCGCGCACGATCGAATTCGGCGGCTATATCGGTGTTCGCAGGGAGGGCCGGCTCGTGGCAATGAGCGGTCAGCGGCTGAAGGCCGGCGGGCATGTGGAGATCAGTGCCGTGTGCGTGGATCCCGCGTTCCGTGGTCAGGGGCTCGCGGCGGGATTGATTCGGTCGTTGATCGCAACCTGCCGCGCACGCGGGGAAACGCCGTTTCTGCACGTGCTCGCGTCGAACCGCGTCGCGATCGAGCGCTATCTGGCACTCGGCTTCGTCACGCGCCGCGACATGCATTTGCTGGTGCTCGGGAGCACGGCAACCGCGGCGAGTGAGCCGGAGAAGCGACCTTGACCGACGGGGTGCATCGGCCGCTGACGGCCTGACAGGCTTGGTAAATCCGGAGATGACGGTGGCCGGCGAAAGCCGCTTCGCCGGCCGGATATCGAACCTGCGTCTGTTCGCCTATTCGTTGACCGAGTCGATCAGATTGCCGCGCAGCGTGACGATCGCCTTCTGCATCTTCGCGAATTCGTCGGGTTTCAGGCCGGTCGCTTCGATCAGGTTCATGTCGAGCCCTTTCTCGCGCACGCGGCGGCCGCTTTTCGTCAGGCTCACGAGCACCTGGCGCTCGTCCGACGGATCGCGATGCCGCTCCAGATAGCCCATCGCCTCGAGCTTCTTCAGGATCGGCGTCAGCGTGTTCGATTCGAGGAACAGCTTTGCGCCGAGTTGCCCGACCGTCTGATTGCCCTCTTCCCACAGTGCAATGATGGTGATGTATTGCGTATACGTGAGGCCGAGTTCTTCGAGGATCGGTTTGTACGCCTTGCCGAACGCAAGGTTCGTCGAATAGATCGCAAAACACAGAAACTCGGACAGCTTCGGCGTGGCAGGCGATTGTGCTTCGGTCGGTTTCATGAACGTCCTCCATCGACGCGCGATCGGTCGCAGATGAACGCATTATATGTCGCGTGCGATCTTATCGGAAGCAAGACTATCGTTGCCGATCAAGAAGATGCGCGAACCTGGACGTCCGCTCGGTGTCAGTTTCGCGCGCCGCTTCGCTGTCGGCTCACCGACAGCAGCGAACACTGCACCGGATACGCGATTTCGGTCGCGCGGCCGCCGGCGGCAAACCGCGGGATCATCAGCCAGCGCTTCATGCGTCCTCCACGACGGAAAGACTCGCGCCGTCGGCGACCGACGCGTCGAACGCATACGGATCGACACCGTCGAGGCAGCCGAGATTGACGCGCCAGCATCCGGGATCCTTGCGCGTCTGGTGGAACGGATAGACGCCGCAGCGGCTGCAGAAATAGTGACGGGCCGTGCGCGTGTTGAAGCGGTAGAGCGTGAGCGCGCCCTCGCCTGCGACGATTTTCAGGTCGCTCGCGGGGAACATCGGGCTCATCAGCGCACCTCGGCGGCGGCAGAGGCTGCAGTTGCAGCGAGCCGCCGGCGCAAGCTCGGTACGGACTTCGAATCTGACGGCCCCGCAATGGCAGGACCCTTTGAACCACGTGGCAGACATGACGCGCTCCTCGAGAGGTCATGCCTGCGTTATAGCAGACGCATGTCGATGCGTTGTATCGCTCTGTATCCGCACGGCGCGCAGATACAGAGCATTGCAATTTTGCGGCGCCGGATGCGTGTGGCCGCGTATATCTGGAAATCAGTCCAGTACGTGCTGCAACCGCGCGATGGCCGCGCGCGTTTCGCGCTCGAGCGTCGCGAACAGTTCGGCGGCCGGCAGCGACCGGACGAGCGGCGCGGCCTGCCCGGCCCATTGCGCGCCGTAGCCGAACTCGCCTTTTGCTTTCGCGGCCGCATGCAGCGCCTTGCCCGCGTCGTAGGCGATCGGATAGGCCGGCGTGGCCGGCGCGTCCGGATCGTCGCCGAGCGCGGTCAGGCGGTTCGCGAGGCCGCGCGCGATACGGCCGGAAATCGCGCTCGTGAACGTCGTGCGCCGTGCGGCGTCGCCGAGGATCGCGCGACGATAGCCGTCGTCGATCGAAGTCTCCGGGCAGGCGACGAAGGCCGTGCCGAGCTGTGCGGCCTGCGCGCCGAGCGCGAGCGCGGCGGCAACGCCGTCGCCGTCCATGATGCCGCCTGCCGCGATCACCGGCAGCGCGCATTCGTGCACGATCAGGCGCGTCAGCGCGAACGTGCCGAGCCGGTCGTCGTGAGCCGTCGAGTCGAACACGCCGCGGTGCCCGCCGGCCTCGATGCCCTGCGCGACGATCGCGTCGATGCCGGCCGCGGCAATCTGCCGGGCTTCGTCGAGATTCGTCGCGGCCGCGAACAGCGTGGTGCCCGCGCGCTTCAACGTGGCGATCGCCTCATCGGACGGCAACCCGAAATGAAAGCTGACGACGGCGGGTTTTTCATCGAGCAGCATCGCGAGCATCGCGTCGTCCGCGACGAAGCTCGTGTAGATCTCCGACAGCGCCGCGGGCGGCGTCGCCCCCTGTTCGCGAAACGCGGGCGCGAGCCAGTCGAGCCATGCGCGCTCGACGGCGGCGTCGGCGACGGCCGGCTGGTGGCAGAACAGGTTGATGTTGAACGGCCGGTCGGTGAGCGCGCGCGTGTCGCGAATCATCTTGCGCGCACCGTCGGCGTTCGTTGCGCCGACGCCCAGCGAGCCGAGGCCGCCCGCGTTCGACACGGCCGCCGCCAGCACTGGCGTGCTGACGCCGGCCATCGGCGCCTGGATGATCGGGACGCGGATGCCGAGCGTGCGCAACAGCGTCCGGTTGTCGGTCGGGTGATTCATCGTCGGTTGCCTCCGGTGGGCTGCCGAAGCACGCACCTGCCGCGGCGGCGGCAGGTATCGCGCTTCCGGTTTCCTCGTAGAATAGCGGACCGGGAAACCGCATCCAAGGCCGTCAGCGCGCAGCGTTCGCCGAACGCTTCGCCCGACATCAAGCGGTTTCACGGCATCACGAACAATACGAAGACAACTCATGAAAAGAAGAACATTTCTCGTGCTGCCCGCCGTGGCGGCGTCCGGTGTGCTCGCCGGCTGCACCAACTTCGGTCCCGTCACCAATCACGTGATGAAGGATCCGGAATACCGGGAAACGCTCTCGGCGTTTCTGATCAGCGCGGACGGGAAGAAACTCGTCGTGCTCGGCACGCGCTATCACTACATTTTCGATGTGCCGCCGGCCCTTGCCGTCAACCTCACGGCGCCCTATCGCCCCAAGCTGTATACCGATTTCGACGATTTCGAGACGCACGGCGACACGATCACCGGGCGTTACGTGTTGCAGCTCTCGCGCGAAGATGCACCGGCCGGCTCCGAACTCCGCGAGCGCGCGCTTGCCGACGGCTTCAAGGACCGGGGCTACGAGCTGACGGAAAGCGGCACGATCAGCGGCAAGCGTTACCAGCCGAACGACGTCACGCCGTCGTCGATCCCGCAGGCGTTCAATCATGCATACAACGTCAAGGTGATCGAGCGGCCGTCGGTGCTCGGCCAGGGCGCGAAGCTCGCGCTGTCGCCGATCACGATGGCGGCCGATGGTGCGATCGGTCTCCTCGGTTTGGCCCTGTTCCCGATCGCGCTCACCGCGTTCGTCATCGCGGCGCATTGAAACTGGAAGCAACCATGAAAACGTTCCCCCGCAAGATGTTCCGGATCGGCTGCATGGCCGGCTGCCTGATATTCGCGCAACACGCCGTCGCCGAGGACGACTGGGACGCCGCCCGTCACGTTCGTGCCGACTGGGTGTTCGCGTCGATCAAGGAAAGCGACGTGCGGCCGACGCTCGAGCGCACACTGAAGGACCAGGTGCGATGGGCCGAACTGCCCGGCAACGCGCCCGATACGGGTGAGTTCCGCTGCACGAAGCTCGCGTTGCCGCCGCCGTCGGCCGATGCACAGGCGGCGTTCGACGCAGCGCCGTCGCCGCGCGGCCGCGACGCCGACAAGGCGTATGCGAAGGCCGCGTCGCTCGGTTCCTGGCGCGCGGCCGCGCGTCTGGTGAACAGTTCGCTGGAGGACGAGGACTGGGAAGGCGCGCAGCCGGCGATCGCGTGGCTGCTCGTGCATCATGTGCCGGCCGGATACAACAAGCTCGCGGACGTGCTTCAGGCGATGTCGGGCTACGACGGCGATACGCCCGGCGAGCGCATGCGCGGGATGATCGCGTCGCTGCGCTGGCGTGCGGCACGCGAGGGCGACCCCGTCGCTCAGATGGAGATGGCCGATCTGTTCGAGAAGCTGGGCAAGACGGACGTCGTCACCGCGCTGCGCACGTGTGCGACGCAGCAGAATCCGGAACTGAAATGATGCGCGGGCCGGTGCGTTCGCGGCATGTCCGCACGCAAAGCACCGGCCGGTCCGATATGGGCATCGTTGGCCGCGCATGCGATATGCGCGGCTCTCCCTGGTCGCCGGCATGTCGAGAAAGGGGATCGCGCGACCGGCTGTCGTTGCCGCGCGTGGCGACGGATACCTGCATCGCATCGAGGCGTGAGCGAACGTACATGTCGGCTTTGCCGGCGGCGGAAAGACCGGCGGGCCGGCCACCGCACCCGTACCGCGATACCTGATCCGCCCGGTCGGAGCGCTTCGTGAAATACTTGCGCCACGCGTCTCTCCGGAACCTCGCGATGAGCGAAATACCCGCCGCACCCTCGTCCTTCTTCCTTGCGCGGCGTGTGCTCGCATGCGCCGCGGCGCTGCTGTGCGCCGCGCCGGCGATCGCGGCTTCACCGGTGCGCGACGCTCGCACGGCGCAACGCATCCTGTTTGTCGGCGACAGCCTCACGCACGGCCGCTACACGCCCGTGCGTTCGTACGGCGCGATGAGTACCGGCGAAGCGGCGATCGCCGGCGACGCGTCGGTCGTCGATGAAAACTACGGGCAAACCGGCGCGCGCGCGGAACGCGAACCGGGCCCGTGGGGTGGCATTCCGGGCATCGTCGCGCGCTTCGCGCTCGAAGCCGGGCTCGACTATGAGGTTCATCTCGAGGCGATGTCGGCGACGAGCCTCGCGAAACACGACCGCGTCGCATCGGACGTGATCGACCGCCCCGCCTGGGATGCGATCGTGCTGCAGGAACTGAGCGCGAAGCCGCTGCCGTTCGCGCTCACGCACAGCCGCGCCAGCGATCCGGCCGGCTTCTGCGCCAGCGTCGCGAAGCTGGCGCGCGGCATTCGGGCGGCAGCGCCGCATGCACGCGTCTATCTGTACGAAACCTGGCCGCGCGCCGATCTCGCGCGAGCGCTCGCCGGAGATCCCAACAGCGACGGCTTTCACGCACGCTACGTCGAGCGTCTCGCCGCGATCGTCGCCGCGTATCGCGATGCGTACGAAGGCGCACGCCGGACCGATTCGTCGATCGTCGCCGTCGCACCTGTCGGACGCGCGTGGCAGCGTGCGTGGGCGACGGGCGTCGCCGCCGCCGATCCGTATGCGCCGCCCGTCGCGCCGCTGCTGTGGTACGGCATTCGCGCGCAGAACGACCCGCCGATCTCGCGGCCCGACTATCTGCATCCGGGCGTGCTCGGCGCGTATCTGAGCGCGCTCGTGCTGTTCCAGCAGATCAGCGGCGTCGACGTCCGCACGTTGGGGGCGCGCGAGCAAGCGGCCGCGCAGCTCGGCATCGCGCCGGACATGGCGGCAAGCCTGCAGGCCGTCGCGTCGGATACGGTGCGGCATGAACAGGCGGACGCAAAGGCGGCTGCCGAACACGCTGATCCGTGCGCATCGCCATGAACCCGGATGGCGCACGCCGGTCGCTGCACGTCTTTCGCCAACGGGCAGACGAATACGCGCGATGAGGTGCGCCGCGCCGGCGCCTTCCGCCGTACTGATGTGGAATGTCGCCGCGCGCCGTGATAGTCGGCCGCAGCCGTTCGACTTCAACGCCTCATGGTTTTCCCTGCCCCGACGCTCGCCCGGTGGCCGGGCCCGCATCGGACGCCCGCCCCGTGGGCGTTTCGCAGCCTTTCTGAGCAGGAAAGGATGCTTGAGGCATCCGCAATTATCGAGCCACGCGAATTCGCCGACCATGTTTCGGACGATCGGCGCAGCCCGCGCATTCGGCCTTTCACGGGCCGTGCGAGCCCCGCCGTCGCATCGCGCGACCGGGCCCGTGATGCCGGCCGCGAACGGCCGGGCGCTGCGCCGCGGCATATCGATAATCAGGAGACACGATGAACAGCCAATCCCTCGACCTCGGCGGCAATGCGGGCGGACCCGCGTCCGCAAGATCGTCCGCGGGCCGGGCCGGCGCCGATGCGGCGCTCCTTCCCGCCCGCGGCATCACGCTCGGCGAATTCATGGACGACCTGCCGGTCGGCGCATTGCACAGGTTCGTCGTGTGGGTGATCGGCATCGGGCTGTTCTTCGACATGTACGAGATCTTCCTCGTCAGCACGATCGGCACCGCGTTGCAGCATGAATACGGACTGAGCCGGGAAAGCGCCGATTTCAAGCTGCTGCTCGCGTCCGCGTTCATCGGGATGTTCGTCGGCGCGATCTGCCTGGGCAGCCTCGCCGACCGGATAGGCCGCCGCAAGGCGTTCCTGATGACGCTCGTCTGGTACAGCGCGTTTTCGCTGGTCGGCGCATTCTCGGTGAACGCCGACATGCTGGTCGCATGCCGGTTCCTGACGGGCATCGGCGTCGGCGCGATCTATCCGGTCGCCGACAGCTTCCTGTCCGAAATCCTGCCGAAGGAAAAGCGCGGGCGGCTCGCCGCGTGGGCCTACACGACCTCCTACGTCGCGGTGCCGCTGGTCGGCTTTCTCGCGCTGTGGCTCAACCCGCTGCATGTTGCGGGCGTGGCCGGCTGGCGCATCATCCTCGCGATCGGCAGCCTCGGCGCCGTGTACGTGCTGCTGATCCAGCACCGGTTGCCGGAAAGCCCGCGCTGGCTGCTCGCTCAAGGCCGCACGGCGGAAGCACATGCCGCGGCGCGGCGCTTCGCGCAAAGCGCCGGCGTACACGCACCCGAGCAGTTTGCCGAATCGGCTGAACCGCAGCGGCCGCTGGGCATCGGCGAGCGCATTGCGTTGCTGCGCCGTCGGCCGTACGGCAAGCGCTATCTGATGCTCGCGGTGTTCCATCTGTTCCAGGGCTTCGGCTATTACGGGTTCGGCACGCTCGCGGGCACGGTTGTCAAGAGCCGCGGTTTCGACGTGACGGACAGCACGCTGTTCATCGCACTGTCGTTCATCGGTTATCCGGTCGGCTCGCTGCTGTCGATTCCGCTGCTGAACTGGATCGAGCGCCGCACGCTCGTGATCGTGTCGATCCTGTCGATCGCCGCATTCGGGCTGGGCTTCGCATATTCGGGCAATACGGCGCTGATCGTCTGCTTCGGCTTGCTGACGACCTGCGCGTCGAACGTGTTCAGCAATGCGTATCACGTGTACCAGGCCGAAATCTTTCCGGCGCGCGTGCGCTCGACGGCGATCGGCAGCACCTATGCGCTGTCGCGCATCGTCAGCGGCGCGCTGCCGTTCATGCTGCTGCCGGTGCTCGCCGGTTACGGCGCGGGTGCGATGTTCGGCGTGATCTCGATTGCGCTCGGCATCGTCGCGGTCACGCTGCGCGTGCTCGGGCCGCTGACCACGCGGCGCAGCCAGGACGACATCAACCCGGTGTAATGCCCGGTGAAATGCGACAACCGCGCGGGGCGTGCCGATGCTTGCCTCGCGCGTCGCGGTTGAGGCGCGTTCAGCGCGCCGACATGAAATCGAACAGCTTTGCGATATCGGTGGTCAGCACGGTGCCGGCCTTCACGCCGACCCAAAGCGTGCGCATCGCCCACGCATCGTCGAGCGTCACGACCCCGAGCCGCGCTGCGCGCTCGCTGGTCACCGCGTCGCGCGGCAGCACGCCGATTCCGAGCCCGGCCTCGATCATCCGGCTCACGCCGTCGAAATTCGATACCTGGATGCGCAGCTTCAGCGAGCGTTCGGCCGCGAACGCGGCGTCGGTCATCCGCGCGAGCAGCGAACTGCCGTCGCTCAGGCCGACGTAGTCTTCATCGAGCGTATCCGCGAAGCGGATGCTGTCGTGCGCAGCGAAGCGATGTCCGCGCGGCACGAGCAGCACGAGTTCGTCGCGCCGGTACAGCCGGCGTTCGATGCCCGGCGCCGGCACGTTGTCGGCGAACACGCCAAGATCGGCCTTGCCGGACGCGAGCGCGTCGACGATCTCATGGCTCAGCCGCTCTTCGAGACTGACCTTGATGCCCGGATTGCCGGTGAGGAACGCGGCGAGATCGGCCGGCAGGAACTGGACGATGGCCGACGTGTTGGTCCACACGTGGATATGGCCGCGCACGCCGGCGACGTAGTCGCTCATCTCGTGCGCCATCCGGTTGACCTGCTCGATCACCTTCGCCGCATGGTCGAGCAGCGCGCGGCCCGCGGGTGTCAGTTCGACGCCGCGCGCGTGTCGGACGAACAGCGCACTGCCCGTCACGCTCTCGAGCTCCGCAATGCGCTTGCTGACCGCGGACAGCGTGAGCTGGCCATGTTCCGCCGCCTTGGTCAGGCTACCGTGCTCGGCGACGAGCGCGAACACGCGCAGCGACTGCAGATCGAAATGAAGCGGGTTCACCATGTCGTGGGTCCTGGGGGAAAGCCGTGCGGCGCGCGCGGTCGGTGCCGGATCGGCCTGATGCCGATCATACGCGCGGCCGTGCGGCCGTGCGGCTGTGAAATGGCCCGGTCAGCGCGACGTCAGCGCCTGCAATGCCGCGAGCATCGCGCCGTCCGGCTTCGCGAGATCGTCGAGCACCGAGAAATGCCGCATGCCGGGCAACCATGCGCGCGCAACGTGTTCGCCGGCTGCTTCGCATGCGTCGGCGTATTCATGCGCTTGCCGCACGAGCTCGGGCAGCTCGGCCGCGCCGACCGCGACGACGGTCGGCGCACCAGGCTCGACATGGTGCAGCGGGCTGTACGCGGCGATTTCGTGCGCGGTGAGCGTCAGCTTGTCGTCGAGCACGCACAGCGAGATCGGTTCGAGATCGACGAGCGGGCTGATCGCGAGCGCCGACACGACGGCCGGATGTGCGCGATGCACGGCCGTCAGGTGGCCGCCCGCCGAATGGCCGCTCAGGTGGAGCGGCCTGCCGGCGGTGCCGATGCCGTCCGGATCGGCCGCGAGATGATCGAGCAACGCGCCGATTTCAGCGACGATATCGGTCATCGATGCGGCCGGCGCGAGCGTGTATTCGGCGAGCACGACGTCGAAGCCGCGTGCGAGCGGGCCGGCCGAGGCGTACGCGAAATCCTCTTTCGCGCAGTGTTGCCAGTAGCCGCCGTGAATGAACACGAACAGCGGTGCGTCGGGCCGGCCGCAGTGCAGCCAGTCGAAGCGCTGCGCGGGACGCGGGCCGTAACGCAGGTCGCGGCTGCCGGGTGTCGCGTCGTACAGCGCTGCGCTGCGTGCCTGGCTGGACGCGAGCACCGCCGGGAAATCGGGAATGGCCTTCGTGTTCAGGTAGGCGGCGTCGAGTGCCGCGCGGTCCATGCCGCGATAGAGGATCGTCATTCGGGAAGCACCTGGTCGGATTGCGGATGCGCGGGTCCTGCGCGGAGCCCGCCGAGAAGGCGGCGGACAGGCCGACGCCGTCGTTTCATTATCCGCAGCGCGGGCGGGCCCGACTATCCGGAATCGGCGAGCAGGGTGCGCGCCTGTCCGCTTTCGGCGAGGGACTACGGTGCCGCGTGGTGGACAGTGCATGGACGCGTGGACAGGCGCGGGGAAGCGCCGCGCCACCCTGCTCCGTCAGATCGGCTCCGAGATCTCGATCAGGTTCAGGTCCGGATCGCGCACGTACACCGAGCGGATTTTCCGTGTCGCACCGGTGCGCTCGACGGGCCCTTCGACGATCGGCCATGCGACGCGCCGCAGATGCGCGATCACGTCGTCGAGCGGCACCGACGCGATGAAGCACAGGTCGAGCGCGCCCGGCACCGGCACGTGCGCCTTCGGCTCGAACTCCGCGCCGCGCACGTGCAGGTTGATCTTCTGGTTGCCGAAACGGAACGCGAGCCGCCCCGCGCCGAAGGTTTCGAGCTGCATCTGCAGCACCTCGGTGTAGAAGTGCTTCGTCCGTTCCGGATCGACGCAGGTCAGCACGAGGTGGTCGAGGTGGTCAATCAGCGCCATGTGATTCGCTCCTGTTCATGAGAAAGCCCGCTGCGCCGGCATGTCGCCGGCTTCGGCGCGCGGCGCCGGGTGAAGATCCCCGCGCCGCCCCGCCTTCAGGATCTGGCTCGGCACGTCGTGCCCGATCAGTTCGGGCAGCCGCGCGGCCGCGGCAAGCACGGCTGCGAGGTCGATGCCGGTATCGTAGCCGTCGAGCGCGAGCATGTGCACAAGCTCTTCGGTGCACGCGTTGCCGGTCGCGCCCGGTGCGTACGGGCATCCGCCGAGCCCGCCGAGCGAGGCGTCGAAGCGGTCGATGCCCGCATCGAGCGCGGCGAGCGTGTTGGCGAGCGCCATCCCGCGCGTGTTGTGAAAGTGCAGCGTGAGCTGCAACACGCCGAAGCGCTCGCGTGCGCGTTGGCCGAGATCGCGTACCTGCGACGGAAACGCCATGCCGGTCGTATCGCACAGCGTGAAGCCGTGCACGCCGAGATCGGCGAACCGCTGCATCCATGCGAGCACGGTTTCCGCGCGCACGTCGCCCTCCATCGGGCAACCCATCGCGGTCGACAGCGACACGTTGATCGCGACGCCCGTGCCGCGCACCGTGTCGATCACGTCGCGCAACTGCGCGAACGACTGTTCGCGGGTCATTCGCAGGTTCGCGCGGTTGTGGCTCTCGCTCATCGACATCACGAGGTTCACTTCGTCGACGCCGCACGACAGCGCGCGCTCCGCGCCGCGCAAGTTCGGCACGAGCACCGTATAGACGACGCCCGGCGCGCGCACGATGCCGTGCATCACGGCCTCGGCATCGCGCAGTGCGGGAATCGCCTTCGGCGACGTGAACGACGTGACTTCGATCTTCGCGTAGCCGCATGCGCTCAGCGCATCGACGAGCGCGATCTTGTCGTCGGTGTCGACGAAGGCCGCTTCGTTCTGGAAACCGTCGCGTGTCGCGACTTCGTGGATGTAGAGTCGTCGGGGTTGTGTGCGCATGTCGTCGCTCCTGGGGGGCCGTTCAGATCACGCCGCGCGTGCGCCAGTCGTCGCGCGTCGCGGCATCGATGCCGATCGATTCGAGTACGGCATCGGTATGCGCGCCGAGCGCGGGCGCCGCACGCTCGATGTGTCCCGGCGTCGCGCCCAGTTTCGGCACGATGCCCGGCACGAGCACCGGCGTGCCGTCGGGCAACGCGGCGTCGACGATCATGTCGCGCGCGCGGTAATGCGGGTCGGCCGCGATGTCGGCGACGTCGTAGATGCGTCCGGACGGAATGCGCGCTTCGTTCAGCGCGGCCAGCACGTCGTCGAGATCACGCTGCGCGCTCCATTCGCCGATCGCCGCGTCGATGCGCGCGACCTGAGCGACGCGGCCGTCGTTGTGCGCGAGCGCGGGATCGTTGCCGAGGTCGGGGCGCGCGATCAGCGCCATCAGGCGCCGGAAGATGCTGTCGCCGTTGCCGGCGATCAGCGCGTACTTGCCGTCGCGGCACCGGTACGCGTTGGTCGGTGCGATGCCGGGCAGGCTGCTGCCGGCCGCCTCGCGCACCGCGCCGAACGCCGAGTATTCGGGCAGCAGGCTTTCCATCATGTTGAAGACCGACTCGTACAGCGCAACGTCGACGACCTGCCCCTGGCCGCCCTGCTGTTCGCGATGCCGCAGCGCGAGCAGCACGCCGATCACGCCGTGCAGCGCCGACAGCGAATCGCCGAGCGACACGCCCACACGCACCGGCGTACGGCCGGGCTCGCCGGTCAGGTGCCGCAGGCCGCCCATCGCCTCGGCGATCACGCCGAAACCGGGCCGGTCGCGGTACGGGCCGGTTTGCCCGAAGCCGGACACGCGCAGCATCACGAGTCCCGGGTTGATGGCGGACAGCGTGTCCCAGCCGAGCCCCCAGCCTTCGAGCGTGCCTGGCCGGAAGTTCTCGATCAGCACGTCGGTTTCGGCGACGAGGCGGCGCACGACGTCCTGCCCTTCGGCGGTACGCAGGTCGAGCGCGAGCGAGCGCTTGTTGCGCGACTGCGCGGCCCACCAGACCGACGTGCCTTCGTGCAGCAGCCGCCATTTGCGCAACGGGTCGCCGACGCCGGGCGGCTCGACCTTGATCACGTCCGCGCCGAATTCCGCGAGCATCCGGCCCGCGAACGGCCCGGCGATCAGTTGGCCGAGTTCCAGCACGCGGATGCCGTCCAGGGGTCTCGTCATGACTGTCTCCGATGAAATCGTGTTGTCGATGACGGCGATCATGACGGCGTTCGCGCCCGGCGAAAATCGATCGATGCTCAACCAGCCTTTCCCGGACGGAAAGGCTGGCAGGCGTGACGATACGACGTACGTTGCATCGGCCTTTCCATCCGGGAAAGCGCACTCGCGCAACGGTCAAGCCGGGCCGCGCGCGCCGTTGGCAGAATCGTTGCCGTTGCGCGCCCGCCGGGCGCCCGTCAGCGAGGCCCGCCATGTTTTCCAGCTCTTCTCCCGCGAAGATCGTGTTTCTCGACCGCGCGACGCTGTCGCCGCAGACCGTGTTGAAGCCGTTGCCGTTTCCGCACGTGCTCCATACGTTCGAACGGACGGCCGCGTTCGAGGTGGCCGAACGCATCGGCGACGCGGACATCGTCGTCACCAACAAGGTCCGGCTCGACGCGGCGGCACTCGCCGATGCGCCACACCTGAAGATGATCGCGATCGCGGCCACCGGCACCGACATCGTCGATCTCGATGCATGCGCGGCGCGCGGCATCGTCGTCAGCAACATTCGCGGGTATGCGGTGCGCACCGTGCCCGAGCACACGTTCGCGCTGATCTTCGCGCTGCGGCGCAGCCTCGTCGCCTATCGCGACGCGGTGCGGGCGGGACGCTGGCTCGACAGCGGACAGTTCTGCTTCTTCGATCACCCGATTCGCGACCTGGCCGGCTCGACGCTCGGGATCGTCGGCGACGGCGTGCTTGGCCGCGCGGTGGCCGGCATCGCGCGCGCGCTCGACATGCGCGTGCTGTTTGCCGCGCACGGCGACGCGCGGGGAGACGATCACGTGCCGCTCGACGCGCTGCTGCACGACAGCGACGCGATCACGCTGCACTGCCCGCTCACGCCGGCCACGCGCAACCTGATCGACGCACGCGCCTTCGCACGGATGGCGCGCCGCCCGTTGCTGATCAATACCGCGCGCGGCGGAATCGTGGATGAAAGCGCGCTGGTCGACGCGCTGCAGTCGGGGCAGATCTCGGGCGCGGGGTTCGACGTGCTCACGCAGGAGCCGCTGCCGGCCGCGCATCCGTTTCACGCGATTCTGTCGCATCCGGCCTTCATCCTGACGCCGCATGTCGGATGGGCGAGCGACGAGGCGATGCAGGCGCTGGCCGACCAGCTCGTCGACAACGTCGCCGCCTTTGCGGCGGGCGAGCCGCGTAACGTCGTGTGATGCATTCGGGAAGCGGCGATCGTTTCGACCGCGCAGACAGAACGGCCCCGCTCGATTGCTCGAAGCGGGGCCGGCTGGATTCGGGGTCGCGGGTGCCGACGACTCGGCGCGTCGATCAGCGCGCGTGCATCCGCGCAGTCTTGCGACCAGGTTGCGGATTCCCCGGGTGCGCTACGCGAACGAACGCCGGCTGCCAAAGCGGCCGGACGCGTCTGAAACGGATTTCGATGCGCGTATCAGTACGCGGACATCTCGACGCAAGGATCGACCTTCGACGGCGAGCAGATGGCCGAATACTTGGCGCTTTCGCGCATCAGCGCTTCGCCTTCGTGCAGCGCGATCTTGATCTCGGGGTGACGCTCGTACGCGAGGAATGCGGAGCAGACGACCGCGGACATCACGATCAGGGAAAACACAAATTTTTCAAGGGATTGGAAACGTTCGGGCATGATTCGACCTTTCTTCTACCCGATGATTATATCTCGAATTAAGGGTTTTCCCTATATGTTGGCCCGTATATCGAAAATTGGCTCGACCGATGGCGGGCCGGTGTTCGCGCCCCTTTTCATGTCAATCCGGGCTTGAGCGCGGGTCGAACAAGCGTCGGGGATCGGTGCGGATGCCGGCACGGCGAGCGCGGCGGGCCGCACGGCGCCGGGCGCACCGCTGCCGGCATAGCGGTGCGCGGGCGCTGACCGGTGCGCTCGTCGCGACCGGTGGAAGCATCCGTTATCGGGGGCAGGTCTTCGACAAAAAGTGAGCGGCGATGCGGTGGGCATCGGCTGCACCGCACACTGCAATCGGCAGGACGGCCGCCCGGTGCGTTACTGCGGCGCCGACGCGGCGCTGGCCGCATTGCCGGGCCATGCCTTGCCGATCCTGTCGATCATCGATTTGGCGGCGCCCGTCGCGATGGCCGCATCGACGCCCGACGTCTGCCACGATCCGTCGGCGGCCTGCACGAACGTGAGGTTCGCGCGCGACGGCGAGTAATCGGTATTGCGCCACGTGACCACGACGTCGCACGTATAGGTGCGCTCGCCGACCTTCTTGCAGTCGCCGTCGGGTTTGGCCGAGATCACGTCGGCCGACACGGGCAGCGGCTGGCCGAACAGCGCGTTCAGGCCGCCGTGGTTTTCCGCTTCGAGCGCACGGCGCACCGCGGCGTCGACGTCGCCCGATCCGGGACCGTCGTGGAGCAGGTTGCAGGCGGCAAGCAGCGAGGCGGCACAGCCGAGCGTGAGCAGCGTTTGAAACTTCATGGATATCCGTGCATCGGGTGAACGTCGGGCGGCGTGCGGCGATGCGCGATGAGCGCAACGCCTGGCCGGTACGCCGCGTAGTCTGCAACGTCCGCGTGTCGTGCGCGGTATCCATTTGTAACCAATTGCACGGATGCGTGCAGGCCAACGGACGCGCGGCGCAATGCTATCGCGCCGCCGCCCTGCTGCCGCGTCGACTGGGTTCGCGCCTACTGTCGCTACTGCCGCTCCTGCTTCACGCGGCTCACCAGCTGCGTCGGGCTCACGAACTGCAGCGCGATCACGACCCAGATGAGCGTGATGGCCATGTAGATCATCGCCATCGCATCGATCGACTGCGGCGCGCGCACGCCGGTCGAAAACACCGCGTAATACAGCGCGACGACGAGCGTCTGCGTGCTCGGGCCCGCGGTGAAGAAGGTCAGCTCGAACATCCCGATCGTGCGCACCAGCACGAGCAAGCCCGCGGCGAGCATGCCGGGCACCAGCAGCGGCAGCAGCACGTAGCGGAAATAGCGCCACGTGTTCGCACCGAAGATCCGCGCGGCGGATTCGAGATTCGGGTCGATCTGCTCGATGAACGGCGTCATCACGAGGATCACGAACGGCAGCGCCGGCACCAGGTTCGCGAGGATCACGCCCGGCAGCGTGCCCGCGAGTCCGACCTTGTACATGACGGTCGCCATCGGGATCCCGTACGTGACGGGCGGCACCATCAACGGCAGCAGGAACACCAGCAGCGCGAAGCGCTTGCCGCGGAACTGCACGCGCGCGAGCGCATACGCGGCCGGGACGCCGAGCGCGACCGACAGCAGCACGACCGCGCCGACGACTTCGACGGTCACCCACAGCACGCTCGCGAGCTGGAAGTCTTCCCATGCCTTCGCGTACCAGTGCAGCGTGAAGCCCTGCGGCAGCGGCGTACCGAACCAGCGCGTCGCGACCGAGTTCACCGCGACGGTCGCGATCAGCAGCATCACGTTCAGCAGGAAGAACGCCATCAGCCCCCACACGAGCGCCTTCCACGCGCGACCGGCAAGGTTGCCGCGCATCTTCCGCGGCTTCATCGCGTTGACGGGCTGCGCACCGGGCGGGGTGGGCTTCGGCGGCCATGTCGGCGCGGCATGATTGTCGGTCCCCATCAGCCCTTGCCTCCCGTGACCGGACCGGTATAGAAGAAGCGGCGAGCGCCCAGCATCGCTGCGACCACTAGCAACTGCACGAAACCCATCACGATCGCGATCGCGGACGCGAGCGAATAGTCATAGCTCTCGAACGCGGCTTCGGCTGCCGCGATCGAGATCACGCGCGTCGGCCCGGCCGGCGCGCCGAGCAGCACGGCCGACGGAAACACCGAGAACGCCTGCACGAACGACAGGCACGCGGCCATCGTGAGTCCCGGCACGAGCAGCGGCAGGTAGATCTGCCGGAACTGCTGCCACGGGTTCGCGCCGAGGGTGGCCGCGGCGCGCGCGAGCGTCGGATCGATGCCGCTGACGTACGACAGCATCAGCAGGAACGCGAACGGAAAACCCGACACGATCAGCGACAGCAGCACGCCCCAGTAGTTGTGCGTGAGGCGCACTTCGTCCGTGTACAGGTGCAGCCCCTGCAGCGCCTGCGGGAACCAGCCGTTCGGGCCGAAATACGTGAGCATTCCGTCGGCGACGAGCACCGTGCCGAGCGTGACGGGAATCACGAGCAGCGTCGTGACGAACTTCTGGTACGGCGAATTGCGGCGCAGCGCGAACGCGACGGGCACCGAGATGCCGACGTTGATCAGCGTGGCCGGCACCGCGAGCTTGAGCGTGACGAGCACGGTTGGCCACATCGCGGTATCGGTGAAGAACTGCACGTAGTTCGCGAGCGCGCCGCCGCCGTTCATCGGCTGGAACGACAGCACGAGGCCGTAGGCGAACGGATAGATGAACAGCGCGACGATGAACGCGAGCGCGGGCGCGACGAGCCACGCCTTCGCATCGCGCCGCGTACCGGCCGCGAGCGTGCTCATGCGGCCTCCCGGCGGGCCGCCGCCGTGCGTGCGCCGTTCATTTCGCGTCTCCCGCGTAGACGAGCGTGCGCGCCGGCGCCACGCGCAGGCGCAGCCGCTGGCCTTCGGCGAATTCGCCGGCCACGCGCGCCCAGATCGGGCCGAACGGCGTGGTGGCGCGGATCAGCGAATCGCGGCCGCCGTACTCGAGCGTGTCGACCGTCGCGTCGAACGCGTTGTCGGCGCCTTCCTCCGCGCGTTCGATATCGTCGGGGCGCAGCGCGACCAGCACGTCCTTGCCGTCGAAACCGGCCATCGGCACGCCCGTGATGCGCACGCCTGCTGCAGTGACGCTCACGTGATCGCCGGCCATTCCTTCGAGCGCGAACGGCAGCACGTTGCGATAGCCCATGAAGCGAGCGACGTGCAGGTTGTGCGGGCGCGTGTACACGTCCTTCGGCGACGCGACCTGCTGCACGACGCCCTCCTTCATCACGACGATCCGGTCGGCCATCGACAGCGCCTCGTCCTGATCGTGCGTCACGTAGATCGTCGCGCGTTCGAGCTGCGTGTGGATGCGGCGGATCTCGGCCCGCATCTCGATGCGCAGCTTCGTGTCGAGGTTAGACAGCGGCTCGTCCATCAGCACCAGCGGCGGCTCGATGACGATCGCGCGCGCGATCGCGACGCGCTGCTGCTGGCCGCCCGACAGTTGCCCGGGCAGCTTGCCTTCATGGCCGACGAGTTGCACGAGTTCGAGCGCCTGCTGCGCACGCCGCCGTGTTTCCTGTTTCGGCACACCGCGCATCTTGAGCCCGAAGCCGACGTTCTCGAGCACCGACATGTGCGGAAACAGCGCGTAGTTCTGGAACACCATCCCGAAGCCGCGGCGCTCGGGCGGCAGCACGTCGATGCGCGTGTCGTCGAGCCAGATGCCGCCGCTCGTGAGCGGCTGCAGCCCGGCAATGCAGTTCAGCGCGGTCGACTTGCCGCAACCGGACGGGCCGAGCAACGCGATGAACTCACCGCGCCTGATGTCGAGATCGAGCCCGCTTAGCGCGGCGACCTGCGCACCCTCCGCATTGGTGAAGCTGCGGCATACGCCGTCGAGCCGCAGCCGTTCGAAACCGTGCTTCATTACGCGAACTCCGTCGGCGCGGGCGCCGCAGCGCCCGCAGGGTCATGCGTCATTTCGACTTCTGCGAACCGATCTCGCGGTCCCACTTCTGGAACGCGGCGACCATCGCCTGCGCGCTGAGCGGCTGCACGTGGGGATGATCGGCCAAGAGCTTTGCGTACTCGGGGCGGCCGAATTTCCTGATCACGTCCTGGCTGTGCGCGGGCGCCATCTCCAGCGTCACGCCTTTCACCGCCGGGCCCGGATAGAAGTAGCCGTCGTCGTAGGTCATTGCCTGCTGAGGCGGCTCGAGCAGGAAGTTCATCAGCTTGAACAGCACGTCGAGCTTGTCCTTCGGCACGCCCTTCGGGATCACCATGTAGTGCGCATCGTTGACCCACGTCATGTTGTCGAACGCTTGGATCCGGAAGTCGGCCGGCACGATGCCGAGCGCGCGCGGGTTGATGTCCCAGCCGGTGACGGTCACGGTCATGTCGCGCGTGCCTTCGCCGAGCTCCTTCATCACCGCCGACGTGCCGCCCGGGTAGTACGGGATGCAGTCGTTGAGCTGCTTCAGGAACGCCCAGGTCTTGTCCCAGCCGTTGATCGGGTCCTGCGGGTTCTTGTCGCCGAGCACGTACGGGAGCCCCATCAGGAACGTGCGGCCCGGGCCCGAGTTGGCCGGGCGCGCGTAGATCAGCTTGTTCGGATGCGCCTTGCACCACGCGAGCAACTGGGCGGGCGTCTTCGGCGGATCGCCGACCTTGGCCGGGTTGTATTCGAGCAGCGGGCCGGCCGGCATGTAGGTCACTTCGAGGCCGAAGCCCTGCGCGAGATCCTGCATCTTGCGCGGGCCGGGCGCGTACTTGTCGAGCACGCCGGGGAACGCGCCCGCGTTGTCGGGCAGCAGCTTGAGCCAGAGATTCTGCTCGATGCCGGCGGCCAGCGCGTCGGTGCCGGTCAGCACGAGGTCGATGTCGGAGCGCCCCGCCGCCTGCATCGCCTTGATCTTGCCCGGCAGTTGCGGCGCGGGCGCATTCGTGAACGTGACGGTCGAGACGAGATTCGGGTTCTTGTCCCTGAAGGCCTCGATGGCCTTCTGCGTCAGTTGCAGGTTGCCCGCGACATCGACGACATTCAGCGACACGGGGGCCGCGACAGCCGCCGCGGCCGACAGCGTGAAGCCCAGCGCCAGGGCGATTCGGCATACGCGGCGCCCGATCGTGGTTGTGTTCATGTCTCCTCACTTCGGTCGGTGGATGGGACCTTTCTTTCAGGAAATCATGACGGTGTTATACGATGTCGGTCAACAAAAAACCGAGCGGCGCGGGGCGGGAATTTCCCTAACAAAAACCTTCCGTTTGTCGAGGATTTGCCGATTGACCGATTTCGTGGCGCCAGGTGGCAATGGATGCGAGGTGTGCTAGGACGTCGTATATCAATAGCCGCTGAAATGAAATCGGTTCACGTCGCCGCGCCGGCCCGGGCACGTGTGCGGCACGGCGCGTTACGGGGCGGCACTCAGGCCGCACGAAGCGCGACCGCCTCGCCGATCAGCCGCTCGGCATCCCGCCACTCGCCATACCCGGACGCCGGATTCAGGTGCCCGACCGCCCCGAGATCGACGAGCCGGCTGCCCCACCCTGCCGCCAGCGCCTGCACGCGTTCGAAACGCGCGAGCGGATCGTTGCGGCTCGCGGCCACGATGCTCGGAAACGGCAGCGGCCGGGTCGGCACCGGCGTCCAGCCGTGCGCATCGAGCACATCGGGTGTCGGATAGCCGTCGGGCATCGGCGTATCCAGGTCGGCCGGCGTCGCGAGCAGCGCGCCGTCGATCGCCCGCGTGCCCTGCAGCGCCCAATGCACGGCGATCATCACACCCGCGCTGTGCGCGACCAGAATCACGGGGCCGTCGATCGCGGCCAGCGCCGCATCGAGCGCCGCGACGCGCGCGGCGCGGCTCAGCTTGTCGGCCTCGAGCGGCGCGACGGCGCGTGCGTTCGGCAGGCGCCGTTGCAGGTGCGTCTGCCAGTGATCTTCGACGTGATCGCGCAAGCCGGGCACGATCAGGATGGTGGGCGCGGTCGCCAGGGTCATGCAGCCTCCAGAAGAGTTCGGTTCGGTTCAGGAAAGACGGGACGCGCGTCGATCGCGTTCGACGCGCGCGAGATCGGCCGCGTAGCTTGCTCGGCCGATCGCGAACAGCGCGGCCGCCGCGAGCGGCACGACGGGAATCCATTGGAGTGCGCCGACGAGGCCGGCGCGATCGGCGGCCCACCCCGTCAGCAGCGGGCCCGGCGCCATGCCGAGCAGGTTGTTGGCGAGTGTGAGCGTCGCGAACGCCGATGCGTGGATCGCGGCCGGCGTCAGGTTCGCGACCATCGCGCCCGATGCGCCGGACGCGCCCGCCCCGACCAGCATGCCCGCGCCGATCAGCGCGAGCTGCAGCGGCCCGGGCGGCAGCCGGAACGCGACGGCGAGGCACGCGCCCGTCAGCACGCAATACGCGATCGCGGTCAGCCATTTGCGCGAACCCTCGGTACGCCCGATGCGGTCGGTGACGATCCCGCAACCGACCATCCCGACGCCCGACAGCAGCACGAAGCCGGCCGCCAGCACGGCGGCGCGGTCGGGCGCCATCGCGTAGTAGCGGTTCAGGTAGCTCGGCAGCCACGCGAACAGCGCGCCGGGCACGAACAGGTGCAGCCCGCTACCGACATACGCGCAGATCACCGAGCGCGACGCGAACAGCCCCGACATCAGCGCGCGCATGCTGCCGCGCAGGTCGCCCGGGCCATCGGAATGGGGATGGGGCCGGCACGGCTCGGCGCGGCATGTCGCGATCCGCCGCTCGGTGACCACGGTGCGGTACGCGACGAGCAGCACGATGCCGAGCGCGGCCATCACGCCGAACGACCAGCGCCAGCCGAGATGCGCGCCGACCAGGCCGCCGAGCGCCATCCCGAACACGGAGCCGAACGCGCCGCCGGCCATGAACGCGCCGGTCAGCGTGGCGCGCAGGCGCGCCGGAAAGATGCTGAGGATCAGCGCGACGCCGACGCTGCCGTACGCGGCTTCGCCGAGTCCGACGAGGCCGCGCGACACGAGCATTTCGGCGTAGTCGGTCGACAGCGCGCAGCCGAGCGTCGCGATGCTCCACAGCGCGGCCATCAGCACGATGCTGCGCACGCGCCCGAAGCGGTCGGCGAGCACCGACAGCGGAAACGTCAGCAGCCCGACCAGCAGCGCGACGACGCCGGACAGCGAACCGAGCTGCGTGTCCGACAGCCTCCACGCGTGCTTGAGCAGCGGAAACACAGCGTTGAGCACCTGCCGCGACATGTAGTCCGAAAGCAGCAGGCCCACGGTCAGCCCGAACACGAGCCAGGCATAGGCCGGCGCGCGCCGGCCGGTGGCCGCCACGTCCTGCAGCGACGGCTCGACATGATGAATCAGCATGCGTGTCTCCTCCGGCACCGGTGCGGCAACGCGCCGGCGCGGCTTGGGCGGCCCCGCTCCGTGTCCCGGAGCTTGTCCTCGCGCGGCGCGCGAGGATGGGTGCCGCGCCACATCGATCGGCGGGCGGCGCTCGCGGGCCGCCCGGATGCGCGGCGTGTCAGGCCGCGCGCAGCGGCACGCTCACTTCGCCCGGCCGGCGGTTCGGCGCCATGCCGAGCTGCGCGAGCGTCTCGTCGACGCCGTCATACTGCACGCCGATCCGGTAGATCGCCTTTGCCTCCTTGCCGGTCGCGATGTCGCGGCCGAGCTCGCGCGCGATTCGCACGCACTGCTCGACCTGCTGCACCGACGTCATCCGGTTGCCCTTCTGGTCGATGATCGTGTCCTCGATCCCGCAGCGCGGATGCAGGCCCAGCGCCATCGCGACCGTGTTGATCGGCAGCACGTTCTTCATCAACGATTCGAGCGTGATGCACGCGCCGTCCGGGCAGCGCCGCACGAACTCCATGAAGTTGTACGGATTCGGGCCGTCGAAGCCGCCGCCGATGCCGACCCACGTGACGTTCAGCGGGCCGCGATAGACGCCGCGGCGGATGATCCGCTCGAGCGTTTCGAGCGCATGCATGCCGGTGAGCTGGAAATGCGGCTGGATGCCGGCCGCCTGCAGCCGGCGCAGGTGTTCGTCGACCCAGCCCGGGCCGGCCGGCACGGTCATCTCGCGATACGCGTCCCACAGCGCGGCTTCGTTCAGCGACGTGCCGGCGATGTCCTTGCGGTTCATCAGCTCGGTGATGTTCATCTGCACGGTGTTGATCGCGACCGTCACCTGGTCGGGCTTCGGCGTCAGCTCGGCGAGCATGTGGCGCGTGTCGTCGGACAGCCACTTCGCTTCGGCGCCGTCACCTTCCGGCGCGAACGAGATCGAGCCGCCGACCTGCAGGATCATGTCGGGCACCGCTTCGCGCAGCCGGCCGAGCAGCTCGTTGAACTTCGACAGCCGCTTGCTGCCCTTGCCGTCGAGTTCGCGTACGTGCAGATGCAGCACCGTCGCGCCCGCGTTGTAGCAGTCGACGGCCTTCTGCACGTGCTCGTCCATCGTTACCGGAATGTCTTCCGGAAAATCGGCTGGCATCCATTCGGGGCCATACGGCGCGACCGTGATGACTACCTTGTCCTGGTTTTCCGGGTGCAGCGAATCGTCGAGAAATTGCATGTCGTCCTCCAGATGGAATCGTTGTGTTCGTGGTGTACGGGCGTGCGTATCCCGTCGCGCCGGGCGGCAGGCCCGGTGCGTTGCATGGGGTTGGAAGCGGTTACGGTGCGGGGGCGTTCAGGTCAGAACGGCACGTCGCCGACGATGCCCGCGCGCTCCATCCGGCGCACGCACGGCGGATAGTCCATCACCGCGTAATGCTGCGTGCTGCGGTTGTCCCAGATCGCGACGCTGTTCTTCCTCCAGCGCCAGCGCACCTGGTATTCGGGGATGGTCGCCTGGCTGATCAGGTACTGCAGCAGCTGGCCGGCGCCGGGATTCGCGTCTTGCCCGAAGCGCACGCGCCCGGGCGTGTGGAAGTTCGTGAAATGCGTGGTGAACGCATTCACGTACAGCACCTTCTCGCCCGTTTCGGGATGCGTGCGCACGACCGGATGCTCGGCGTCCGGGTACTGGGCCTTCAACGCGAGACGCTTGTCGATCGGCATCGCCGCGCCGAAACTCGCCTCGATGCTGTGACGCGCGCGCAAATCGTCGATCTGCTGCTTCACGTGGGCCGGCAGGTGCTCGTACGCGAGCACCATGTTCGCCCACATCGTGTCGCCGCCGACCGCCGGCCCCTCGACACAGCGCAGCACGCAGCCGAACGGCGGCGCCGCGCGCCAGCTCGCATCGCTGTGCCACGCGTTCTCGTAGCGGTCGTTCGGCTGGTCGGGCGACTTGTAGATCCGCACGAGCCCCGGGTGGTCGGGATCGCTGCCGGCGACCGGATGATCTTCCAGCTCGCCGAAGCGGCGCGCGAACGCGACGTGCTCGGCGCGCGTGATGTCCTGGTCGCGCAGGAACAGCACGCGATGGCGCAGCAACTGCGTGCGGATCTCGGCGAACAGGCCGTCGTCGTGCACGGCGTCGGCGAGGCTCACGTCCAGGAGCTCCGCGCCGATCGCACAGGTCAGGGGTTCGACTCGCATGCGCGTCTCCTCAGACGATGAATACCGACGAGCCGGTCGTCTTGCGCGACTCGAGGTCGCGGTGCGCCTGCGCCGCGTCCTGCAGCGCATAGCGCTGGTTGATCCCGATCCGGATGCGGCCGGCCGCGACGTGCGCGAACAGCTCGCCCGCCAGATCGTTCTTCTCGGCCGGGTCGGCGATGTAATCGGCCAGCGCCGGGCGCGTCAGGTACAGCGAGCCCTTCATCGCGAGGCGCTGCGGATCGAACGGCGGGATCGGGCCCGACGCGGTGCCGACGCAGACCATCAGCCCGCGCCGCTTCAGCGAATCGAGCGAGCCTTCGAAGGTGTCCTTGCCGACGCTGTCGAACACGACGTCGACACCGGCGCCATCCGTCAGCTCGCGCACGCGTTTCGCGACGTCCTCGCGGCTGTAGTCGATCGTATGGTCGCAGCCGTGCGCGCGGGCGATCGCGGCCTTGTGTTCGCTCGACACGGTGCCGATCACGGTGAGCCCGAGCAGCTTCGCCCATTGCGACACGATCAGCCCGACGCCGCCCGCGGCCGCGTGCAGCAGGATCGTGTCGCCCGGCGCGAAATCGTGGATGCGGCGCAGCAGGTAGGCCGCGGTCAGCCCGCGCATCGTCATCGCCGCGGCCGTGTCGCACGCGATTCCGGCCGGCAGCCTGACGAGCGGCGCGGCGGCGATCAACCGTTCGGTGCTGTAGGCGCCGAGCGTGTTCAGGAAGCCGGTGTAGGTCACGCGGTCGCCGACCGCGACGTTCGTCACGCCGGGGCCGACGGCCTCGACCACGCCGGCCGCCTCGACGCCGATGCCGGCCGGCAGCGGAACCGGATACAGGCCGCTGCGGAAATACGTGTCGGCGAAGTTCAGGCCGACCGCTTCGTGCCGCAGGCGCACCTGCCCCGCGCCCGGCTCGCCGACCTCGACCGCTTCCCAGCGCAGCACGTCGGGGCCGCCGGTTTCGTGGAATCGCACTGCATGTGCCATCTTGTTCTCCGTAGATATTCAGTCGGATGCGCGTCACGCATCGTCGGGTTCTTGCACGCCCGGCGGCGTCGCGGCTGCGCCGCTCGCCGGGGGCATGTCCAGTTCGATCCAGTCGGCGTCGCCCAGGTAGCGCCGCGCGGCCGGGAAAATCACGCCTTCCATGCGCCCCATCTGCTCGAATGCGGCGTGCGCATAGGCGGCGAGCGCGGCATCGAACGCGGCCGACGGCAACCCGCCGGCGGCGAGCCGCGCCAGCGTATCGAGCGCCTGTGCGTCGCGGTGCCGCTGGCGGTCGAGCTCGTCGAGTTCGGCCGCAGTGCTCTCGGCCCGCCTGCGCAATGCCGTGAACAGGCGGGCTTCGGCCGACGTGCCGAACCGCGCGCTCTGCAGCGCCGCGAGTGAGGCCAGCGCCGCCAGCGCGCCGTCTGCATCCGCATCGGCGGGCGGGCGCGGCGTCGCGTTCGCGCCTTCGCTTGCCGTGATCAGCGCCTGCAGCCGCTCGCCGAGTGCGCGATGCGCGGCGAGACAGCGGGCCATCACGCGTACCTCGGCCGGAGCATGCCGCGCCGGGCACACGAGCACCGGCACGCCGCTCGTCGCGAACAGCGTCCGCCGTTGCGTGCATGCGGCTGCATCGGCGTCGCGCGGCAGCGCCGCGACGCCGATCAGGTCGCAGCCGAGCCTGCCGGCGAGCGCACCGGGCGACGTGTCGCCGGCCGCCTCGATCGCATGGGACAGGCCCTGCGCCCGGGCAGCGGCATCCACTTTCGCATCGTGCTCCGGCATCCGCGCTCCGGATAAACGCGAGTCCTGTGCGGCGCCGGACAGCACGAACGTGACTCGCGCGCCGACCGCACGCGCCAGTTCGAGCGCATGGCCGACCGCGTCGATGCCGCCGGGCACCGAGTCGACCGTCACGAGCAGATGGCGATACATCGTGCCGCTCCGCTTATCCGGCGCGCGGCGCGCTGCGCCGTTCGCCGGTCGATACGATGTTCATGGCCTCTCCTCTGGTGCATTCGTCGATTGCGTTCGTCACGCCTCGGAACCCATGCTATCCACCTCGCGGCGCTGCGGCCCCACTCGTCGCGGGGGGGATTGACGCGCGAGCGCAGTTCGGCCGATCCTTCCCTTCACACCCACCCCGGACGCCGGCCCGCACGGCGCCGCCGGATTCCGACTGCTGCCCCGATGGCCCACCCACCCGATCGCGCCGACGCGCCCCCCACCGAACTCGTGCTGAAGACGACCGCGCCGCGCGTGCCGGCGCAGTTGCTCGCGCGGGCGCGGCTGAGCCTCGCCGCGCCGGTGTTCGACGGCCGGCCCGTCACGCTCGTGCAGGCGCCGGCCGGCTACGGCAAGACGTCGCTGCTCGCGCAATGGCGGCGCGAATCGCTCGCGCTCGGCCGCGCGGTCGTATGGCTGTCCGCCGACGAGCGCGACGACGCGCCGCGCCTGCTGCAGGGGCTCGTGCAGGCGGTGCGCACCGGTTGCGCGCGGCCCGGCTTCGGGCGCCTGATCCCGGACGGCGCGGCCCGCGCGCTGGAGGGGCTGACCGCATGGCTGGCCGAAGTCGCGCAACTGTCCATCGACGCGCTCTTGATCGTCGACGATGCGGAGCGGCTGCCGGCCGCCGGCCTCGACGCGCTGACCTACGTGCTGCACAACGCGCCGCAGAACCTGCGGGTGGTCGTCGCGGCCCGGCGCGGGCTCGATCACGCGGCCGGCGACCTGCTCGCCGGCGGGCAATGCACGCTCGCGGGCCCCGACTGGCTGCGCTTCACGCTCGACGAGACGATCGCGCTGGTCGGCGCGCGCTTTGCGCAGAAGGTCGACGCCGACGCGTGCGCGCGCTTGTTCGAGCGCGTCGACGGCTGGCCGCTCGGGCTGCAGCTCGCGATGGCCGCGATGGCGCGCTCGGCCGATCCGCGCCAGGCCGTCGACGCGCTTGCCGCGCGCATGGACGGCACACGCGACCGACTGGTCGAGCTGCTGCTCGCGAACCTGTCCGGCGACGACACCGTGTTCCTCACCCGCACGAGCGTCGCCGACCGTCTGCATCCGGCGCTGTGCGCCGCGCTGCTCGACGACGCGGATGCCGCCGGCCGGCTCGCACGGCTCGCGCGCGACACGCCGCTGTTCATCGCGTCCGACGATTCCGACTGGTGCCGGCTGCATCCGCTCGTGCGCGATACGCTGCGCGACCGCCTGGCGGCGCAACCCGAAGCGCTGCGCAGCGCGCTGCATGCCCGCGCGGCCGCGTGGCTCGACACCCACGGGATGACGGAAGAAGCGGCGCGCCAGGCGTATGCGGCCGGCCAGTTCGAGACCGCGTACGCGCTCGCGCGGCGCTGCCTCGAGGATGCGATCAAGCAGGGCCGCATCAACGACGTGCTCGACTGGCTCGCGTTGCTGCCCGATGCGGAACTCGACAAGCGGCCGACGCTGCGGATCGCGGTTGCGTGGGCGCTGGCGCTCGGCGAGCGCCATGTCGAGGCGCAGCGCCAGATTGCCGGCATCCTGGCCGACGCCGGCACGCCGGCCGCGATGCGCTACGAATGCGCGTTGATCCTCAGCGCGGCCGCGTATTACGCCGACGAAATCGATCGCTTCGTCGAGCTGTTCGAACCGTGGGCCGACTTCATGCCGCCGGCGGCGACGTGGCTTGCGCAGATGCATGCGAACCGCCTGTCGGCGCGCGCGATCATCGTCGGCGAGCCGGCCCAGGCGCGCCGCTTCCAGCAGGCAGCGCAGCGCAGCGAGACGGCGGCTGGCTTCGGCTATGTCGCGCGCTGGGGCGAATTGATCACCGGCCTGAGCTACCTGCGCGAAGGCCAGATCCGGCTCGCGGACGACACGTTGTCGCCGGCGCTCGCACGCGCGGAAGCCGATCTCGGGCGCCGTCATCCGCTGACCTGCATGCTCGCGGCGATGTGCGCGTCGATCGCCTACGAGGCCGATCGCGTCGAGCAGGCCGCCGCACTGCTCGCGAACCGGCTCGACGTGCTCGAGCACGCGGGCACGCCCGACAGCGTGCTGCTCGGCTACCGGACGGCCGCACGCATCGCGCTGCTGCGCGGCGTCGAGCATCGCGCGATCGACCTGCTCGAGGCGCTCGACGCGATGGGCGTCGCGCGGCGGCTGCCGCGCCTGTCGGTCGCGAGTCTAGCCGAGCAGGTGCGCATTCACGCGGCGCGCTATCGCGAAGCCACCTGCCATGCGCTCGTCGAGCGCATCGATGCGATCGCCGCGGCGGAATTTCCATCGCACGGGCCGCTGTGGCGGCGCCCCGTCGTGCTGCTGCAGGCGATGGCGCACGCGGGTGCCGCGCTCGCCGCGCGCCGCTGGGACGATGCCCGCGCCGCGCTCGACGAAGCGGCCGTGCTGGCCCGCGAGATGAGCACGGGACGCGAGCGCATCGAGATCATGGCGCTCAGCGCGTTCGCGCTCGAACAGTCGGCGCACGGCGGCCGCGCGCTGCTCGAAGAGGCGATGAACCTCGCGGACATGTTCGGCCTCACGCGCACGCTTGCCGACGCACATCCGGCGCTCGCCGACTGGGCGCGACGCGTCGGCGACGAGGCGCCGGCGGGCGACGGCCCGGCGCGGCCAGCGCTGCCGCAACCGCGCATCGTGCCGCCCGCGCCGCGCAGCACGGCCAGCCCGCGCGCGGTGCCGAGCGTCGTGCTGACGCCCAAGGAGCGCGCGATTCTCGAGTTGCTCGCGCGCAACCTGTCGAACAAGGAGATCGCGGTAGCGCTCGCCGTCGGCGAGGAAACCGTGAAGTGGCACCTGAAGAACCTGTTCGGCAAGCTCGACGCCAGTTCGCGCAAGCATGCGGTGCGCCGCGCGCTGGTGCTCGGGTTGCTCGAAAGCGCGCCCTGAACCTCCGCTTGCTCCTGCCAGCGCCGGTCGCGCCCGGCCGTTGACGGCAACCGCGTCGCCTGTCCCCCTTCCGGTTCTCCGCAACCCTGCCCCCCGCGCGTGGGGGGGAACGGCCGCGCGTCGTTGCGTAGTCTTTCCGCACGGCTCGCGGCGGCGCCGCATCCCGCGCGTTCCCGCCTGCCCTGCTTCACCCGCCCGGGCTCGATCCCGTGCGGTCCATTACGATCCTGGAGACTTCGATGAAGACGAAACTGGCCGCGCTCGCGGCGCTTGCCGGCTGCTCGGCGCTCGCGCATGCGCAATCCTCCGTCACGCTGTACGGCGTGGTCGACACCGGCCTGTTGTACCAGAGCACGTCGGCCGCATCGTTCAGCCCGAACGCGCCGAACACCGGCAAGGTGTTCCGCATGAAGGACGGCGGCATCTATTCGAGCTTCTGGGGCATCCGGGGCACCGAGGATCTCGGCGGCGGCTACAAGGTCAACTTCAAGCTGCAGGGTTCGTTCGACAGCGGCACCGGCAAGATGCAGCTGAGCGACACACCGGGCGCGGCCGCGATCTTCAACCAGGTCGCGTCGCTCGGCATATCGGGGCCGTTCGGCTCGTTCGCGGCCGGTCGCCAGATCGTGCCGATGATCTACGCGATGGCCGACACCGACGTGCGCAACGCGCAGTTCTTCGGCAGCGTGCTGACCGCATGGCTCGGCCTGAACACCGCGGCCGGCTGGCCGGGGACGAGCACCAACGGCGCGATCGGCGCGCTGTACGACAGCAATGCGCTCGTCTATCAGTCGCCGACGTTCGCGGGCGCATCGATCGCGCTCGAATACGCGCCCGGCGGCGTCGCCGGACAGTTCCAGGGCGGCACGCGCGAATCGGTCGTGCTCAGGTATGCGAACTACGGGCTCAACGCCGCGGCCGTCTACTACAACGGCCACGACACGAATCCGGCGCCGGGTGTCGCGCCGACCGGCGTCGACAACAACCGCTTCGTCTACGTCGGCGCGAAATACACGCTCCACGATTTCTCGGTGTCGGCGTCGTACGGCAACGGCCGCAATCCCGCGCATGCCGACCAGGTGAACCTCGACATGCTGTCGGCGGGCGTCGGCTATCGCTTCACGCCGGCGCTGCAGGTCACGTCCGCCGTGTATTACCTGAAGGACCGCAACCGCTCGGAAAACCGGTCGACGGCCGTCGTGCTCACGGCCGACTACAGCCTGTCGAAGCGGACGATGGTCTATGCGCAGGTCGGCCACGTGAACAACCGCGGCACGATGGACCAGATGCTCGTGTACGGGCAGCCGGTTGCGCCCGGGGTCGGCACGACGGCCGCGATGCTCGGGCTGAGGCACAACTTCTGACGACGCGATGCGTGCGCGGCGGCGCCCGGGCGCGACGCGCGGCCCGCCGTCTGCAGCGATCGCGGGGATCGGCTACAGTGGGCGTTTTCGGCGCGTCCCGCCCGCCTGCCGATGCGATCGTCCCGTCCCTGCCGCCGTGTCGGCGGCCGCCCGGCGACGCGCGGCAGGCCGGCGGAGCGCGGATCCTCCACGTTGACGAGCGAACCTCCATGCCCGACCTGTCCGCCTTCCCGATCACGAAAAAATGGCCGGCCCAGCATCCCGACCGTCTCCAGCTGTACTCGCTGCCGACGCCGAACGGCGTCAAGGTGTCGATCATGCTCGAGGAAACCGGCCTGCCGTACGAGCCGCACCTTGTGCGCTTCGACACGAACGACCAGCTGTCGCCCGAATTCCTGTCGCTGAACCCGAACAACAAGATCCCGGCGATCATCGATCCGGACGGTCCGGACGGCAGACCGCTGCCGCTGTTCGAATCGGGCGCAATCCTGATCTATCTCGCGGACAAGACGGGCCAGTTGATCCCGAAGGATCTCGCGGGCCGCTACGAGACGATCCAGTGGGTGATGTTCCAGATGGGCGGCATCGGCCCGATGTTCGGCCAGGTCGGCTTCTTCCACAAGTTCGCCGGCCGCGACTACGAGGACAAGCGTCCGCGCGACCGCTACGTCGCCGAATCGAAGCGCCTGCTCGGCGTGCTCGATGCGCGTCTGGCGAACCGCAAGTGGGTGATGGGCGATGCGTACACGATTGCCGACATCGCGATTTTTCCGTGGGTGCGCAACCTGGTCGGGTTCTATGAGGCGGGCGATCTCGTCGGCTTCGGCGAGTTCCGCCACGTCGCACGCGCGCTCGAAGCGTTCGTCGCGCGTCCGGCCGTCGCGCGCGGGCTCAATATCCCGGCACGCGACTGAGCCCCTGCGGCGGGCGCTGCCCGCTGCCGGTCCGGCCCGCCGCGTCGCGCGGCGGGCGGCTTTCCCGCTTCCCTCTGGCGTTTCCGCTTTCCGCTCGCGGCGTTCGGCGTGACGATCCGGCGGCGCTATTTCCCGGCCGACGCCTGTTTCCCCCATCCCGCCAGCAGTTTTTCCAGCAACGCTGAAAGTTGCGCCTGCTCCGCCTCCGACAGCGCGGCCAGCATCGCGCGCTGATTGTCGACGTGCGCGACCACCGCGTCGTCAATCAGCGCGCGGCCGGCGTCCGTCAGCGCGACGAGCGTACCGCGTCCGTCGGCCGGGTTCGGCCGGCGCTCGACCCAGCCGGCCTTCTGCAGCCGATCGATGCGTGCGGTCATCCCGCCCGACGACATCATCAGCGCGTCGTACAGCGCGGTCGGCGTCAGCGCGAACGGCGCGCCGCTGCGTCGCAGCGTCGCCAGCACGTCGAATTCGCCCGGCTGCATCCCGTAGCGCGCAAACAGCGGATTGAGACCGTCGCGCGCGATCACGAGCGCGGCCTCCTGCAGCCGTCCCATCACGAGCATCGACGACGCATCCAGATCCGGACGCTCGACGCGCCATTGCGCGAGCGCATGCGCGGCTCGATCCATTAACCCTCCTCGGCTTGTCAGTTATCTTGACGTCGAGATAAATCAGCATTTATCTTGATGTCGAGATACTTTACATGAATACGCGCGGTTCCTCGACGAAGGCGCCGCGCATCGATATCGAGGGCCATTCGATGAATCGCTTCACTTCCCCCGGATGGCGGCTGGCCGCCATCGTGCTGGTCGGGCTGAACCTGCGGCCGGCGCTGGCCGCGATCGGTCCGCTGCTCGACATGATCCAGCGCGCGACCGGCATCGGCGACGGCGCAGCGAGCCTGCTGACCACGATTCCGATCCTGCTGATGGGCCTCGGCGCATTGAGCGCGCGGCGATTGCAGCACGCGACGGGCATCTCGGGCGGCGTATGGCTCGGTGTCGCGCTGATCGGGTTCGCGTGCGTGTCGCGCATCGGCGCGCGGCATGCGTGGCTGCTGCTGGCGAGCGCATGCTGTGCGGGCATCGGGATTGCGATGGTACAAGCGTTGCTGCCGGGGTTCGTCAAGGCGCATTTCGCGACGCGCATCGGTGGCGCGATGGGTGTGTATTCGACGTCGATCATGGGAGGCGCGGTGCTCGCGAGCGTCGTCGCGCCGTTTGCCGCCGCCCGCTGGGGCTGGCTCGCGGCGCTTGCGGGCTGGGCGTTGCCGGCCGCGATCGCGGCGATCGCGTGGCCGCTGGCCAGCCGCGGCGGCGATGCGGCCGCGTTCGGAGCGGCTGCGACGCCGGCCACGCATGCGCGACCGTCGCGCTCGCCGCGCGCATGGCGGCTCGCGGCGTTCTTCGGGATCGCGACGGGCGCATACACGCTGGTGCTGGCATGGCTACCGCCGTACTACATGCGGCTCGGCTGGTCGCCGACCGCGGCCGGCACCCTGCTCGGCGGCGTGACGCTCGCGGAAGTGGTCGCGGGGCTGACGATCTCGGCGACGATCGACCGCCTGCCCGATCGCCGGCCCGCGCTGCACGCGGCGATCGCGTCGCTGCTCGCCGGGTTGCTGGTGATGCTGGCCGCGCCGCAGGCGCTCGCGTTGCCGGCCGCGCTGCTACTGGGGGCCGGGATCGGCGCGCTGTTTCCGCTGTCGCTGATCGTCACCGTCGATCACGCGGCGACGCCGGCCGATGCGGCATCGCTGACGGGGTTCGTGCAGGGTATCGGCTATCTGATCGCGGGGCTGTTTCCGTTCGCGGCGGGCTTGGTGCGCCAGCATCTCGCGGATCTGTCGCCCGCGTGGATCGCGATGGCATGCCTGTGTGTCGTGCTGTTCGCGCTGGCGACCGGATTCGCGCCACGGTTTGCGCGCCGCGCCGCGCGGGCATAGCGCAGGTCAGGTGCGGTGGATGACGCGCGAGTCCGATCGTACGGCGGCCTCAGCCTCCGCTCGCATAGAGCGTTGAGTCCGCGAACCCTTCGGCATCGAGCACGCGTCCGATCAGGATCAGCGCGGTGCGCTCGATCTGCGTGCCCTGCACCTTGCCGACGATGTCGGCCAGCGTGCCGGTCACGCGTTCCTCGTCGGGCCAGCTCGCGCGATAGATCACCGCGACCGGGCACGCGGGCCCGTAGTGCGGCAGCACTTCGTCGACGATTCGCGCGAGATGCCGCACGCCGAGATGAATCGCGAGCGTCGCGCGATGCGCGGCGAGCGAACCGAGCGCTTCGCCTTCGGGCATCGTCGTCTTGCCCGCGAAGCGCGTGAGGATCACCGTCTGCGCGACACCGGGCAGCGTCAGCTCGACGCCGAGCGTCGCCGCGCACGCGGCCGTGGCCGTCACGCCCGGCACGATTTCATAGGGAATCCCGAGCGCTTTCAGCCGGCGAATCTGCTCGCCGATCGCGCCGTACAGCGACGGATCTCCCGAATGCACGCGCGCGACGTCCTGCCCTTTCGCATGCGCGTCGGCGAGCAGCGCGACGATCGTATCGAGGTCGAGCTCGGCCGTATCGACGACCCGTTCCGCGCGATGGCCGCCGAGCACGGCCCGCGGCACGAGCGAACCGGCATACAGGATCACCGGGCACGAGCGCACGAGGCGCTGGCCTTTCACCGTGATCAGTTCCGGGTCGCCGGGGCCCGCGCCGATGAAATACACCGTCATCGAAAATTCTCCGTCAATTCATTGTGCAGCCGGTCGCGCCGCGTCACGCGCGCGCGGCCGGATCGAGCGCATCGAGCAGCGCGGCGGCCGAGTCGAACGCGCGATCGGCGTCGGGCAGCGGCGGCCGGCGCAGCATCACGACCGGCAGCCGGCGTTCGCGTGCAACCTCGAGCTTGGCCTCGGTCGCGGCGCCCCCGCTGTTCTTGCTGACCACGACGTCGATGCCCGCGAGTGCGAACAGCGCGCGTTCGCCGTCGAGCGTGAATGGCCCGCGCGCGGCGACGACCTGCGCGCGGGCGTTGCCGGGATGCGTATCGAGGCAGCGCACCAGCCAGAACTGGTGCGGCGGGATATCGTCGAGATGCGCGAGCGGTTCGCGGCCAAGCGTGAACAGCGGCCGCCGGAACGGCGCGAGCGCGGCTTCGATGCCGGCCCAGTCGTCGACCATCCGCCAGTCGTCGCCGGGCCCGGGTGTCCACGGTGCGCGGCGCAGCGCCCACAGCGGCACGCCGGCGTCGCGCGCGGCGGCCGCCGCGTTCGCGCTGATTTGCGCGGCATACGGATGCGTGGCATCGATCACGAGACCGATACCGGCGCTGCGCAGATATGCGGCAAGCCCCGCCGCCCCGCCGAAGCCGCCGACGCGCACGTCGCAGCGCAAATCGTCTGGCGCCTTGCCGAGGCCCGCGAGGCTGTAGACGTGTTGCGGGCCGAGTGCGCGTGCGATCTTCAGCGCGTCGCCGGTGCCGCCGAGCAACAGGATGCGGGTGTTCATGGTGTTCATCGCGCGTCTCCGACGAAGCGGCCCTGCCGGTCGATCGCGAACATCTCGACGGCGACCGAGGCCGGCACGATGTCGCGCGCGACGCGCAGTGCATGTGCGCAGACGATGTCGCCGAGCGGTACGCCGTCGGCCTGCGCGAGCTTCAGTGCTTCCTGGCTCGTGTTCGCCGCGCGCATCGCGGCCTGCAGCGCGTCGTTCGCGCCGGCCTCCGCCGCCCACTGCGCGAGCAGCGGCAAGTCGATGCTCGAATGACGGCTGTGCAGGTCGAGATGGCCGGCCGCGAGCTTGCTGAGCTTGCCGAAACCGCCGCACATCGACAGGCGCGCGACGGGCGCGCGGCGCAGGTGTTTCAGCACCGCGCCCGCGAAATCGCCCATTTCGATCAGCGCCATGTCGGGCAGGCCGTAGTGCGCGCGCATCGCGTCCTCGCTCGCGTTGCCGGTACACGCGGCGATGTGCGCGATGCCGTTGGCGCGCGCGACGTCGATGCCCTGGTGGATCGACGCGATGTACGCGGAACACGAGAACGGCCGCACGATGCCGGTCGTGCCGAGGATCGACAGCCCGCCGACGATCCCGAGGCGCGGGTTCATCGTCTTCAACGCGAGCGCCTCGCCGCCCTCGACGCCGATCGTCACGTCGAAGCCGCCCGTATAGCCGTATTCGGCGGCAAGCGCGTCGAGGTGGGTCGTCATCATCCGGCGCGGCACCGGATTGATCGCCGGTTCGCCGACCGGCAGCGTGAGCCCCGCGCGCGTGACCGTGCCGACGCCCGGCCCCGCATGAAAGCGCACGCCAGGCGCCGCGGCGAGCGCGACGCGCGCGAAGATCAGCGCGCCGTGCGTGACGTCGGGATCGTCGCCGGCGTCCTTGAGCGTGCCGGCTTCGGCGCCGTCGGCCGTGGTCCGGCAGAACTCGAGCCGCATCATCGCGCGCTGCCCCTTCGGCAGCACGATTTCGACCGCATCGTCCGCGCGGCCCGCGAGCAGCAGGCGCGCAGCGGCGAGCGACGTTGCGGTCGCGCAGCTGCCGGTCGTGTAGCCGAACCGCAGCGGCGCCGGTTGTTCGGGGGTTTCGTCGCGCATCACGCGAGGTCCGCGAGATTCGACAGGTGCGTTGCCGTGGCATCCGGCTTGCGCACGTCGTAGAGCGTGACGGGCAACGGTTGTCGCCATGTGTCGAAGCGGCCAAGCGGCTCCGCATGTGCGAGCGACACGCGCGTGAGCGTGCCGCCGTGCGCATCGCGCCACGCGGCCAGCGCCATCTCGCCCTGCAGCGTGACCGCGTTCGCGACGAGCCGGCCGCCGGGCTTCAGCGCCGACCAGCATGCGTCGAGCACGCCGGGCGCGGTCGCGCCGCCGCCGATGAAGATCGCGTCCGGCGCGGCGAGTCCCGCGAGCGCAGCGGGCGCGCGCCCCGCGACGAGTTGCAGGCCCGGCACGCCGAGCGCGTCGCGGTTGTGTTCGATGAAGCGCTGCCGCTCGGCGTGCGATTCGATTGCGATCGTCTGGCACGATGGATGCGCGCGCATCCATTCGATGCCGATCGAGCCGCTGCCCGCGCCGACGTCCCACAGCAGTTCGCCGGGTGCGGGCGCAAGACGCCCGAGCGTGAGCGCGCGCATGTCGCGCTTGGTGAGCTGGCCGTCGTGGCGATACGCGTCGTCGGGCAAGCCGGGCGTGAGCACGCGGCGTGGTGCGTCGGGGCCGGCCCGGCAGTCGAGCGCGACGAGATTGAGCGCGGCCGTTTCGCCGACGTTCCAGTCCTGCGCGAGGCTGTCGATGCGCCGCTCCAGCGGGCCGCCGAGATGTTCGAACACGCTGATGCGCGTCGGGCCGAAGCCGCGTGCCGTGAGCTCGGCGGCGACCGTGGCCGGCGTGCGGCCGTCCGCGCTCAGCACGAACAGGCGCCGGCCCGGCAACAGGTGACGCGCGAGCGTCGCGAGCGGGCGGCCGACAAGCGACACCGCGCCGACGTCCTGCAACGCCCAGCCGAGCCGCGCAGCCGCGAGCGACAGCGACGACGGGGCGGGCAGCACGCGCCACTCGTCGGGGGACAGTTCGCGCGCGAGCGTCGCGCCGACGCCGAACAGCATCGGATCGCCGCTCGCGAGCACGCAAACGGGCGAGCCGCGGCGCGCGAGCAGGCCCGACAGGTCGAACGGCGACGGCCACGATTCGCGCGCGGCCGGCAGCCGCGCGGGCAGCATGTCGAGGTGCCGCTTCGCGCCGACCACCCGCGTCGCGACGCGCAGCGCGCGCCGCGCGCTGCGTCCGAGCCCCGCGTAACCGTCGTCGCCGATGCCCACCACCGTCAGCCACGCCGTCATGCACCCTTCCCCATCGTTCGAGTCCATCGAGTTGCCGCGCGGCGGCCGTGAAGGCGCCGGTACGGCCGTCCGCATTGCGAAAGTCGGCATGGTACCGTGTTCCACCGCGCGTTTCATCTGCCTGGCTGCCGCCCCGCACCGTGCTTTGCCCCGGCTCCGGCGCATGGCCGGGCGGTCGCGAAGCGCCGTCGAAATCGGGTATCCTACGGCCGTTCGATCGCCGGTGCCCTTCGGGGCCGAAGAGGGAACACGGGGCGCGCGTCGCGCCGCCGTGGCTGCCCCCGCAACTGTAGACAGCGAGCCGATCTCCCCTTCACGCCACTGGTTTTACCGGGAAGGCCGGGAGCAGGCGCCGACCTGTCAGCCAGGAGACCTGCCGGCCTGAAAGTGCGTGCGTGCCAGTCGGCGTCGGGCGGGGTGTACCGATGCGTTGGCCGCTGCGCGACACTGTCCCGTATTCCGTTGAGTTCCGCTCCCGTCTCGATTCCTGTGTCGCCCGCCGTGCGCCCGTCGGCCTGCCCGGGGCTCGTGCGCGTCGTCGCGGCCGCCGACGGCGGACTGTGCCGCATCAAGCTGCCCGGCGGCCGGCTCGACGCGCGGCAGGCGCGCGCGATCGCCGCCGCGGCGCGCGCCTGCGGTTCCGGTGCGATCGACGCGACCAATCGCGCGAATCTCCAGTTGCGCGGCATTCGCGACGGCGCGGCCGATCCGCTGGCCAGCGCATTGCTCGCCGCGGGCCTCGGCCCGCGCGCGAGCGCCGCCGATGCCGCAGACGACCGGACCGCGCTCGCCATGAGCGACGACGTCCGCAACCTGATGCTCAGCCCGCTCGCCGGGCACGATCCCGACGCGTTGCTCGACAGCCGCGCACTCGCGCCCGCCCTCTTCGACATGCTGGCTCGCGAGCCGCGTCGCGGCGAACTGTCACCGAAATTCTCGATCCAGCTCGATGGCGGCGAATCGGTCGCGGCGCTCGATCATCCGCACGACATCTGGCTGGCCGCATGGCGTCGCGGCGACGGCGCGCTGCGCATCGCCGCGGGCGTGGCCGGCTGCGTGCCGGTCGCCCCCGACGACACGCCCGCCTTGATCGACGTCTCGCCCGACCAGGCCGCCGCGCTTGTGCGTGCGTTGCTGCTCGCGTTCCTCGATCTCGCGCCTGCCGACGTCGCGCGGATGCGCGCCTTGCTCGCGAGCTGCGGCGAACGCGCGCTGCTCGAACGCGCACAACACTACCTGCCCTTCCCGCTGGCAGCCGATCCAGCGCTCGCCGGCTGGCGACGCGCGCACTCCGATGCCGCGCTGCGTTTCGGCGCGCGGCCGTCGTTCGACGCGGCCCGCTGCAGCGTCGGCGCGCAATTCGCGCTCGGCCGGCTCGACGCGATGCAACTGGAGCGGCTCGCCGAAATATCCGAAGCCGACGGCGACGGCACGCTGTCGATGACGCCATGGCAAGGCGTGTTCGTGCACGGCGTGGCACATGATCGCGCGCCGGCCGTGCTTGACGCGCTCGCGTCGCTCGGCCTCGTGTGCGCGATGACCGATCCGCTCGCGTCGCTCGCCGCGTGCACGGGCAGCGCGGGCTGCACGAAATCGCGTGCCGATACGAAACGCGACGCGCTCGCGCTGGCCGCGCGCATCGGCCGTCCGCTCGACGTGCACCTGACCGGGTGCGAGCGCCATTGCGCGCTGCCGCACGCGGCGACGCACACGCTCGTCGCGGTCGCGACCGGGCGCTACGACCTTTACCGGCGCGACGCTGCCGCGGGCCTCGGCGCCCCGCTCGCGCGCCATCTGACGATTGACCAGGCCGCGGCCCGACTGACGGGCGCGCGGCACAGCCAGGACACCACCGATGCTTGACTACATTCGCGACGGGCAGGAAATCTACCGCCAGTCGTTCGCGACGATCCGCGCCGAGGCCGACCTGTCGCAGGTTCCGCCCGATCTCGAGAAACTCGCGGTGCGCGTGATCCATGCGTGCGGGATGGTCGACGTCGTCCACGATCTGCACTTCTCGGCGGGCGCCGGCACGGCCGGGCGCACCGCGCTCGCGGCCGGCGCGCCGATCCTGTGCGACGCGAAGATGGTGGCCGAAGGCATTACGCGCGCGCGGCTGCCGGCCGGCAATCGCGTGATCTGCACGCTCGGCGAGCCGGAAGTGTCCGATCTCGCGCGCCATCTCGGCAACACGCGCTCGGCCGCGGCGCTCGAACTGTGGCGCCCGCAGCTGGCCGGCAGCATCGTCGTGATCGGCAACGCGCCGACCGCGCTGTTCCACCTGCTCGACATGATCGACGCCGGCGCCCCGCGCCCCGCGCTGATCCTCGGCTTTCCGGTCGGCTTCATCGGCGCGGCCGAATCGAAGGCGATGCTGGCCGCCGACAGTCGCGGCGTGCCGTACGTCGCACTGCTCGGCCGGCGCGGCGGCAGCGCGATGGCCGCCGCCGCGGTCAACGCGCTTGCGACGGAGGCCGAATGACGGCCGCGCGCGGGCGCCTGTTCGGCGTGGGTGTCGGCCCCGGCGACCCTGAACTGATGACGATCAAGGCGCTGCGGGTGCTGCAGGCCGCGCCGGTGGTCGCGTATTTCGTCGCGAAGGGCAAGAAGGGCAACGCGTACGGGATCGTCGAGGCACACATGCTCGATACGCAGACGCAACTGCCGCTCGTCTACCCGGTGACGACCGAGGCGCTGCCGCCGCCGCTGTGCTACGAAACGGTGATCGCCGACTTCTACGACACGGCCGCCGGGATCGTTGCATCGCACCTCGATGCGGGGCGCGACGTCGCGGTGATCTGCGAAGGCGATCCGTTCTTCTACGGTTCGTACATGTACCTGCACGATCGGCTCGCGCCGCGCTACGACACCGAGGTGATCCCGGGAGTGTGCGCGATGCTCGGCGGCACGGCCGTGCTCGGCCAGCCGCTCGTGTACCGCAACCAGAGCCTGTCGGTGCTGTCCGGCGTGCTGCCGGAGGACGAATTGCGCGCGCGGCTCGCGCAGGCCGACGCGGCCGTCGTGATGAAGCTCGGCCGTAACTTCGACAAGGTGCGGCGCGTGCTCGACGACCTGGGGCTCGCGAAGCGCGCGCTGTACGTCGAGCGCGCGACGATGGCGGCCCAGCGCATCGTGCCGCTCGACGAAGTCGATCCGATGGCGTCCCCGTATTTCTCGCTGCTCGTGGTGCCGGGGGAAAAATGGCAAGGATGACGACTCCGCCCGCGATCGTGATTCTCGGCGCCGGCGCGCTCGACACAGCGCGGCGCATCCAGGCGCGCTATCCGGGCGCCCTCGTGCACGGGCTCGCGTCCCGTGTCGCTGCCGACGTGCCGTTCGACGAACTCGGCGCGCACCTGCGCGAGCTCTATGCGCGCGGGCTGCCGATCGTCGCGCTGTGCGCGGCCGGCATCGTGATCCGCTGCATCGCGCCGGCGCTGGCCGATAAGGGTGTCGAGCCGCCCGTGCTCGCCGTCGCGGAAGACGGCTCGGCCGTCGTGCCGCTGCTCGGCGGGCTGACCGGCGTGAACGTGATCGCGCGGGAAATCGCCGCATGCGTCGGCGTCGCGCCGGCGATCACGACGAGCGGTGAGTTGCGCTTCGGCGCGTGCGTGCTCAATCCGCCCGAAGGCTATGCGCTCGCCGATCTCGCGCAGGGCAAGCGCTTCGTGTCCGACCTGCTTGCGGGCGCGGCCACGCGCATCGACGGCGCGGCGCCGTGGCTCGACGACGTCGCGCTGCCGCGCGACGCGGCGGCAGCGCATGCGATTCGCGTCACGCCCGAGGCGTGGCGCGGCGCGCGCGACGAGCTCGTGATTCATCCGCGTAGCGTGGTGGTCGGTATCGACGTGCATGGTGCGCGGGCGGATGCGTCGCCGCCGGTTGCCGCGCGGGTCGAAGCGTTGCTCGACGCGCAGGGGCTCGCACGACCGGCGCTCGCCGCACTCGTTGCGCCCGCAACATTGCTCGGCAACGTTCGACTGGAGGAAGCGGCGCAAGCACTCGGCGTGCCGCTGCGCTTTGCCGATGCCGATGCCGAAGTCGGAGGCGCTCACGCGAACGACACCGATGCCGCCGTATTGCTCGGCCGCACGTTGCGCGTCGCGCATACGCTGCGCGCAGCCGCCGACGGTCTTGCCTGCGCCGTTGCTTCACACCCGATCGATCCGGCCACGCTCGGTCGCGCCCGTGGCCGCCTGACCGTGCTCGGCCTCGGCCCCGGCGCCGCCGCGTGGCTCACGCCGGCCGCACGCAGCGCGCTCGCTGAAGCCACCGACATCCTCGGCTACACGACCTACGTGACGATGGCCGGCCCGTTCCGCGCCGATCAATGCGTGCACGGCTCCGACAACCGCGAGGAAATGCAGCGTGCCCGCCATGCGTTCGAACTGGCGGCGCAAGGCCGGCGTGTCGCGGTCGTATCGTCGGGCGATCCGGGCGTGTTCGCGATGGCCGCGGCCGTGCTCGAAGCGCTCGACGAAGCGCGCGACCCGCAATGGGCGGCGGTCGACCTGCGCGTGGAACCGGGCATCTCGGCGTCGCTCGCGACGGCCGCGCAGGCCGGCGCGCCGCTCGGCCACGACTTCTGCGCGATCTCGCTGTCGGACAACCTGAAACCGTGGGACGTGATCGAGACGCGCTTGCGGCATGCGGCGCAAGCCGATCTCGTGATGGCGTTCTACAACCCGATCTCGCGTGCGCGGCCGTGGCAGCTCGATCGTGCGCTCGACGTCGTGCGCACGCATCGCGCGGCCGATACGGTCGTCGTGCTCGGCCGCGACATCGGCCGCCCCGGCGAGACGCTCGCGACGACGACGCTCGGCGCGCTGCGCAGCGATCAGGTGGACATGCGCACGATGGTGATCGTCGGTTCGTCGACGACGCGGCGCTTTGCGATCGACGGCGGCCGCGAGTGGGTCTATACGCCGCGCTGGTATCGCTGAATCTCTGACGCGCGGCGTGCCAGGCCGTGGCGCTAGCCGCGCCCCTGCTCGGCCAGCAACCGCACCTTCGCATCGACCAGCAGCGCCGCATGCGCGTCGCGATGCTGACGGATCCGCTCGGTCGGCCCGACGACGGACAGCCCGTACCAGTCGCCGTCGAGCGTCACCGCAACCGCGATCGCCGACAGCTCGGGCGCGCTCTCGCCGAAATTCTCGGCCCAGCCGAGTTCGCGAAACCGCGCGGCTTGCGCGACGAGCGCCGGCAGGTCGGCGACGCTCGCGTCGGTGAAGCGTTCGAACGACAACTGCGCGCCGAGCGCCTGCTGCGCATCGCCGGCAAGTTCCGCGAAGATCGCCTTGCCGATCGAGTTCGCATGCAGCGGGCGCAGCTCGCCGGGCTGGCGCGTATAGCGGATCGCCTGCTCGGACTCGACGACGTCGAGATACGTGACCGACGTGCCCTGGATCTTGCCGAGCACGGCCGTCTCGCGGCTCGCGTCGCGCAGCGCGACGAGATGCGGATGCACGAGGTCGACGACGGGGTCGGTCGCGTCGATCGCGGCGGCGATCGTCTGGAGGCGCCGCGTCGGATAGTAGCCGCCGCGCTTGCGCACTTCGTACAGATAGCCGCGGCTCACGAGCGTGCGCGCCATCGCCAGGCAGCTCGACGCCGGCACGTTGAGCAGGCGCGCGAGCTCGGTGAGCGGCAGCGGCCGCCGTTCGGCGGCGAACAGCTCGAACAGGTCGAGCGTGCGGGCAACGAGTTTGACGTCCATGACGAGCGCTTGATTCGGAACGGGAAGCCGCGCGCCGGGCGAGCCGCCGGTCGGTACGGTCAGTACGACTTCGGCAGCCCGAGCACCTTTTCCGCGATGTAGCACAGGATCAGTTGCGGACTCACGGGCGCGAGCCTCGGAATCATACACTCGCGCAGGTAGCGCTCGACATGGTATTCCTTCGCGTAGCCCATCCCGCCGTGCGTCGCGACCGCGGTCTGGCACGCCTGGAACGCGGCTTCCGCGCCGAGGTACTTCGCGGCGTTCGCCTCCGCGCCGCACGACTGCCCCGCGTCGTAGCGCGTCGCGGCCTTCATCACCATCAGCCACGCAGCCTCGAGCTGCATCCACGCCTGCGCGAGCGGATGCTGGATCGACTGGTTCTGCCCGATCGGCCGGCCGAACACGACGCGCTCGCACGCATACTTCGTCGCGCGCCGCAGCGCGGCCTGCCCGAGGCCGATCGCCTCGGCGGCGATCAGGATCCGCTCGGGATTCAGCCCGTGCAGCAGATAGCGGAAGCCGTCGCCCTCGTTGCCGATCAGGTCGTCGCGCGGCACGCGCAGGTTGTCTATGAACAGCATGTTCGAGTCGACGGCCTTGCGGCCCATTTTCTCGATCTCGCGCACCTCGACGCGCGAACGGTCGAGATCGGTATAGAACAGGCTCAGCCCGTCGGTCGGCTTCGCGACCCGGTCGAGCGGCGTCGTGCGCGCGATGATCAGCATCTTGTTGGCGACCTGCGCGGTCGAGATCCAGATCTTGCGCCCGCTCAGCACGTAATCGTTGCCGTCGCGGCGTGCCTGGGTGCTCAGGTGCGTCGTGTCGAGGCCCGCGTCGGGTTCGGTCACCGCGAAGCAGGCCTTGTCGCGCCCGTCGATCAGCGGCGGCAGGAAGCGCGCCTTCTGCGCGTCGTTGCCGAACACCTGCACCGGGTTCAGCCCGAAGATGTTCATGTGCACGGCCGACGCGCCCGACAGGCCGGCGCCCGATGCGCTGATCGTGCGCATCATCAGCGCGGCCTCGGTCATCCCGAGCCCGGCGCCGCCGTGCGCCGGGTCCATCGCGATGCCGAGCCAGCCGGCCTCGGCGAGCGCCGCGTGAAAGTCGGACGGAAACCCGCCCGCGCGATCGCGCTCGAGCCAGTAATCGTCGCCGAAGCGTTCGCAGATTTTCTCGATCGCGCTTTCGATCGCGCGCTGGTCGTCGGTCAGGTCGAACTGCATGGACTGCTCTCCCGGAAAACGTGAACGGCCCGCGGCATGTGCAACGAGGCGCCGGGCCGCCCCAAGGTTGAATGGCACCTCCATGGCCTGGCGCAAAGCGACAGGCCCGCGGGCGCTCATAACGGAAACACGCCCGTCGCGACCGCGGCGAAGACCATCAGCACGGTGGCGGCGAACAGGAACGGAATCGTGAATTTCTGGTGCTCGGCGAGCTCGACGCCGGTCAGCCCGACGATCAGGAACGTCGCGGGCGTGAGCGGGCTCACCGGAAACCCGGTCGTCATCTGGCCGAGCAGCGCGGCCTGCGCCATCTGGATCGGCGGCACGCCGAGCAGCTTCGCGCTTTCCGCGAGCACCGGCAGCACGCCGAAGTAGAACGAATCGGGATCGAACAGCAGGCTGAGCGGCATCGACAGCAGGCCGAGCACGAACGGCATGTGGCGCGCATGCTCGACCGGCACGTGAGCGACGACGACCTCGGCCATCGCCTTGAGCATCCCGGTGCCGGACATGATCCCGGTGAACGCGCCGGCTGCGAGCAGCACGCTCGCCATCATCAGCGCGGCCTTCGCATGCGCGTCGATCCGCTCGCGCTGCGCCTGCACGTCCGGATAGTTGATCACGAGCGCGGCCACCGTGCCGAGCATGAACATCACCATCGGATCGACGATGCCGGACACCAGCGTGACGAGCACGACCAGCGTCAGTGCAAGGTTGATCCCGAAACGCCCGGGCCGGCGCAACGCGCGCTCGGCGTCGGTCAGCTCGCGCGGCGCAATCGCGAGCGCTGCCGCGCCCGCGCGATCGAGCCCGAGCCGCTTCGCCTCGCGCACGCCGAGCACATACGCGGTGCCGAACACGAACACGAGCCCGACGATCTGCACCGGAATCATCGGCATGAAGATCGCCGAGCCGGGAATGTGCAATGCCGCCGACGCGCGCTGCATCGGCCCGACCCACGGCAGGAAGTTGACGCCGGCCGCCATCGACGCGACGCACGCGAGGATCCGCCGGTCCATCCCGAGCCGCGTATAGAGCGGCATCATCGCGGGCAGCGTGACGAGAAACGTGACGGCGCCCGAGCCGTCGAGATGGATCAGCAGCGCGAGCAGCGCCGAGCCCATCACGATGCGCGGCGGATGGCAGCCGATCACGCGCAGCACGCCCGCGATGATCGGATCGAGCATCCCGGCGTCAGTGAGGATTCCGAAAAATAGAATCGCAAAAACGAACATCCCGGCGATCGGGCCGATGTTCTGCACGCCGTGCACGATGAACTTGCCGGTCTGAAGCCCGAACCCGGCCGCGAGCGATGCGGCCACCGGCACGACGATCAGCGCGACGAGCGGCGCGAGCCGTTTCGTGATGATCAGGCCGAACAGCGCGACGATCGCAATCGCGCCGATCCATGCGAGCATGATGTGTCTCCTCTTGCGCCGGCGTGCGTCGTGCGCGGTGCGGCGGGTTGTCCGAAGGGGCGTGCGGGGTGCGGCCGCCCGTCGCGATGCCGGTCAGCGCCGGCGATCGCCGTTGCCGTCGTCGTGCGCATCGTCGGCCAAGACCTGCGCCGCGTGTTCGTTCAGCGCGGGCGGCGGCCGCCGGTACGTGGCCGGCGTGCGGCCGAGCTTGATCGGCGACGCGATGCCGCGATGCCGGCCGAGTTCGACCTTCATCCGCCGATGCGCGACGTGAGGATGGTCGAGCGCCGCATCGAGCCCGAGAACCGGTGCGCACGGCACGCCGCGGCGCATCAGCCGTTCGGCGAGCGCCGCGCCGTCGTGCGAGGCCAGCGCCGTTTCGAGCAGCGCGCGCAACGCGGCGCGGTTCGCGCTGCGCGCGCGGTTGTCGGCGAAGCGCGGATCGTCGGGCCAGTCGCGCGTGCCGAGCACGTCGCAGAGCGCCGCGAACTGTCCGTTGTTGCCGACCGCGAGAAAGATGTCGACGCCCGCGGTCGGGAAGCTGTCATACGGCGTGATGTTCGGATGCGCGTTGCCGGTGCGCACCGGCGCCTTCCCCGAATGGAAGAAGTTCGGCGTATGCGGATGCAGGATCGACAGCGCGCAGTCGAACAACGTGGATTCGACGAACTGGCCGCGCCCGCTCGCATCGCGTTCGCGCAGCGCCATCAGCACGCCGAGCGCCGCGTTCAGCCCGGTGACGAGATCGACGATCGGCACGCCCACGCGCAGCGGCGCACCGCCCGCCTCGCCGTTGACGCTCATCAGCCCGGCCAGCGCCTGCACGGCCGCGTCGTAGCCGGGCAGCCCGCCGAGCGGGCCGTCCGCGCCGAAGCCCGACACGCGGCAGTAGACGAGACGCGGAAAGCGCGCGTGCAGGGCGTCGAAGCCGAGGCCCCAGCGCTCCATCGTGCCGATCTTGAAGTTCTCGACCACCGCGTCGGCACGCTCGAGCAGCCCGAGCAGCCGCTCGCGGTCGTCGGGCTGCGTCAGGTCGAGCGCGATGCCGAGCTTGTTGCGGTTCACGCCGAGGAAATACGACGCGGTGTCGCCGTCGAACGGCGGCCCCCAGGTGCGCGTCTCGTCGCCCGACGGCGGCTCGACCTTGATCACCTCCGCGCCGTGGTCGGCGAGGATCTGCGTCGCGTACGGGCCGCCCAGCACCCGCGACAGATCGATGATGCGCAACCCTGCCAGCGCGCCCTGCTGCTCGTGTTCCGCCATGCGTCTCGCTCCTGCTTCCGGTTGATCGGACCGCCGGTTCCGTCGCGCCGGCAACTGCGACACGGTTTTCCCGGCTGGAATAATAATTCTTGTGTGTGAATTTATATTCACACCTGGGAATTTTATTGTCAAGCTGGAAATGTCCCGGCCGACGGGCCGATAAAGCGGCCGCGCGCAACTGGGGACGACACGGAACGCAGGCTGGTTGCGGCGCGGGGCCGCCGTTCGCTAAGCTGGCGGGCAGTGCACATTTGAACTGATGAAGAAAGGCGAAGATCCATGAAACGCATGCTGCTCGCGGCCCTCGTGCTGGCGTCGACGCTGGGCGTCGCCCGCGCGCAAACCCAGACATTCCATTTCGGTGAAGGCCAGGTACAGCCTGGGGCCGCTTCGCCCACCGCACGCCCGGCGCCCCCGCGCCGGCATGTGGCACCGCCGCCACATCGCCGGCGCACCGTCCACAAGCGGCGCCACGTGCGGCACGGCAAGCCCGCGCGCTCGGGAATCTACACGCACGCGTGACGCGAAAGCCGGTGCGCGGTACAGCGCACGGAACTGTCATGAACGCCCGGTAAGATCGGCGCGGCTGCCTGCATGCCGTCGCGCCCGAGTGTCGGGTGAGGGGCCGGTTACGACCGGCCGACGCGCATTTCCTCCACGATTCAGCACCTGTTTTGCCGAACATGAGTACCGGGCCCGATACCCTCGCCATCATCAAGGAACGTGCCACGATCGTCTGCCGCCAGCGCAGCAGCGTGCTGCTGGTCGCCCGCAGCGCGGCGCGCTGGTCGCTGCCGGGCGGCACGATCCGGCGCGGCGAGACGCCGCTGGAGGCCGCGCAGCGCGAACTGGCGGAGGAAACGCGGCTGGAGGGGCTCGCGCTCGACTATGCGGTGCAGTTCGGCGGGCTCACGAAGCTTCATCACGTATTCGTGGCCGATGTGCCCAAACACCTGACGCCGCGCGCCAGCAACGAAATCGCCCGCTGCAAGTGGTTCGACGTCGAACGGCTCGAAACGCTGCGCGCGAGCGTGCCGACGCGCAAGATCATCGAACTGTTGCACCTCGATCGTTTTTCGGTGCTTGCCGACGGGTCGCTGCGTTCGCGCTGAACGCGCCCGCGCCGGTCATACCCGGTCACGCACGCAGAAACGGGCCGGCCTTGCGTTCGAGCAGCGCGATCAGTTCGGGCTGCATGTACGCGTAGCGATCGGGAATGCCGAGGCAGATGACTTTCCGGTGCTTCAGATGCGCGCCGAATCGCGCGGACAGCTTCGCGCCGTGCGCGCGCTCCATCACGAACACGATTTCGGCCCATTCGAGCTGGTCCGCGCACAGGGGCGTGCCGCGTCGGGCGCAAGGCCCGCGGAGTCGGTTTCGACGCCCGGCCACGCGGCGAACACGGCCTCGGCCGTCGGGCTGCGCAGCCGGTTGCGGCTGCAAATGAAGAGCACGCGGGTCATGCCGGCTCGTGTGCGGATGCGTGCGCCGGTCGGCGGTGGCCGCCGCGTTGGTTCATCCGTTCCTTACCCTTGCGGAATCGTGCCGGGCCGCACGTACGCGAGCATGTGCGGCACATAATCGGCCTTGCCGAGATCGACGCCGTGATGGCGCAGGATCGCGTAGGCCGCGATCGTGTGAAAGTAGAACTGCGGCAGCGCCCAGTCGCGCGCGTACTGCTCGCCCGTCATGTCGAACGCGATGCCGTTCGGCAGTTCTAGGGCGATCGGCAGCGCCGCGCCGCCGTCGAGCGCATCGGGCGCGAGTTCGCCGAGAAACGCGATCGCGCCCGCGACGATGCCTTGCGCGTCGCTCAGCGTGCCGGGTTGCGCATCGGCGTTCCAGCCGGCTTCCCGCAACGCCAGCAGCGCGGCCGGCAGCGGCTCGCCGCGCAGCCGGTACACGGGTTCCATTGCCTGAAAACACGAGAAGCGCACCTGCGCGGCGAGCGGATACATGTCGGGCGCGAGCTTCAGCGTCAGCATCGCATCGGGCATGTCGCCCGCGGCCTGCCGGTGCGCGGCCGCCTTGTCGAGCCACGCGGCTTGTGCGCGCAGCATCTGGGTCAATGTCGGAACGAGCAGTTGGGTCGGGGACATCCTGGCACTCCGGGTAGTGGTTCGCGTCACGATATCAGCGTCGGCGAAAAACCGCACCCCTGCCGCCGTCAATGCGCCGGCGCGAAACCGGCAACGAATCGCAGCCGCGCGCGTTACGGCTTGCCATGGCGCGCAAGAAAGCGGTCGAGCTGCGACGCGAACGCCTTGCCGTCGCGTGCGCTGAACGGCGCCGGGCCGCCGGTATCGATCCCCGCGCTGCGCAGCTGATCCATCATCGCGCGCGTCGACAGGCGTTCCTCGATGTTCTCGCGGCTGAACCAGTTGCCGCGCGGGTCGAGCGCAAGCGCGCCCTTGTCGAGGACGGCGGCGGCCAGCGGGATGTCGGCGGTGATCACGAGGTCGCCCGCCTCGACGAGTTCGACGATCCGCGCATCGGCCACGTCGAAACCGGCGGGCACCTGCAGCGCCTTGATGAACGGCGACGGCGGCGTGCGCAGAAACTGGTTCGCGACCAGCGTCACGCAGATCTCGGCACGACGCGCGGCGCGAAACAGCATGTCCTTGATGACGGCGGGACACGCGTCGGCATCGACGAGTACTTGCATGGCAGGCATTCCGGTAAGCAGAAACGGCGATCATAGCGCAGCGCCGCCCATCGGCCTGCGTCGTCGATCAACCGGTCAATCCGCGGCAAAGCGATTCGGCCGTCACCCATTGCGCACCCCATGCGCCGGCGAGCCTTTCGCCCTGTCCGATCCGCACGGCCGCATCGTCGAAGTCGACGAACACGACGTGATCGGCGGCCGCCGGTTTCGGCGGCGTCTCGCGCGTGCGCCCGTCGGACAACACCCACAGCCAGCGCTGCTTGTCCGGCGCCGGCGTGCGCCGCGCGTCGCGCGCGAGCAACTGGGCGGCGGCCGCGATGCCATCGGCCAGCGGCGTGCCGCCGCCGCCGTCGACCGGTTCGAGCCAGCGCGCATTCCACCAGCGCGGCACGGCCGGGCCGAAGCGGCGCGCGGCACCGTTGCCGCCGAAGCAGATCAGCGCGGTTTCCATGCGCTCACGCGCGGCCAGATCGAAATACGCGACGATCAAACCCTTCGCGAGCGCGAGCCGTTCGCGCGAGAGCATCGACGCGGAACAGTCGAGCACGAAGCAATGCAGCGCACGCGGCGCGCCGGCCTGTTTGCGAAAGCGCAGATGCGTCGCATGCAACGGGCCGCCGCGCTTCGCGGCGAGCGTCGCGGGCCACGCAACGGCCGTGCCCGCGCGTGCGGTGCCCGGCACCCGCGCGGTCGCGCCTGAGTGCCATCGAGGACCGCGAACGGCGTTCGCGGCGGCGTCGGCTCGATGGCTCAGCGTTTTTTTAGCGGCAGCGGCACGACGCTTTTCACGTCGCGCAGCCCGGCCGGCTCGGGCGGCAGGTAGCCCCAGTCGCCTTGCGATGCGGTGGCGTCGTGCTTCGCCGCGCCCGGTTCGCCAGGCTGCCGACGGGTGTCCGGCGGCGATCGATCGTGCTGATCGCGGCGCTCGCCATTCGCCGGTGACGCGCCGGAAGACGGCGGCGCACCGGCATGGCGCCGGTGCCGCAACACCGTGTCGGCCACGCGCTCCACATGCGACACCGTCACCGCATCGGCATGCTCCAGCGCGGCAAGGGCACGCGCGGCGCGCAGCATCACGAGGTCGGCGCGCAGCCCGTCAACGGCCGCGTCGATGCACAGCGCACTGACGCGCGCATGCACCGCATCGTCGAAATCCAGCCTCGCCAGCCGCGCCCGCGCCGCACGAATTCCGTCACCGAGTTCATGCTGCTCAGTCGCATGACGCGCACGAAACGCGTCGGGATCGAGATCGAACGCCAGCCGCGCCTTCACGATCCGTTCGCGCTGCGCGGCATCGAAGCAGTTCTCGAGCTCGACCATCAGCCCGAAGCGGTCGAGCAGTTGCGGGCGCAGTTCGCCCTCCTCGGGATTCATCGTGCCGACCAGCACGAAGCGCGCATCGTGCGCATGCGACACGCCATCGCGTTCGACCACGTTCACACCGCTCGCGGCGACGTCGAGCAGCGTATCCACGAGCCCGTCGGCGAGCAGGTTCACCTCGTCGACGTACAGCACGCCGCGGTGCGCGCGCGCCAGCAGCCCGGGGCGGAAGCGCACGCCGTTTTCGGCGAGCGCATGCGCGAGGTCGAGCGTGCCCGTCACCTGCTCGTCGCTCGCCGACAGCGGCAGCGTGACGAACTCGCCTTCGGGCAGCAGTTCCGCGAGCGCGCGTGCGGCGGTCGATTTCGCGGTGCCGCGCGGCCCGCTGACGAGCACGCCGCCGAGCGACGGGTCGATCGCCGCGAGCAGCAGCGCCTGTTGCAACGGCTGCTGCGCGACCAGCGCCGCGAACGGGAACACCGCGCGGGCGCGGTGCGTCGTCGGATCGGTCATCGCCTTCCTCCTTCCTGCAGTTGTTCGCTCGCGAGCCAGACCGCTTCGATCCGCTCGTGATAGTCGCCCGGCCGCTGCCACAGCCCGCGCTGCATCGCTTCGACGAAGCGTTCGCAAATGCCGTGCAGCGCCTTCGGGTTGTGCCGTTCGAGGAACGCGCGCGTGTCGTCGTCGAACAGGTAGGCGTCGGCAACGAGCGCGTACTGGTGATCCGACAGCACGCGCGCGGTCGCGTCGTAGCCGTACAGATAGTCGACGGTCGCGGCCATTTCCGCCGCGCCCTTGTAGCCGTGACGCTTCACGCCGTCGAGCCATTTCGGGTTGACGACGCGCGAGCGGATCACGCGAGCGATTTCCTCGCGCAGCGTGCGCATCTTCGGCGCGGCCGGGTTCGCGTGATCGCCGTGGTAGATGCTCGGCTGCTGCCCGGACAGGTGCCGCACGGCCGCCGTCATCCCGCCCTGGAACTGGTAGTAGTCGTTCGAATCGAGGAGGTCGTGCTCGCGGCTGTCCTGGTTCTGCACGACGACGTCGATCGTGGCGAGCCGCTCGCCGAACACGTCGGGCGCGGCATCGCCCGCGCTGTTCTGCGCGTAGGCATGGCCGCCCCACTGGCGGTATGCGTCGGCGAGATCGGCGTCGGTCTGCCAGCGGCGCCGGTCGATCAGGTCCTGCAGGCCCGCGCCGTAGCTGCCCGGCCGCGCGCCGAACACGCGCCAGCCGGCACGGCGCCGCGCTTCGTCGGGCGCCACGCCCCGCGCGATCCACTGCTCGCGTTCGCGCTCGATGCGCGCGCGGATCGGGTTCAGTTCCTCCGGCTCGTCGAGCGCGGCCACTGCCTGCACGGCCGCGTCGAACAGGTGCATCAGGTTCGGGAACGCATCGCGGAAGAAGCCCGACACGCGCAGCGTCACGTCGATGCGCGGCCGGTCGAAGATCTCGATCGGCAGGATCTCGAAGTCGGTCACGCGATGGCTGCCGTGCGCCCATTTCGGCCGCACGCCGATGAGCGCGAACGCCTGTGCGATATCGTCGCCGCCGGTGCGCATCGTCGCGGTGCCCCAGACCGACAGCCCGATCGCGCGCGGATAGTCGCCGTGATCCTGCAGATGGCGCTCGATCAGTTGCTGCGCGGATTTCAGCCCGAGCGACCAGGCGGCCTGCGTCGGCACCGCGCGCGTGTCGACCGAGTAGAAGTTGCGGCCCGTGGGCAGCACGTCGGGACGGCCGCGCGACGGCGAACCGCTCGGCCCCGGCGGCACGAAGCGGCCGTCGAGCCCGCGCAGCAACTGGCGCATTTCCTCGCCGCCGCATGCGTCGAGCGCGGGGATCAGCGTCGAGCGCACGCGGTCGATCACCGCGAGCGTGTGCGGCCATTCGCCGGGCGGTGTCGTGTCGACGCCGCAAGCACCGGAATTGCCGTCGTCGTCGCAAGCGGCCGGGCACAGCCCGTCGAGCCACCGCTGCGCGAGCCATTCGAGCCGCTCGCGCGTATCGCCCGCATGACGCCACGGCGACGCATCGAGCGCCTGCAGGACCGACGGCCGCGGCCCGGTCCACGGCACGGCCCAGTCGGCCGCGAGCGGATCGAAATCGTCGCCGAGCGCGAGATCGCGCGCGAGCGCACCGATCAGCCCGGCCCGTTCGCCCTTGCCGTCGCCGACCGGAAAGCGCGCGAGCGCGAGCAGCGTGTCGCGCCGCTGGCGATCGGCCGGCGACGCGCCGAACACGTGCAGCCCGTCGCGGATCTGCGCTTCCTTCAGTTCGCACAGCCACGCGTCGACGCGCGTGAGCAGCGCGTCCTCGTCGCCCGTGTCGCGCGGCGGCGATACGCTCAGTTCGTCGTGCAGCCGATGCTCGGCGATCGTCGCGAGGATCGTCTTGCGCAGCAGCTTCGCGCGCCGCGCGTCGACCATCAGCGCTTCGTAGTATTCGTCGACCTGCCGCTCGAGATCCTGCAGCGGACCGTAGTTTTCCGCGCGCGTGAGCGGCGGCATCAGGTGATCGACGATCACGGCCTGCGCGCGGCGCTTCGCCTGGCTGCCCTCGCCCGGATCGTTGACGATGAACGGATACAGATGCGGCAGCGGCCCGAGCGTCAGGTCGGGCCAGCACGCGTCGGACAGCGCGACGCTCTTGCCCGGCAGCCATTCGAGATTGCCGTGCTTGCCGAGGTGGATGACCGCGTCGATGCCGAAGGCATCGCGCAGCCAGAAATAGAACGCGAGATACGCGTGCGGGGGCACGAGGTCCGCATCGTGGTAGCTCGCATAGTCGTTCTCGTCGCGCGAACGCGACGGCTGGATGCCGACGAACACGTTGCCCGCGCGCCAGCCGGCGATCGTGAAGCGCCCCTGCCGCAGCGTCGGGTCGGCTTCGGGCGGCCCCCAGCGTTCGTTCAGCGCGTCGCGCACCGCGGCCGGCAGCCGCGCGAAATGCGCGACGTAGTCGGCCAGCGCGAGACTCTGGAACGCCGGGCGCAGTGCGTGCACGGCCGGGTCGTTGGTCACGCCTTCGGTGAGCCGCTCGATCAGCGCGTCGCCGTCGGCCGGCAATTCGGCCACCGCGTAGCCCGCCTCGCGCAACGCCGCGAGCACGCGCAGCGCGGACGCCGGCGTATCGAGCCCGACGCCGTTGCCGATCCGCCCTTCGCTTTGCGGATAGTTCGCGAGAATCAGCGCGATGCGTTTGTCGGCATTGTCGAGCGTGCGCAGCCGGCACCAGCCGCGCGCGAGCGCCGCGACGAACGCGATCCGTTCGGCATCCGGCTGATAGCGCACGACGTCGACTTCGGTGTGCGGGCAACGATACGCGAGCCCCTTGAAGCTCACCGCGCGCGTGACGATGCGCCCGTCGACTTCAGGCAACGCGATGTGCATCGCGATGTCGCGCGCATGCAGCCCCTGGTTGTCGGCCACCCACGCGTCGCGATTGCCGCCGGACAGGATCACCTGCAGCACGGGAGCGTCGCCGGCCAGCACGTCGGGTTCGGGGCTGTCGATCGCGCCCGCCGCGAACGCGGTGGTGTTCAATACGAGCGCGACGTCATGCGTGTCGCAGAGTTGCGTGATGACCTCGCGGCTCACCGCGTCCTTCAGCGACGTGACCGCGATCGGCAGCGGATTGAGCCCTTCGCGCACGAGCGCATCGGCGAGCGCGTCGAACACGGCGGTGTTCGCGGCCTGCCAGTGCGCGCGATAGAACAGGATCGCGACGACGGGCGCGCCGGGCGTCCAGCGCGTACGCCAGTCGTCGATGCTCGCCGTGTCGCGTGCCGGGTGATACAGCGCCGCGGCCGGCAGCGGCCGCGGCGGCTCGGGCTCGTCGCCGAAGCCGAGCGTATGGAAGGCAATGCTGCGCAGCAGCGCGGCGGCGTTGTGCAGCCCGCCTTCGCGCAGGTAGCGCCACCACAGCCGGCACAGGTCCGGCGTGACCGTGCTCTTCGCGACGAGGTTCGGGTCTTCCTGCAGGTCGCCCGAGAACATCGCGAGCCGTTGCCTTTGCTTCGACGCGAGCGTCACGGCCTGCTCGATTCCGTACGGCCAGTACGCTTCGCCGCCGAGATGGTCGATCACGACCGTCTTCGCGTGGCGCAGCACGTCGTCGACATAGAAGTCGACCGACGCCGGCTGCCGCAGGAACGTGACGTTCGCGAGCCGGACGCTCGGAAAACCCGCCGGCATCGTCGGCACGACGCTCGCCAGCAGCGACAGCGTCGTGTCGGCCGAACTCAGGATCACGATGTCGGCCGGCTGCTGGTCGATCCGGACGACACCCTGCGTATCGTCGACGAAGCCGCCCGGCGTGGTGCGCAGCAGATGCATCGTGCGTTACGCCTGTTGCGTCCGGGCCGCGCACGCGGCGTCGAACGCGCGTTGCAGCGCGGCCGCGTCGAGATCCTCGCCGATCAGCACGAAGCGGCTCGCGCGCGTTTCGCCGTCCTGCCAGCGACGATCGAAATAGCTGTCGAAACGACGGCCGACGCCCTGGATCACGAGCCGCATCGGCGCACCGGGCAGCGCCGCGAAGCCTTTCGCGCGGTAGATCGTGTGCGTCTCGACGACACGTTGCAGCGCGGCGATCGTCGCTTCGCGCGAACCCGCATCGCCCGACACGACGACCGAATCGAAATCGTCGTGATGGTGGTCGTGGTCGCCGTCGTCGGCCGAGCCGTGATGGTCGTGACGCAGATGGATGGTTGCCTCCGACGCGGATTCGAGCCCGAGCAGCATCGCGAGATCCAGTTCGCCGCGCGTCGCGCGCACGATCTTCACCTGCGGCGGGATGTCTTCGCGGATCGCGGCTTCGACTTCCGCGAACTGCGCGTCGCCGACGAGGTCGGCCTTGTTCACGATCACGAGATCGGCCGACGACAGCTGGTCGGCGAACAGTTCGTGCAGCGGCGATTCGTGGTCGAGATTCGGATCGGCGCGACGCTGCGCGTCGACGGCCTGCGGGTTTGCCGCGAACTGGCCGCTCGCGGCGGCCGGCCCGTCGACGACGGTCACGACCGCGTCGACCGTGAAGCTGTTGCGGATCGTCGGCCAGTTGAACGCCTGCACGAGCGGCTTCGGCAACGCGAGGCCCGAGGTCTCGATCAGCACGTGGTCGATGTCGGCGCGGCGCTCGACGAGCGCCTCCATCACCGGATAGAACTCTTCCTGCACGGTGCAGCACAGGCAGCCGTTCGCGAGTTCGTACAACTGGCCCGCCGCCTCGCCCTGAGCGCCGTCCGCGCCGTCTGCGTCCTCGCAGCCGATGCCACAGCCCTTGAGGATTTCGCCGTCGATGCCGAGCTCGCCGAACTCGTTGACGATCACCGCGATGCGGCGGCCTTCGGCGTGCTGCAGGATGTGGCGCATCAGCGTGGTCTTGCCGCTGCCGAGAAAGCCCGTGACGATCGTGACGGGAAGCTTGCGTAGGGACATGGTAGATCCTGTGTCGAGAATGGAATCAGGCCGGGATCGTCGCGTCGGATGCGGCGCGGCATGTCAGCTGGCGGATCGCGGGAAGGTCGTGGCGCAGTCCGGACGGACGGCCGCGGAACGGACGGAACGACGAATCGGACATGACGCTTCCTTGCGAACGGTCGACATGGTGAATGCCAACACGGCCGTCGTGGGCCCTGCTCCCGCGCTGCCTGCCGTTCGTCGCGCCGGCCCGGGCGCGCAGGCGCGGCGGGCCAATCGGCGAAGAAAGCGGGAAACGCTCGGGCGTCGGGCGTGCTGCGGCCGTGGACGATGCGCCGCCTCCCCGCGGCGCTGAACCCCAACGTTTCGGCCGGTATCCGGGCTGACGAACACGCCGCTTCGCCTTCCCGGATGCACGCGGCATCCAGTGGCGGTCGTCCGCATGCGGCTGGCATGCGGCGAAGCGGCGCTGCATCGCGCTGGGCGCGACGCGTTCGCTTACCGTTGCGGGGGCAGCACAGGTTGGCTCGACTGCGGCGCAGTCACGCTCCCTGTTTCCCGTTTAACTGCGCGCGCCGGAGGAGCGCGCGCGAGCACCAAAACGCGTGCGAGTGTAGGCGGCGGTGCGGGGAGCGTCAAGGCGAAACGGGCTACCGCGGGATGTTCGGCACGGCCGCGGCACCGTGCGGGAAGCCGCATCCGGCGCCCGCGTGACGGGTTCGCGCGAATCGGTCGCTGTGCTATCGTATGCGCCGCGTTCGGTGCTCGCACGCGCATTTGCGCGCATGCAGTCAAACGGGAAACAGGAGGCGAATGTCCGCCCGGCCTGTGCTGTCCCCGCAACGGTACGCCGCCCGCGCGCCGCGCTTGCCGCGCGCGCGCCCAGGCCGCCCGCGATGCCACTGCCCTTCAGCGGGCGGGAAGGCTGCGGCCTGGCAAGCGGCCAGCCCGGATACCGGCCGACGCAAGGGGCGAGCCCGATGCTCGCCGAACGCCCGGTCCGCGGGGGACGGATGGGGTGCGTATTCCGCCCGCGCTCGCGCGGGCTTCGCTCGATCGATCATGTCTTGCCTGTCCGTCGGCAGCCGATGTGCCGCCCGCTTTCCCCTTTCCACTGCTTCGACACGGTGCGCGCCGTGCCGCCCGCGATGAGCCGCGCATGGCTCGTCGGCGCCGGCCCGGGCGATGCCGATCTGCTGACGCTGAAGGCCGTGCGCGCGATCGCCGCGGCCGACGTGCTGCTCGTCGACGATCTCGTGAACCCCGACGTGCTGTGCCACGCGCGCGCCGACGCGCGCATCGAGCATGTCGGCAAGCGCGGTGGCCATGCGTCGACGCCGCAGGACGCGATCGTCGCCGCGATGCTCGCGCACCTGCGCGCGGGCCGCAGCGTCGCGCGGCTCAAGGGCGGCGATCCGTTCGTGTTCGGCCGCGGCGGCGAGGAATTGCTCGCACTCGGTGCGGCCGGGTTCCCGGTCGAAGTCGTCAACGGCATCACGGCCGGCATCGCCGCGCCGGCCGCGCTCGGCATTCCCGTCACGCATCGCGGCGACGCGCAGGGCGTGATCTTCGTCACGGGCCACGGTGCGGGCGCCGACGAACCCGACTGGCGCGCGCTGGCCGCCACGCGCATGACGATCGTGATCTACATGGGCATTCGCCGGCTCGACGCGATCGCGGCCGCGCTGCGCGACGGCGGGCTGGCCGGCGACACGCCGTGCGCGGCGATCGAGAACGCGACGCGTGACGGGCAGCGGCACGTGCTCGCGACGCTCGATACGGTGGTCGAACGCGTCGGCGCGACCGGTATCGGCTCGCCGGCGATCGTCGTGATCGGCCGGGTCGCGGCGCTTGCCGACGACCCGGCGGTGCGCGCGGCGCTCGGCGGTAGCGGCGCGTGATGCGCGTCGCGCTCGGCGTCGGTTTCCGCGCGGGCGTGACGGCCGCACAACTCGATGCCGCGATCCGCGCAGCGCTCGCGCGTTACCCGGCCGTCGAGCCGGCCGTCGTCGCGACGCTCGCCGACAAGGCCCGCGCGCGTGCGCTGCGCACGCTGTGCGCGCGGCGCGGCTGGCCGCTCGTCGCATTCGACGCGGCGCAGCTCGCGCATTGTCCCGAACCGGCGCCGAGTGTGCCGTCGGCGGCCGCGCTTGCGCGTTTCGGCGTCGCCGGCGTGGCCGAACCCTGTGCGCAGCTCGCGGCGCCGCATGGCCGGCTGCTCGGCCCCAAATCCATCCTGGGCGGCGTGACGGTTGCACTCGCCGGCCCGCTCTGAACCCTTTGTTTCGCTTTCGACAGGACGACTCCCGATGAAGACCGATGCCGAATCCCATCAACGGATGACCGAACGCCGCCGCGCCGGCCATGAAAAGAAGCAGGCCGCCGCCACGCACGAGAAGGGCCTGCTGATCGTCAACACCGGCAACGGCAAGGGCAAGAGCACGGCCGCGTTCGGCATGGCCGTGCGCGTGCTCGGCCACGGCATGCGACTCGGTGTCGTGCAGTTCATCAAGGGCGCGCTGCACACGTCCGAGCGCGATTTCCTCGGCGCGGTCGCGGAGTGCGACTTCGTGACGATGGGCGACGGCTATACATGGAACACGCAGAACCGCGACGCCGACATCGCGACCGCCCGCAAGGGTTGGGACGAGGCGCGCCGGATGATCGAAAGCGGCGAATACCGGATGGTGATCCTCGACGAGCTGAACACCGTGCTGAAGTACGAATACCTGCCGCTCGACGAAGTGCTCGCGACGCTCGCCGCGCGACCGGATGCGGTGCATGTCGTCGTCACCGGGCGGCATGCGCCCGATGCGCTGATCGACGCGGCCGACCTCGTCACCGAAATGCGGCTCGTCAAGCATCCGTACAAGGAGCAAGGCGTAAAGGCACAGCGCGGCGTGGAGTTCTGACCGATGCCGGCCTGCCCCGCGCTGTTCGTCAGCGCACCCGCGTCCGGACAGGGCAAGACATCGGTGACGGCCGGCCTCGCGCGGCTGCACCGGCGGCTCGGCCGGCGCGTGCGCGTGTTCAAGACCGGGCCCGATTTTCTCGATCCGATGCTGCTCGAGCGCGCGAGCGGCGCGCCCGTGCATGCGCTGGACCTCGGAATGGTCGGTGAAGCCGGATGCCGCGCGCTGCTCGCCGAGGCCGCGCGCGACGCCGACCTGATCCTGATCGAAGGCGTGATGGGGCTGTTCGACGGCACGCCGAGCAGTGCCGATCTCGCGACGACGTTCGGCGTGCCGGTCGTCGCGGTGATTTCCGCGAAGGCGATGGCGCAAACCTTCGCGGCGATCGCGTTCGGGCTCGCGCGGTTCCGGCCCGGGGTGCCGTTTTACGGCGTGCTGGCGAACCGTGTCGGGTCGCCGCGCCACGCGGAACTGCTGCGGCAGGCGCTGCCCGACGACTTGCGCTGGCTCGGGCACGTGCCGGCCGATGCGGGCATCGCGCTGCCGGAGCGGCATCTCGGGCTGCACCAGCCGGCCGATATCGACGATCTCGACGCACGGCTCGATCGCGCGGCCGACGTGCTCGCGCACACCGCGCTTGTCGAGTTGCCGCCTGCCGTCACGTTCGCGGAACCGGACGTTGTCGCTCTGCTGCCGCGCGCGCTCGCCGGCAAGCGAATCGCGATCGCCCGCGATGCGGCGTTCTCGTTCATCTATCCGGCCAATCTCGCGCTGCTCGATACGCTCGGCGCGCAGTTGCGGTTCTTTTCGCCGCTTGCCGACGAACCCGTGCCCGACGATTGCGATGCGCTGTTCCTGCCGGGCGGCTATCCGGAGCTGCATGCGGCGACGCTGGCGGCGAATGCCGTGACCGCGCGGACGATTCGCATGCACGCGGCGGCCGGTCGGCCGATCGTCGCGGAATGCGGCGGGATGGTGTATCTGTGCGAATCGCTGACCGACGTGGAGGGCGTCACGACGCCGATGCTCGGACTGCTGTCAGGCCAAGCGACAATGCAGCGCCGGTTCGCGGCGCTCGGCATGCAGCGACTCGATACGTGCACCGGGCCGATGCGCGGTCATACGTTTCATTATTCTCGGCTGGATACGCCGCTGGTGCCGGTCGCGACCGCCGCCCGGCCCGATGGCGAGGCTGGCAGCGGCGAAGCCGTTTATCGCGCGGGCGCGATCGTCGCGACGTACATGCACATGTACTGGCCGTCGAATCCGGATGCGGCGGCGGCGTTGTTCGGCGGGGACGCGTTCTAGCCTGGCCGATGTCCCAATTGGTCTCGGGCAGCCGGGACCAGCGCACGCATGCACGGCCCCGGACCTCACGCGCCATCCGTCACACCAGGAACGTCTCGGCCAGCCTGACCCAGTACGACGCACCGGTCGGCAGTGCCGCGTCGTTGAAGTCGTAGCCGGGGTTGTGCACCATGCAGCCGCCCTCCCCGTCGCCGTTGCCGATGATCAGGTAGCAGCCCGGCCGCTGCTCGAGCAGGAACGCGAAATCCTCGCTGCCGGTGAGCGGCACCATCCCGTCGATCAGGTTCGCTTCGCCGACCCACTCGCGCGCGACGCCGCGTGCGAACGCGGTCATCTCCGCATCGTTGACGAGTACCGGGTAGCGCCGCTGGTAGTCGATCGTCGCGGTCGCGCCGAACACGGCCGCCTGCGCGTGAATGACTTCCTTGATGCGCGTTTCGAGCAGGTCACGCACCTCGGGCTTCAGCGCGCGCACGGACAGGCGCATCTGCGCGCGATCGGGAATCACGTTCGGCGCCTCGCCCGCGTGGATCGCGCCGACCGTGACGATCGCCATGTCGAGCGGCGACACGTTGCGCGACACGATCGTCTGCAGCGCGACGACGATCTGCGCACACACGACGACCGGATCGATCGCCTTGTGCGGCACCGCGCCGTGGCCGCCGCGCCCCTGCACGTCGACGATCACGGTATCCGACGACGCCATGAACGGCCCCGGCAGGAAGCCCAGCTTGCCCGTCGGGAAACCGGGCATGTTGTGCATCGCGAAGATCGCGTCGCACGGAAACAGATCGAACAGCCCGTCGTCGAGCATTTGCTTCGCGCCGCCGAGCCCTTCTTCGGCCGGCTGGAAAATCAGGTTCAGCGTGCCGGAGAAACGGCGCTCGCGCGCCAGGTGCTTCGCGGCCGCGAGCAGCATCGCCGTGTGGCCGTCGTGGCCGCATGCGTGCATCTTACCGGCGATCGTGCTCTGGTACGGCAGGCCGGTCGATTCGTGGATCGGCAGCGCGTCCATGTCGGCGCGCAGGCCGAGGCGCTGCGTGCCGTTGCCGACTTTCAACTGCGCGACGACGCCCGTGCCGCCGAGCCCGCGATGCACCGTGTAGCCCCACCCTTGCAACTGCTCGGCGACGAGGTCACTCGTCGCGAATTCCTCGAAACCCAGCTCGGGGTGAGCATGGATGCGGTGCCGGATCTCGATCATTTCGTCGGCGAGGCCTGCGGGGATCACGCTGTGCGTCACGGTGTCGTCTCCTGTTGTCCAGTGGGGAATGTGCAGGCAAGGATAGTCCGTTGAGCGACAACCGGACAGACATAAAGTCGTCGTGGCGACAACTACTGGTTGCTGGTTGATCATGCCGGCGCGGGACGAAGCGCGCGGCGCCCGGAAGCGCTGTCCATCCGGACGACTGCCGCATTCGATCGGTCCACCCGACACCATGCGTTCGTGATCGATTTTTCATGCGGAGGGTGTCGTTTTCTGTTGCCCATCATCCTGGAATACTTCATTTACATCAAATGGTTGAGAGAATTTGTTCATTTTTTGAAAGCTGTACATTTTTTGTGTACACTGACAAAACAGTGAACAAGCGATCCTCCGTGATGCCCGCGAACGCTCCTCTCCCGATATCGGAACAGCACGTGCTCGACGAGGCCTGCGCCGCGTTCGCGCGCGCGACCCGACGCTTCAATGCTCGGCCCGTGCGCGTGCCGGCGGCGGGCCAGGCGCGTGCCGACGCAATGATCCGCTTCGACATCGCTGGGCAGACCTTCGAAATGCCGGCGGCCGTGAGCGTCGGCGTCGAATCGCTGCAGGGCGCGCTCGCGCTGCTGCGTCGCCGCGGCGGCACGCCGGCGCCGGGCGAACGGCCGCTGATGCTGGTCGCGCCTTATTTTTCTGCCGAACTGGCCGCCCGCCTGACCGAGCACGACATTCCGTTTCTCGATACCGCCGGCAATGCGAGCCTGATCCAGCCGGAGGCCACCGTGATGATCGCCGGCCGGCCGAAACCTGCCCGCACGCCGCGCCGTCAGGCCTCGCGCGCAACGACGCCCAAGGGGCTCGCCGTGATGTTCGCGATCGCCACGCAGCCGGGGCTTGTCGCGCAGCCGTATCGCGCGATCGCCGCCGAGTCGGGCGTCGCGCTCGGCACCGTCAATCTCGCGATGGACGATCTGATTGCGCGCGGCCTCGTCGCGCAGCGGCGCAACGGCGAGCGCCTGATTCCCGACTGGCCACGCTTCGTGCAGGAATGGGTCGCACTGTACCCGAGCCGGCTGCGCGCGAAACTGCCGGCCCGGCGGTTTGCCGCGCTTGCGCCCGACTGGTGGCGCGACTTCGATTTCGCGGCGTTCGGTGCGCGGCTCGGCGGCGAACCGGCAGCCGACCTGCTGACGCACGACCTGAAACCGGCCGCGATCACCGTCTATACGCACGGCACCGTGCCGAACCGCCTGCTGCTCGAGGCGCGCCTGCGTCCGGACGAGCGCGGCGACGTCGAGTTGCTCGAAGCGTTCTGGCCGCCGTCGCCGGCACTCGACTGGCGCGAGCAGGAGGTGCCGCTCGTGCCGCCGCTCCTGATCTACGCGGATCTCGTCTCGTCTGGAGACAGCCGCAATCTTGCCGCCGCCGAGCAGATCCATGACCGATACCTCGCCCATCCGCCCGCTTGAAGTCGACCCGCGCCGGCCGCTCGAGCCGGCCGCGCTCTCGCTGCTGCGTGCGGTCGGCGCGGCCTGCACACGGCTCGACGCGGCATTCGTCGTCGCCGGCGCGACCGCGCGCGACATCCTGATGTGGCACGTCCACGGCATCCGGCCGGTGCGCGCGACGCGGGACGTCGACATCGCGGTGTGCGCGGTGAGCTGGCCGTTTCACGCGCAGCTCGTCGATGCGCTCGTCGCGACCGGGCAATTCGCGCACGCGCCGAAGCATCAGCAAAAGCTGCTGTTCGACAGCGGCACGCACGGGTTTCGCACGGAGCTCGATCTCGTGCCCTTCGGGCCGCTCGAAACGCCGCCCGGCGAAATCGCGTGGCCGCCCGGCGGCGAATTCGTGCTGAACGTGCTGGGTTTCCAGGAAGCGGTCGATACGGCGCTGCCCGTGTCGGTCGGCGCGGGCGTCGTGGTGCCGGTGGCCAGCCTGCCGGCACTCGTGCTGCTGAAACTGCTTGCGTGGAAGGACCGGCGCGCGCGCCAGAACAGCGACGCGTACGACCTGCTGTTCCTGCTCACGCATTTTCACGACGCGGGCAATCGCGAGCGCATTTGGGACGTTGCGCCCGATCTCGTGGAACTGCATGGCTTCCAGCCGGAACTGGCGGCGGCGGCGTTGCTGGCGCGCGATGCAAAGCGGATTGCGTTGCCGCCCACGCGCGACGCCATTCACGCGCTGTTATCCGACGAAGCGATTTACGCGATGCTCGGGCAGGACCTGCTGGCACGTGCGTTCGCGCTGTTGCCTGGTGAATTCAACGACGACGCAGACCGGTATCTCGACGCGTTCCGCGGCGCCTTCCTCACGGATCGGCCCGTTTCCCGGGCGTGACGTGCATCGCCGACACCGGCCTGCGCTTCATCCGGAAGAACCTGCATGATGCGTCGATCGCTTTCACGGGTATCTATCCGCATGCCGAAGATGAGCGGCAGTACGACAAACAGTCCGGGGCGCGCCAGCAAGATGCGAGACGCGCCCTCGAGACTTGCGGGCGTAAAATGCCGTGCATGTCGTCGATCTGACTCCTCTTTTCCATCGATGCCATACTCGCCGATAACGCATCGGGAAACGTCAAGTTCTCGGCCGACGATATCGAGGCGTTGTTCGAGCCCATTCCGAGTCTGCCGATGTACGTGTCAGCCGCCCGAACCGGGACATGACTTTTTCACTTGCGGGAACGCACGTTAGGCCGACATTGCCCAGTCTTCGACGGACAACCCCGCGACGCAACTGAATTCACGACTGTTATTCGTCACGAGCACCGCGCCGGCGGCAATCGCATGGCCGGCGATCGACGCATCGTTTGCGCCGATCGGCGTGCCGCGAGCCCGGCTCGAACCGCGGTCGTTGCGTCGACTGCGGCCGTATCCCACGACAGCCCGCCGTCCAGCCTTGCGACGAAGGCCGTCACGAGTTCCGCATGCCTGGGCGATGCCTTCTTGCCCACGGCGCCGAATCGCATTTCGGCATAGGTGATCGCCGACACGACGATCCGGTGCTGCGCATTGACGCACGACTGCAGCCGGGACAACGCCACGGGCGGCCGCTCGCGCATGATGAACGAACGGATGTTCGTATCGAGCATGTAGAGCGTCGTCACTGGCCCGACTCCGGCGAGGCGTCGTGATCGGCGCCGGACAGGTCGAAACGGCCGGTTTCGACGACGGCCGGGCGCTCGATGAGGAAGTCGGAATCGGCCAGAGGTTCGTTCGCGAACGACAGCCATGTCGGTCGCACCGGACGCAGCAGCGTATCGCCCTCGCGGCGGATCTCGAGCTCGGTTACGCCCTCGAATTCCATGTCCTTCGGGATACGGATTGCCTGGTTACGGGCGGTCTTGAAAATGGAAACGGTGCGCATGAGCCACTCCTCGGGAGTTCGATGCGCCCATTCCAGGCATATGTTGGCATATGTCAATGCCGGGGGCGTGGACCGGGAGGCGCGCCCCGCGCTGTGGCGAGTGTACTGGCCATATCGTCACGACCTGTCGTGGATGGGAAGGAAATCCATTCTTCCTCATGCGGCCCGGCTGATCCATATCCCGAACGGCCGATGCCCACCCCGGCAGGTCGCGAGGCACGTCACCCGGCCGCCGCGCGTCCCCGTCCGGTCACGGCAACCGGAAAGTGTCGAAGAACGTTTCGCGCTCCATCACGGTCAGCGCCGCGCGCTTGTGCGGGAAATCGAATTCCTTCAGCGTGTAGAACCCGAGCCGGTGCATGTATGCGATATGCCGCACGTGATCAACCCGCGGCTCGCCCACGAGCCGCTGCGTGCGCGGTTCGTCGACGAACATGTAGTGCAGCACCCCGCTCCACCACGCATGCAGCTTGCCCGCGCTCTGGAACCGCGAGTCGCCGATCAGCAGGTGCAGCCCGCGATCGTAGTCGTGCGCATCGTAGAACGGCGCGAGCCGATCCTCCTTCGCCCAGTAGAACTCGAAATAGCCGAACGGCGTGTCGTCGAAATAGCCGATCATCGGATGCATGTGCGGATCGGCGAGCCGCTCCGTCAGATACGCGGCGTGCTCGTCGCGCGTGCCGCGCTGATCCCAGAAGTGCGCGACGCGATCAAGGTTCATCCAGTCGCTGAAAAGCTGCGCATGCGTGTCGACGTCGACGGTGCGCAGGCTGAACGTCATCCCGACCTGCGGCATGTAGCGCGCATAGATCTCGCCGGCCGGCGACGGCGGTCGCACCGGATGCCGATGGCCGTTCGTGATCGCGTAGCGCAGCGGCATCCCGCTCGATGCGGGCGCCGTCAGCCACGGTTGCGGGTTCTGCCAGAACGTCGCGCGCGATGCATTCAGGCGCAACCGGCCGCCTTCGATCTGCGCGCCGTCGATCACGCCCCCGCGCACCGCGCGGTCGACGTACGACGCGATAGCCGCCGGATCGGCACTCCCCAGCGGCACGGACACCGTCGCCATATCGTGCCGCGTATCCGTGTTGAACAGCGCGACGAATTCCGCGAGCAGCGCAGCCGGCGGATCGTCGGGCCGCCATGCATCGAGCGCGCGCTCGACGGGAGACGTCGGCTGCGTCCTCGCATGCGCCGCGCCGTCGAGCGCCGCGGCCACCTCGCCTTCGACGGCATCTGCCGCACCAGCCGGTTTCGTCAGCGTGTCTTCCATCACAGTGCTCCCGCGTCGTGGCGGTCGGCGAGGATGTGCAGCCCCCGCTCGAGCGCCGGAAACAGGCTGCGCTGGAAGTTGTTCCAGCGCAGTTCGAGAATCGTGTCGTCCGGCGCGATCGGCGTGTCGAGCACGTCGCAGATCACTTCGCCGGAATCGATGCCGTTGTCGACGTAGTGAAACGATGCACCCGTCATCGTCACGGGTTCGACGCGCGTGCTCGCGCCGCTTGCCCAGTCGACGCGCTCGCCGCGCGCGCCGTGCAGCGCATCGAGCGTCGCCCATGCGCCGCGCCGCTGGTACGGTGAATCGTCGGCCGTGATGCCGGGGTGGATGTTCGCGATGCGCCGGTGAAAGCGCGCGCCGGGCCGCACGAGCTCGTCGAGGATCACGAGCAGCCCGTCGAGCACAACCACGTCGGCGTCGAGCTCGAGCAGGCGTTCGAGCAGCCGGCGCTCGAACGCCTGCTTGCCCGTCACGCGCTCACGCGCATCGCGCGGCAGCCGGCGATACGTCGACGCAATCGTGCAGAACAGTTCGTCGACGAGCCGGCCCTGCACCGTCAGCCCTTCCGGCAGGATCCACGGGCGGCCCGGCGTGCGCGCGAACCCGTAGTCTGCGACCTTCGCGCGGTCGGCCGGCGAGCCTTCGTCGTCGTCGACGATCACGCCCTGGAGCGCATAGCGCTCGCCGAGCGTTGAATCGTTCAGGCGTTCGACAAGGAATTCGAGCGGCGCCTTCATGTAGCGCGTGCCGCCCCGGTAAGCGACCGGCTGGCCGGCGCGATCGGCCGCGCCGTTGCGCAGCGACTGGATATAGACGAGATTTTTCTTCGGCATGGAGGCGTCGTGGAAAAAGCGGACGGCGCCGCCGCGGCTCGCGCGGACCGGCCCGAAGGCCGGCCGGCACGCCGCGGCGCGCGGCGTCACCAGTTGTATTTCGCGGTGGCGATCACCGTGCGGTCGGTGCCGAAAATGCAGACGTTCGCCGACTGGCAACCGCTGATGTAGTGGCGGTTGAACAGGTTGGTCCCGTTCACGGCAAAGCGCCAGTTACGCATGTCGTAATGCACGCCCGCGTCGAACAGCGTGACGCTCGAGACCGACAGCGAGTTGTCGGACGCACCGGCCGACGCGCTCTGATAGCGAACGCCGCCGCCGAGGCCGAAGCCCGCGAGCGGCCCCGTGTGCCACGTCCAGTCGGTCCACAGCGACGCCATCTGGCGCGGACGCGGAATGTCGACCGGCCAGTTGTTCAGCGAATCGTCGTTGGCCTTCACGTTCTTCACGTCCTGGTAGACGTAAGACGCGATCACCGACAGGTTTCGCGTGAGCTTGCCGGTCGCGCTCAGTTCGATCCCGCGCGAGCGCACTTCACCCGTCTGGATCTGCGTCGTGCCGGCCGGATCGAGATCCGTCGGCGTCGGCGTGAGCACGTTGGTCTGGTTGATCTGGTAGATCGCCGCGTTCAGCATCATGTTCTTGCCGGGCGGCTGCCAGCGCAGGCCGGCCTCGATCTGCTTGCCGCGCGTCGGCTGCGGCAGGCCGCCGCCGTACAGGCTCACGCCGATCAGCGGGTTGAACGACGTCGCGTAGCTGACGTACGGCGACAGGCCATAGTCGCCCTCGTACGTCAGCCCGACGCGGCCCGTGAACGCCGTCACGTCGGCCTTCGACTGCGTGCCGCCCGCGCGGTCGTCCATTCGCATGTTGACCCAGTCCTCGCGGCCGCCGAGCGTCAGCGTCCAGCGGTTCCACTTGATCTGATCCTGCGCGTACAGGCCGAACGTGTTCATCGTCGTGTACGTGTTGGTCCGGTACGTGGTGTTCGGATCGGAGAACACCGACAGCGTGACCGGCGTATAGACCGGGTTGTACAGGTTCAGCGTCGGTGCGGCGGCCAGCCATTCGCTGTCGGTCGCGGTCTGGCGGTTGTACTGGAAACCGAGCAGCAGCGTGTGCTGGAGCGGGCCCGTCGCGAAGCGGCCCTCGAGGTTGTTGTCGATGTCAAAGCGGCTGTAGTTCATCTGGAACACGCCGGCCCAGCGGTTGACGTCGGTCAGGGTGTCGTCGGCGAAGCCCGCGCCCCACACCGACCCGTTGTCGAGCGACAGGTGCATCAGGCGGGTGTTCTGGCGGAACGTCCACGCCGGCGTCAGCTTCTGCTCGAACTGGTAGCCGAGCGACCACTGCTTCTTGCGGTAGTAGTTGAAGCTGCCATCGCCTTCGTAGATGTCCTGGTTGATCTGACCGTTCGGGTTCGGCAGCACCGTGCCCTGCGCGGGCAGGAAGTTCGACGAGATGTCGCCCCAGTCCTGCAGGTACGTCGCGGACAGCGTCAGCGACGTATCCGCGTTGGGGCGCCAGCGGAACGACGGCGCGAGCGACACGCGCTGGTCGTTGTTCGGGCCGGACAGCGCGTTGCCGTCGCGCGCGACACCGACGAACCGGTACGCATACTGGCCGTCCGGGTCGAGCTTGTCGCCTACGTCGATCATGAACTGCTTGCGCGCATAGTTGCCGATCTGCACGCCGGCTTCGCGCACGCGCTCGCCGTCGGCGGTCTTGGTCTGCACGTCGATGATCGCACCCGGGTCGCCCGCGCCGTACAGCACCGAGGTCGGCCCGCGCAGCACCGAGATGCTGTCGATCATGTATGGATCGACGCGCCAGCTCGACAGGTTGAGCGTGTTCGGCACCTGCAGCCCGTTCACGTAGGCGGTCGGCGTGAAGCCGCGCAGCGCCGCGTACCAGTCGGAACGGTTGTCCGAACCGTACGACGAGAAACCGGGCACGTAGCGCAGCGCCGCGTTCACGTCGGTCGCGCCCGTCATCTCGATCTGCTGTGCCGTGACGACGTTGATCGTCTGCGGGATTTCGGTGATCGGGGTGTCGGTCTTCGTGCCACTGCGGCTGCGCTTCGCGACGAGCCCGACCGTGCCGTCGCCTTCCGAGCCCGCGTTGACGTTGATCGCCGGCAGCGTGCCGGTCGCCGCGCCGCTCGATGCACCGGCCGCCGCACTCGCCGCCGTGCCGTTCTGCGCACTGCTGACCGGCGCCGCAGCGCCTGCGTTCACGGCCGGCGCCGTCTGGGCGAATGCGTGCCCTGCCGCCGCGGTCCCGAACGCCACGCTTGCCGCGGCTGCGATCGCACGCAAACGCGTGCCTGTTGCCCACTCCATCTTTCTCTGCTCCAGTTTTTTATGCGGTCTCCGACCGCGCCTTTGTCAAAGAGCGAAAGCCATCCGGCCCGCGCTCACCCCGTTTTGATGTCGTTGTTCATGTACTGCCCGGGCCGCGCCGTCGTCATGGCCGGGCGCGCTCCCGTCTTCGAGCGACGCGCAGATTTCGTCCGCGCGGCGTGCGAGGACCGACAGCAGCGTGTCGGACAAACCGTGGCTGTCTTCGCAGCAGCCTTGCAGGTAGATGCGCGGCGCGAAGTGCTCGGGCGTCGCGAGCAGGTAGTCGCGCGTCACGTCGCCGCGCGTGAGCGCGTCTCCCAGGTACGGCGCGAGCCCTTCGAGCAGCGCCGAATGCGTGTCGCGCCGGTAGCCGGTCGCGAGCACGAGTGCGTCGAAGCGCTCGACGCGCGTGGCGCCGTTCATCCGGTCGCGCAGCGTCAGCTCGATGCGGCCGTCGGCGGCACGCACCGCGGCTTCGATCGCGCTGTTCGCGAGCAGCGCATGACGCGGCGTGCCGTCGATGCGCTGCAGGTACAGCATTTCGTAGATCTGCTCGATCAGCGGCCGGTCGACTACCGCGTAGTTGGTGTCGCGATAGCGCTCGAGCAGCGCGCGGCGCGCGTCCTGCGGCTGTGCGTAAACGACATCGGTGAACGCCGGGCTGAAAATCTCGTTGACGAACGGGCTGTCGTCGGCCGGTTTCAGCGCGCCGGCGCGCATCACGAGGCTCGCGTCGACGTGCGGGAAGCGGCGCGCGAGGTCGATGAACACCTCGGCCGCGCTCTGCCCCGCGCCGATCACCGCGACGCGGCGGCGCTCGCCGTCCGGCGACGCGACCAGCCGGTCGATGTCGGTCAAATACGACGACGAGTGGATCACGCGGTCCCGGCCGAGCGCGGCGAACGCGTCCGGCACCGCCGGCGTGCCGCCGACGCCGACCGACAGCGCGCGTGTCACGCGCTGGCGCTCGTGGCCCGCGGCATCGCGCGACAGCACGCGCAGCGCGTCGATGCGCGCGCCGTCGCCGCGCACGGGCTCGATCGCCGTGACGGTCTCGCTGTAATGGACGTGCTCGTCGAACGCTTCCGCGACCCAGCTCAGGTAGTCGTGGAATTCGACGCGGGTCGGATAGAAATTCTTCAGGTTGACGAATTCGTTCAGCCGGCCCCGTTCGAACAGATAGTTGATGAACGTATAGCGGCTCTTCGGATCGCGCATCGTGACGAGATCCTTCAGAAACGAGATCTGCATCCGGCAGTCGTCGAGCAGCATCCCGCGATGCCAGCCGAACTCCGGCTGGCGTTCGACGAAGCAATGCGCGAACGGGCGCGCACCGCCGCGCTCGGCAAGGCGCACGGCCAGCGCCAGATTCGACGGCCCGAAGCCGACGCCGATCAGGTCGAATACGGTTTCTCTCTGCATGTCTCTCAGCTCCCTTGTCGGTGAAACCGGCCCGTCAGACATGACGGCCGGAGAAGAACGTCTCGCGCAGCGCGTGCATCCACAGCGGCTGCGCGTCGGCCAGCGCCAGACGGCGCTGCCGCGCGAAGCCATGCCGCGCGAGGATGTCGACGACCCGCGCGTGGCCGGCCGGGACCGCGCAGCCGAGCGCTTCGGTACGCGGATCGTCGAGAAACAGGTAATGGACGACGGACGGCAGCCAGCCCGCCACGCAATGCGGGCCGCGCCAGCGCGATTCGCCGACCAGCATCCGCAGGCCGCGGTCGTAGTCGCGCGCGCCGACGTGCGGTGCGAGCGGGTCTTCCTTCAGCCAGAACGCTTCGAAGTACGCGAACGGCTCGCCGTCGAAGCAGCCGACGAGCGGCGTTACGTGCGGATCGGCATCGGGCGCCGTGCCGTCCGCGCCGGGCTGCGTGCCGGGCCAGCCGTCGCGCACGCGCGGCTCGTCGAACCAGCGCGCGACGCGCGCGGCGTCCTCGCCCGGCTGCCAGCCGCGCAGCGTGAAGCGCACGCCGAGCGCCGGCAGGTCGCGGGCGTACACGTCGCCGCGCGGCGCCGGCGGCCGGCGCGGATGACGCCGGCCGTCGGTCAGCATCGGCAGCGTCGCGCAAGGCAGATGCGCACCGACGCGCCACAGGTCCGCCTGTTGCGCCCAGCCTTCGCGCATGCACAGGCCACCGTCGGCGAGCACGCCGCTCGCGCGCAGCGCGTCGAGCGCGACTGCCGGCCACGCGGCCGGGTCGAGCCGGATCGCCGCGCGGCGGACATCGTCGGAAAACGCCGCGGCGAGCGCGGCCAGCAGCGCGCGGCGCTGGTCGGCCGGCGCCGCGCGATGGTTGTATGCGACGAGGCGCAGCGTGCCGTCGTCCGCGAGTTGCGCGCGCAGCAACTGCGCGCCGATGCCGTCGCCGTGCGCAACGCGGATCTCCGCGTCGTCACGCGCGGCGAACAGGTCGTCCGCGAATACGAGGCGGCACGTGTCGGGCATCGTGATTCCGTCCGGGCGGACTTCAGCCAGCATCGCGCACCTCCAGGCCGGTTTGGACCGGTGTGCCGATGCATGCGCCGAGCGCAGCGAGCGTCGGCGACGCGAACACGTCGGCCACCGTCAGCGGATGACCGGCGCGGTTCGCCGCGTCGACGAAGCGCACGACGTCGAACGACGTCGCACCGGCCTCGAACAGATCGGCGTCGGGCGCAGGCGCGGCCGTCGCGAAGGTGTCGGACCACAACGCCGCGAGCGATGCAACGGCGTTCGGGGCGGCCGACGCTGCCGTGCCGTGCGCCGCATGGCGCACCGGCGCGACTGCGTCCGCGGTGGGTGCAGCGACCCGCGCATCGGGCGCACCAAGCATCGCTTCCGGCGCACCGGCGAAACGGGCGACTTCGTCGTGATACAGCCGGACGAGCGTGTCGACGAACGTGCCGTCGAGCAGTTCGTCCGCATACGAGAACGCGGCGCTCACGCGGCCGTCCGGATGTTCGACGACGTCGAGCTCCAGCGTGAACACGACGCGATGCCGCACGTCGCCGAATTCGGCGAGCGACAATCCGGCCCAGTCGCGCGCAGTCGCACCGGTCGGGCGCAGGTAGTTGAACATCACCTGGAACAGCGGATTGGCCTGCGCCGTGCGTGGCGCGCGCAGTGCCGCGACGACGTCGGCGAACGGCACGTCGGCATGCGCATACGCGGCGAGCGCCGTGTCGCGCACCTGGGCGAGCACGTCCGCGCGGCGGGCCGCCGCGCCGATACGCGTGCGCACGACGACGGAATTGATGAAGAGTCCCAGCGCATCGCGCGCCGCGTCGCCCGTCAACTCGCGCGTCGACGCGAGCACGCCGACCGGCTGGTCGGCCGCGCCGGTCGCGCGGAACAGCGCGGTATTGAGCGCCGCGTGCAGCAGCATCGGCAACGTCGCATGCGCGGCCGATGCTGCGTCGCGCGCAGTACGGATCAGCGCCGCATCGAACTCGAACGCGATGCGTGCCGCGCGCCATTGCGGGACGGCCGGCGCATCCGCACGCTGCGGCAGCACGCACGACGGCAGCTCTGCCAGCGCGTCGCGCCAGTATGCGACGCGGGCCGGGTGGCATGGCGCAGGCAAGACGAGCGTGCGGTTTTCCACCGCGGGCGTCGATGCCGATGCCGTTTCACCGCGCACGCTATCGACATAGCGAGCGCGCACCGCATCGAGCCACAGCTCGATCGATTCGCCATCCGACACGATGTGATGGATCGTCACCGACAATACGTGATCATCGGCGCCGAGCCGCAGCACGCGTGCGCGCCACAGCGGCGCATCGGCGACGAGATCGAACGGTGCGAGTGCATCCGCATCGGTCAGCGCTGCCGCGCGAGCGAGCGCATCGGGCTGTGCCGACAGATCGACGACCGGCAACGCGACGGTCGAGGCGTCTTCGATCCGCTGGCCCGGCAGCATGCCGTCGCGCACGACGAGCCGTGTGCGCAGCGCCGGATGCGCGGCTGCCGCAGCGGAAAACGCTGCGCGCAGCGCAGCGACGTCGAGCGGACCGCGCACGCGCAGCGCGACCGGAATGTTGTACGCGGCGCTGTCCGGCTGCGCGCGCCACAGGAACCAGAGGCCGAGCTGCGCGGGCGACAGCGGCCACACACCGTGCGCATCGGGTTTGACCACCGCGATGCCCGGCGCCGCGGCACCGGCGTATGCAGCGCGCGGTGCGTCGGCAACCTGCCGCGCATATTGCGCCAGCACCGGCGCTTCGAACAGCGCGCGTACCGGCACATCGCGGCGAAGCCGCTCGGCGACACGCGTCGCGACGCGCACCGCGGCCAGCGAATGGCCGCCGAGGTCGAAGAAGTGATCGCCACGGCCGACGCGCACGACGTTCAACACGTCGCGCCAGATCGCCGCAAGCACGGCCTCGTCGCCGTCGTGCGGCGCTTCGTATTCACGTTCGACGCGCACCGGCGCGGGCAGCCGCGCGCGGTCGACCTTGCTGTTGGCATTGCGCGGCAGCGCGTCGAGCACGATCAGTTGCGCGGGCACCATGTAGTCGGGCAGCGTGCGGCGCAGATGCGCATCGAGCGTCGCGGCTTCGACGGGTTGCGCCGCGGCCTGCGCGTCTGCGCTCAGTTCGACGTACGCGACGAGCTGGGCCTGCGCGCCCTGCCCGTGCACGACCGCGCATGCTTCGCGCACCGCATCGTGCGCGGCGAGCTGGGCCTCGATTTCGCCGAGTTCGATGCGCAACCCGCGCAGCTTCACCTGATGATCGACGCGACCGATGAAGTCGAACACGCCATCCGCGCGACGCCTCACGAGGTCGCCGGTGCGGTACAGGCGTGCGCCCGGCGCGCCGTACGGGTCAGGCACGAAACGCTCGGCCGTCAGCGCCGGACGGTCCAGATAGCCGCGCGCCACGCCGATTCCCTCGCCGCCCAGATACAGTTCGCCGATCACGCCCACCGGCAGCGGATGCAGCCGCTCGTCGAGCACGTGCGCGGTGCGCGCGCCGACCAGCGTGCCGATCGGCAGGTACGCGGCGTCGCCGAGTGCCGCGAGATCGTCGCCGGGACGGAACATCCACAACGTCGGCGTGATGACGGTCTCGGTCGGGCCGTAGCCGTTGACCACCCGTACGTTCGGCATCGCGCGGCGCAGCATCGCGAACGCTTCGCGCGACGTCGCCTCGCCGCCGACGGTCAGCGAACGCAGCGTCGGCGGTGCGCCGTGCGCGAGCGCCCATTCGGCGAGTTGCGCGGCGCAGCCGGGCGGCACGTAGGTCATCGTCACGCCGTCGCGGACCATCATCGCGCAGGTCTGCGCCGGCGGCCACAGCACGTCGGCCGTCACCGACACGGCGGCACCCGACAGGTATTGCGAAAACCATCCTTCGTGCGCGCCGTCGAAGTTGACCGACTGGAACAGCAGGAATACGTCGTTTTCGCTCGCGCCGTAGCGCTCGGCGATCGCCACGCAGTGCCGCGCGAATGCCGCGTGATCGACGATCACGCCCTTCGGCTTGCCGGTCGAGCCCGACGTGTAGATTGCATATGCCGCATGGCCGGGCAGCACGTCCGGCAGCTCGACCTGAGCGGCTTCGTCGAATGCCTCCACCTGGTCCGCTCGCCAGATGCGCAGTTGCGGCAGATCGGGCAGCGACGCGGCGCTCGCGGCGTCGGTCAGCACGTGCGCGATGCCCGCGTCGCCGACGATCTGTGCGAGCCGTTCGCGCGGATGGGCCGGATCGAGCGGCACGAACGCGGCACCCGACTTCAGCACCGCGATCAGCGCGACCAGCAGGTCGACCGAACGCTGCAGCGCGACGCCGACGCGCATCTCGGGCCGCACGCCGGCCGCGACGAGATTGCGCGCGATGCGTGCGGCGCGGGCGTCGACTTCGCCGCGCGTGAATGCGCGATCGATGTCGGCGACGCCGCGCGCGCCGGGCCGCGCCTGCGCATGCGCGGCGATGCGCGCATGCACAGGCACGAACGGTTCGGCCTCGGCCGCACCCGCCGGCGCGTTCCACGCGAAGAGTTGCGCGAGTTCATTGGCGGGCAGCCAGTCGAGATCGCCGATCGGCATGTCGGGGCGCGCGAGCGCGTCGCCGAGCAGCGTGACGAAGCGCGCGGCGAGCCGCGCGATCGCGTCCGCGTCGAACAGGTCGAGCGCGTAGATGAAGGCGGCGTCGAACGTGCCGTCGGGCGTTGCCTCGACGGCGAGCGTCAGGTCGAATTTCGCGGACGGCGTGCCGGACGGCAACAGCGCGGCCGACGCCGCGCCCAGGGCGGGCAGCGCGCGGCGCTCGCCATAGGCGGCCATCACCTGAAACAGCGGATGGTGGCTCGCGCTGCGCGGCACGCCGAGCGCGTCGACGACCTGTTCGAACGGCACGTCCTGGTGCATTTGCGCATCGACGAGCGCACGCTGCGTACGCGCGACCAGCGACGAGAAATCGCCATGCGCGGGCACGTCGACATCGATCGCGAGCGTGTTGACGAAGAACCCGATCAGGCCGCCCGTCTCCGCGCGTTCGCGGTTCGCGGCCGGCACGCCAACGCAGATCCGCGCGTCGCCCGTCGCGCGGGCGAGCAACGCATCGAGCGCGGCAAGCAGCACCGCGAACGGCGTCGCACCCGACGCGGCCGCGAAGGCGCGCAGTTGCGCGCCGATCCGCGCGTCGAGCGAAAACATCTGGCGCGCGCCGCGCGCACTGCGTCGTGCGGGCCGTGCGGCCGCACCCGGCAACGTAAGCACGCCGCGCTGCGGATCGAGCCGCTCGCGCCAGAACGCGAGCTGACGGTCGCGTTCGCCGGCGTCGAGCCAGCGGCGCTGCCACAGCGCGTAGTCCGCATACTGGATCGGCAGCGGCGGGAGCGGCACCGGTTCGTTCGACGCATAGGCGCGATAGAACGCAGCGAGCTCGTCGAGCATCACGCCCGACGACCAGCCGTCCGACACGATGTGGTGAACAGTCAGCGCGAGCCAGTGATGCGTCGCGTCGAAGCGGATCAGGTGGGCACGCACGAGCGGCGCCGCGCCGAGATCGAACGCAATGGCTTCGTCGGCGGTCGCGACGCTGTCGGCGCGCGCGCCGCGCTGCGCGTCGGGCAGCGCTTCGAGATCGGTCTCGCGCCACGGGCAGCGCAGCGGTGGATGGATCGTCTGCGCGACACCGTCCTCCGCTTCGTCGAAGGTCGTGCGCAGCGCTTCATGGCGCGCGATCAGTGCGTCGCAAGCAAGCCGCAGCGCATGCGCGTCGAGCGGGCCCGTCAGCGCGAGCCGCTCGGTGATGTGATACGCGTCCGGCGCGTCGATCAGTCGCGCATGCAGCCACAGCCGCGTCTGCGCGAACGATGCGCTCACGCGGTCGCTGCGCGGCGTGCGCGGCGGGATCGGCAGCACGCGAAAGTCGATGCCGGCCGCATCGAGCTTGTCGATGAAGACGGCGCGCTGCGCGTCGGGCAGTTGCGCGAAACGCGTCGCGAGCGCGAGCCAGTCGGGTTGAACCTTCGTCATCCGTCGTCCTTATTGGGTTTCCAGTTCGCCGAGCAGCGCGTCGATCGCGCTCGCCGCATCGGTCTCGCCTCGCGCCGCGCATGCCGCATCGATCGCGTCCGCGCAGCGTGCGAGCGTGCGGGTGTCGAACAGCGTGCGCAGCGGCAGCGCGAGGCCCCAGTGCAGGTTCGCCTGCGCATGCGCCTGCGTCGCGAGCAGCGAGTGGCCGCCGAGCAGGAAGAAATCGTCGTCGCGGCCGATCGCGTCCACGTGCAGCACGCGCTGCCAGATCGCCGCGAGCGCGCGCTCGGTGTCGGTGGCGAGTTCGACCGCTGCCGACATTTCACGCACCGGTGCGGGCAGCGCATGGCGGTCGCACTTGCCGTTCGGCGTGACCGGCAACGCGTCGAGCTCGATCAGTTGCGACGGCACCATGTACGCCGGCAGTTGCGCACGCAACGCATCGAGCAGCGCCGCGCGATCGAGCGGGCCCGCGTCGCCACGTGCGATATAAGCGATCAGCTGCTCGTCGCGCACGATCACGACCGCGTCGTGTACGCCCGGCGCCGCGCGCAACAACGCCTCGATTTCGCCCGGCTCGATCCGCTGGCCGCGCAGCTTCACCTGCGTGTCGACGCGGCCGAGGTAGTCGAGCGCGCCGTCGGCGCGACGCCGCGCGAGGTCGCCGGTGCGGTACATGCGCGCGCCCGGCACGAACGGATCGGGCACGAAGCGCTCGGCGGTCAGCCCCGGGCGGCCGAGATAGCCTCGCGCGAGGCCCGCGCCGGCCAGATACAGCTCGCCGGTCGCGCCGGCCGGCACCGGTTGCCATGCCGCGTCGAGCACGTGCAGTTGCAGGTTCGCGATCGGATGGCCGATCGGCACCGCGATCGCATTCGCGTCGTCGGGACCGCACGTCCAGTGCGACACGTCGATCGCGGCTTCCGTCGGCCCGTACAGGTTCACGAGCGTCGCGTTCGGCAGCAGCCGCGCGACCTTCGCGACGAGCTCGGGCGCAAGCGCCTCGCCGCTCGCGACGATCAGGCGCACGCTGTCGCATTGCGCGGCGGCCGCAAAATCGTCGAGATACGCGGCGAATGCGGCGAGCATCGACGGCACGAAGTGCAGCACCGTCACGCCGTGCGCATGGATCGCGGCCGCGAGGCGTGCCGGATCGCGGTGGTCGCCGGGCGCGGCGATCGCGAGCTTCGCGCCGATCGCGAGCGGCCACACGAATTCCCACACCGACACGTCGAAACCGAACGGCGTCTTGTGCAGCACGACGTCATCGCGCGTGAGGCGGTACGCGTGCTGCATCCACGCGATCCGGTTCGCGAGCGCGCCGTGCGTGTTGCCGGCGCCCTTCGGCTTGCCGGTCGAGCCGGAGGTGTAGATCAGGTACGCGAGCTGCGCATCGTCGATGTCGGTTGCGACGCCGGCGGGCATCTCGTCCGGTTCGTCTGCAAGCAGATCGGCCACCGTCAGCAGTTGCGTCGCCGCGCCATCGCCGAGTGCGGCCTCGACCTGCGCGCGCAGATGGGCCTGCGTGATCGCGACGGCCGGACGTGCATCCTGCAGCAGGTACGCGATGCGCTCGGCCGGATAGTCGGGATCGATCGGCAGGTACGCGGCGCCTGCCTTCAGCACGCCGACGAGCGCCGTCACCATGTCGAACGAGCGCTCGACGCACAGCGCGACCGGCGTGTCGGGCCGCACGCCGCGCCGGCGCAATGCAGCGGCGACGCGCGCCGTGCTCAGGTCGAGTTCGCGATAGGTTGCGCGTTGCACACGGCCATGCGAGTCCGCGTATTCGAGTGCGATCGCGTCCGGCGTCGCGCGTGCGGCGTCGGCGAATTGCAGATGCAGCGGCTGGCGCTGCGCGTGCGGCCACGTCTGTGCGGTGTGCTGCGCGCGTACCAGCGCATCGCGTGCCGCATCGTCCGCGATCGACAGCGTGCCGAGCAGCGCGTCCGGCGTGCGGGCCAGCGCGTCGAGCGCGCAGGCGAACGCGCGGTGCCAGGTTTCGACCTGCCGCGCATCGATACGCGCGGTGTCGTAGCCATAGTCGATCGTCAGTTCGGCGCCGCTTTCGATCACGAGTGTCAGCGCGAAATCGGTCGCTTCGATGCTGCGCACGTCGCTCAGCGCGAGTGCGCGCGGATCGGCGTCGCGCGCCGTGTCGTCGACCGGGTAGTTCTCGAACACGACCAGCGTGTCGAACAGTGCGCCGCCGGCGCCGCGCGCCCAGCGCTGGATGTCGGCAAGCGGCGTATGCGCATGCTCGGCAGCGGCTGCGTTGTCGCGTTGCAGCGCCTGCAGCCAGTCGGCCGCGCGCTGTTGCGGCGCGGGTGCCGTGATCACCGGCAGCGTGTTGATGAAAAGGCCGAGCACCGTGTCGACGTCCGCGAGCGCATCGGGACGGCCCGCGACGGTCGCGCCGAACGCAACGGCCGGCTGATGCGTCATGCGCTGCAGCGCGAGCGCCCAGGCGCCCTGCACCAGCGTGTTCACGGTCAGCTTCAGCGCCCGTGCGGTGTGCGCGACACGCGCCAGCGCATCGGCGGCGATCGTCGCACGCCACGTGACCATTTCGGCATCCGCACGGTCGGCCGCGCGCTCGGCGATCAGCGTCGGCGCGTCGAGGCGCGCGAGCCGTTCGGTCCAGAAGCGTTCGTCCGCGTCGCGGTCGCGCGTGCCGAGCCAGGCGATGAAGTCGCGATAGCGCAGCGCCGGGCGGCTCGCGAACGGCGACACCGCATCGGGGTCGCGATAGTCGCGCAGCACATCCGCGAGCAGGCGCGCGGTGCTCCAGCCGTCGAGCAGCACATGGTGGCGCGTCCACACGACACGCCAGGCGTCGTCGGCCACGCGGATCAGCGTGAGCCGCATCAGCGGCGGCTCGCGCCAGTCGAAGCCGCGGGCGCGGTCGGCCGCGAGCCATGCGTCGAAATCGGCGTCGAACGCGGCGCCGTGCGCGCGCCAGTCGAGCTGTTCGACCGGCATCTGCGCATGGCGATGCACGCATTGCAGCGGCGCCGCTTCGTCGGGCATCACGCTGGTGCGCAGGATGTCGTGGCGCGCGACCGACGCGGCGAACGCGGCCGCGAGCCGGTCGGCGTCGAGCGCTGTCGCGGTCGCGACGAGCTGGTTCACGTAGCTTGCGTGACCGGGCGCGAACAACGCATGGAACAGGATCCCCTGCTGCATCGGCGACAGCGGATAGACATCGTCGATCGTGCGCCAGTCGAGCGGCGCGCGCTCGATCGCGGCCTGCGTGAGGCCGGCCGTCTGCGCGAGCGGGAAATCGCCCGGCGTCGCACCGCCGCCGCGATGCGCGACACGTGCCGCGCAGGCATCGGCAAGCGCGCGCAGTGCGCTCGCGAAGCGTTCGGCGAAAGCATCGATCGTCGCGCGTTCGAATTGCGGTGCGCCGTACACCCAGTGCACCTTGAGCGTGCGGGCGCCGTCGCGATCGGTATCCAGATATGCGTGAATCGCGAGCGTGTTGCCGAGCGGGCCCTGGGGGTCGCGCTCGGTGCCGGTGCCGCCGAAGCGCGGCACGAGCGTCGCATCGCGCGGCGCGTCGAACTGGCCGAGATAGTTGAACGTGACGCGCGGGCGCGGCGCGGCGGCCAGCGCCGCGCGCGTCGCCGCATCGCCGTAGTGCGCGAGCACGCCGAAGCCGAGCCCCTTGTTCGGCACCGCGCGCAGCGTGTCCTTGACCGCGCACAACGTGTCGCGTGCGCTCGCGTCGACCGGCAGCGTCACCGGATAGTGGCTCGTCAGCCAGCCGATCGTACGGCTCGCGTCCGCATCGTCGAACAGCGCCTCGCGGCCGTGTCCTTCGAATTCGACGCGGCACGAAGCGGCGCCGTCGGCTTCAGTCAGCGCCAGTGCGAGCGCCGCGCCCAGCAGTTCGATCGTCTGCGTGCGATATGCCGCGTGCGCATCGGTCAGCGCCGCGCGGGTCAATGCCGCGTCGATCGTCTGCACGACGACGGCCGCATCGGCATTCGTCGCCGGTGCGTCGGGATGATCGGGCACGAGGTCGTCGCCCTGCGCCATCCCGGCCCAGTATGCGGTTTCGGCGGCGAACGGCGATGCCGGGTCTGTCGCGGCTCGTGCCAGCCGCGCCGCCCATGCATCCGCACGCAGGCCCGGTTGCGACAGGCGAACCGGCGTGCGCTCGCATGCGGCCCGATAGGCCGAGTCGAGATCGTCGAGCAGGATGCGCCACGACACGCCGTCGACGATCGCATGATGAATCGCCAGATAGAGTTGCGTCGAACCGTCCGGCAGCCGCGCCGCGCATGCGCACGCGAGCGGCCCGCGGCCGAGGTCGAGGCGGCGCTGCAACGCGTCGAAGCGTGCCAGTGCGTCGGTTTCGTCGCGTGCCGAGACTTCGACGAACGGCAGCGCGTCGTGCGGCTTCGCCGCGTCGCTTGCGTGCCAGTTGCCGTTCGCGTCGCGCGCAAAGCGCTGGCGGAACGCGTCGTGATGCGTGAGCAATGCGTCGAATGCGCGTGCGAACGCATCGGCGTCGAACGGGCCGCGCACGTCGAACGCGACCGACTGGTTCCAGTGGCCCGGATGCGGCACGTCGAGTGCGAAGAAGCGCTGCTGTGCCGGTGTCAGGATTGCCGCGGCAGCCGGCGCGGCCAGGACTGGCGTCGGCGTCGCCGCGACCGCCTCCACCGTCTTCGCGATGCGCGCGAGCTCGGCGACCGTCGGGCCGTCGAACAGTTGTTTCGGCGTGAAGCGCACGCCGCGCTTGCGGGCACGTGCGATCACCTGCAGCACGAGGATCGAGTCGCCGCCGAGTTCGAAGAAGTTGTCGTCGCGGCCGACGCTCGGCGCCTTCAGCACCGCTTGCCACACTTCGGCGAGCGCTGTTTCGACCGGGCCCTGCGGCGCGTCGCCCGCGGCGACCGTCACCGGCACGGCGGCCAGCTCGCGCAGCGCGGCGCGATCGATCTTGCCGTTCGCGGTGACCGGCAGGCGCGCGAGCGCGACGAACTGCGCGGGCACCATGTAGTCGGGCAGCGTCGCGCCGAGTGCCGCGCGCACGGCGGCTTCGTCGAATGCCGCGCCGTCGCGCATCACGACGAACGTCGCGAGCCGCAGGCGGCCGTCGTACTCGATCGCGAGCGTTTCGGCCTGCGCGATCGGGCCGGCCGCGCGTACGGCCGCGCTCACTTCGCCCGGTTCGACGCGATAGCCGCGAATTTTCACCTGGTCGTCGATACGCCCGAGGAAGGCGATCCGGCCGTCCGCGCGCAAACGCACGCGGTCGCCGGTGCGGTACAGGCGCGCGCCGGGCGTGAACGGATCGGGCACGAAGCGCTCGGCGGTCTGCGCCGGCCGGTTCAGGTAGCCGCGCGCGACGCCCGGCCCGCCCAGATACAACTCGCCCGTCGCGCCTGCCGGCACGCATGCGCCGAACGCATCGAGCACCAGCGCGCGCGCATTCGGCAGTGGTGCGCCGAGCGGCACGCCGCTCGCGGGATCGCGCGCGTCGACGGCGATCGATGCGGTGTCGCACGCGATCGCGCCGACCGTCGCTTCGGTCGGCCCGTAATGGTTGATCACGCGGCAGGCCGGCGCGAGCGCGGCGAGACGCGCGACGAGCGCCCACGTCAGCGTTTCGCCGCCGGTCACGAGCGCGTGGCGCGGCAGCACGTCGGCCGGCGCGCGCGCGTCGAGCAGCGCCTGCAGGTGGCTCGGCACGATCTTCAGCACGCCGACGTCGCGGCGGCGCATTTCGTCGGCGAACAGGTCCGGGTCGAATGCGCACGCGGCCGGCAGCAGGTGCAGCGTGCGGCCCGCGCACAGCGCGCCGAACAGCGTCGTATGGCCGAGGTCGGCCGCGACGGTCGATACCATCGCGAACGACGCGTCCGGTGCGAACGCGAGTTCGTCGAGCATGCCCTGCACATAGTCGGCGAGTGCGCCGTGCGACACGACAACACCCTTCGGCGTGCCGGTCGAGCCCGACGTATAGATCAGATAGGCGCCCTGTTCGGGATGCGGCGCGACACGTACGCCGGCCGCATGGGCGAGCGTCGCGTCCTGCGCGAGCGTATCGACGTCGAGCGGTTGCGTGTCGGTGCCGGCCGGCCAGGCGGCCGCGTCCGCGACGAGCGCCCAGCGCGCGCCGCAATCGGCGGCGGCGGCGGCCAGTCGCGCGGCCGGCTGCGCCGGATCGAGCAGCACGGCCAGCGCACCGGCTTTCAGCGCACCGAGCAGACCGACGACGAAGCGGGCCGAACGTTCTACGCAGACGATCACGGACGCCTCGGCCGTTACGCCGCGCAGTTTCAGTGCGTGCGCGATCCGGTTTGACGCGTCGTCGAGTTCGGCGAACGTCAGCGCTGCCGATGCATCGGCGAGCGCAACGCGATGCGGATAGGCAGCCGCCTGCCGCGCGAACGCGGCAACGATGTCCGCATGCTCGACACGCAGTGCCCGGCCGTCACGCGGCTGGCGCGACACCGGCGACGCATCGCACGGCAATGCGGCCGTCGTGCGTTGCGGTTCATGTGCGGCGGCCGCGACCAGCGCTGCATAGCTGTCGAGCCATGCGCGTGCGGTATCCGTATCGATGCAGTCGGTCGCGTATGCGGCGACCAGTTCGATGCCGTTCGCGTCGTCGGTGAAATCCAGCGCGAAGTCGAAGCGCGCGGCAAGATCGGGGCCCGGCGTCGCCACGGCGGTCGCGCCCGGCAGCACGCTGTCGTGACGCGCATCGAACTGCTGCGCGAATTTCACGCGCAGCCATTCGTCGCCGCGCTTGACGGGCGGCTTCACCGCGTCGACGACGCGCTCGAACGGCACGTCCTGATGCGCGACCGCATCGAGCGCCGCCGCACGTGCGGCGTCGACGAGCGCGCGGAACGGCTGCGTCGGCGCCACGCGTACGCGCATCGCCACGGTATTCAGGAACAGTCCGAGCAGCGCGCGGGTTTCCGGACGCTGGCGATGCGCGACCGGCACCGCGACGACCACGTCCGTCTCGCCGGTCACGCGCGCCAGCCATGCGTCGAGCGCGGCCAGCAGCACCGTGAAGACCGTGGCCTGCGCATCGCGTGCAAGGCGCCGCACGTCGGCTGCAACCGCGTCGGGCAGGCGTACCGACGCACGCGCGCCCTGCAGCGTGCGCGTCGCGCCCGGCTGACGGTCGACCGGCAGCGCGAGCGGGCCCGGCACGTCGCGCAGCGCGCCGCGCCAGTAGTCGAGCTGTCGTTCGCCCTCGCCGCCGGCAAGCATGTCGCGCTGCCAGTCCGCATAGTCCGCGTACTGGATCGGCAGCCCGGGCAACGACGGTTCGCGACCTTGCGCATACGCACGGTACGCGGCCGACAGTTCGTCGAACGCGCAGCGCGAGCTCCAGCCGTCGGTGATCGCGTGGTGTGCAGTCAGCAGCAGCCGGTGGCGATCGTCGGCGAGCACGAGAAGCGTCGCGCGCAGCAGCGGCCCGCCCGACAGATCGAACGGCGCACCCGCATCGTGTTCAGCCACGTGCGCGGCTTGCGCATCGCGCGCAGCCAGCGGTTGTGCGCGCAGGTCCAGCGTGGCGATCGCAACCGGCAAGTGTGCGTGGATACGCTGCATCACGATGCCGTCGTCGCTGTCGACGAGCGTCGTGCGCCATGCCTCGTGCCGTCCGATCACGTGATCGAGCGCGCGCTGCAGCGCGTCGCGGTCGAGCACGCCGTCGATCGTCCAGTGTGCGGCGATGTGATATGCGGCGCTTGCATCGCGCGTCTGGGCGAGCACCCAGAAACGTTGCTGTGCGAGCGATGCGGCGCGATCGACGTACGGCGCGGCCGATGCAGCCACGACGGCGGCGCTGCGACGCGCGGAGATCGCGGCCAGCGGCTCGCCTGTCTCGCGTTCCGCGCGATCGACGTGCGCGGCCAGATCGGCGAGCGACGGATCGGCGAACAGCGTGTCGAGGCGCAGGTTCACGCGCAATGCAGCACGAATCGCGGCCTGAAGCTGCATCGCGGCCAGCGAATCGGCGCCGAGCGCGAAGAAGCGATCAGCGCGCGACGGAATGACGTCGAGAGCCAGCAGCGTCTGCCAGACACCGGCGATCTGCTGCTCGGTCGGCGTGTGCGGCGCGTCACCCTCGCGTTGCGCCGTATCGCGGGCGGCGGCAATGCGCTCGCGCAGCGCGGCCCGGTCGATCTTGCCGTTCAGCGTATACGGCAGCGCGTCGCACCGGACGAACCGGTGCGGTTGCCACGCTGCGGGCAATTGCGCGCCCACGTGCGCCTTCAGCAGCGCATCGTCGGCGGCCGCGCGCAGCGCGACGCACGCGATCAGCCGCGTCGGCCCGTTGCCGGTTTCGGCGATCACCGCTGCATCGGCAACAGCCGGATGCGTGCGCAGGCATGCGGCGATTTCCGCAGGCTCTACACGCACGCCGCGCACCTGGACCTGATCGTCGAGCCGGCCGAGGTAGTCGAATGCGCCGTCGCCCCGCAAGCGCGCGAGGTCGCCGGTGCGATAGACGCGCGCGCCCGGCTCGCCATCCGCGTCGGGAATGAAGCGCTCGGCCGTCAACGCCGGACGACCGTGATAGCCGCGCGCAAGACACACGCCGCCGAGCAGCAATTCGCCGCCCTCGCGCGCTTCGTCGCCGTCGATACGCGCGACGCGCGGGCCGATCACGCGACCGATCGGCAGCGACGCATACACATCGTCCGCCGCGAGCACCGGCGTTTCGCCCGGCTCGACCGGCCACAGCATCGGCGAGATCACGGCCTCGGTCGGCCCGTAACCGTTGATCAGGCGCACCGACGGGAACGTCCGGCGCACGAATTCGAACGCCTGCTGCGGCAGCGCCTCGCCGCCGAACGCGAGCACGCGCAATGCCGGCGGCACGCCGTCGCGCGCGGCCACGGCCGCGAATTCGCGCAGATACGCCGGCGGGAACGCGGCGACGTTGACCGACTCGCGCACCATCAGCGCATGCGCGGCGTCCGGCGCGAACGGCTGCGGCGGCGCAATCGTCACGCTGGCGCCGACCGCGAGCGGCGCGAGCCAGCATTCGTGCGCGGCGTCGAAATTGACCGACGCGAAATGCAGCAGGCAGTCGTCGCGCTCGATCGGCAGCGCGGCCGCAAGCGCGTCGCAATGCGCGGCGAGCGGCCCGTGCTCGACGACGACCGCCTTCGGCGTGCCGGTCGAACCCGAGGTATAGATCATGTAGGCGGCCGAGCGCGGATGCACCGGCGTGTCGTCGTGGTCGTCATCGCCGAAGGCTGCGGCCTGCGCGCGATCGGCCGCCACGGCCGTCGCATCGAACGCATGCTCGAACGGCATGCCGAGCGCCACGCGGCCGGCCGCGTCGACGATGCCGTGCCGCAATTGCGCATCCCTGACGATCCAGTCGAGGCGCGCGGCCGGATGGCGCGGATCGAGCGGCACGAACACGCCGCCCGCCTTCAGCACGGCCAGCAACGCGACGAACAGATCGCACGAGCGCTCGACGCACACGCCGACCCGCACTTCCGCGCCCACGCCCGCCGCACGCAATTGCCGGGCAAGCTGCGACGCGCGCGCGTCGAGCACGCCGCGCGACAGGCGCAGATCGTTCTGGAAAGGTGCGGCGAGCGCGGGCGCGTCGGGCGCGACGCGCGCCAGTTCGCGGATTCGGTGATGCAGCGCAGTCGGGAAACTCGTCATGTGCGTGAAGTCCTTCGGTCCGGCCGCTTCGGCCAAGTCTCGGGGCCGCTTTGGGCGGCTTCACTGGTGTGACGAACGACGCGGCCGATTTTTTACCGTTTTGCGTGCAAATCGCGCACGGGGCGGCTTTCTGGAAGGAACGACTAAATATTTGCGTGTCCCGTTCGTCTATCAGGGAGGAAAGCCGCAACCGGGCTCGTGCTCGCGCGCTGCTTTCGCGTCAGTTTTTCCGTTTCCGCATGTTTCGCCTGCCCTCTTATTACCGACGTTGCCGATGACAGCCGCCCACGAGCCTTCTTCCCCGCCGTCCCTCGACGCCTCCCCCGGCCGCCCCGCGGCGCGCCTGATCCTCGCGCTGCTGCGCGAAAGCCGCGCATCACTCGCGCTTGCGCTCGTCGCCTGCGTGCTCAACGGCGTCGCGAGCGTGCTGCTCGTCGCGACGCTGAACCGCGCGCTCGCGCAGCCCGGCGCGGCCGATGCGTCGCTCGCGTGGCGCTTCGCGCTATGCGCGGTGATCGCCCTCGTCACGCGCATCGTGTCGGGCACGCTGTTCGCGCGGCTGTCGCAGGACACGATGGCGCGGCTGCGCGTGCACCTCGCGCGGCGCGTCGGCGCGGCCGAGCTGCGCGACATCGAGCGGATCGGCGCCGCCCCCGTGCAGTCGGTGCTGACCGACGACGCGACCAACGTGTCGATGCTGTTCTTCGCGCTGCCGAACCTGGTGATGCACGGCTCGATCGTGTTCGGCTGCCTCGGCTACCTCGCATGGCTGTCTTGGCCCGTTTGCCTGCTGGCGCTCACCGCGATCGTCGCGGGCTCGCTCGGCTACCACACCGGCGACCGTCGCGCGATCGCGTCGCTCGAAGCGGCCGGCCAGGCGCAGGACCGCCTGTTCGGCTATCTCGGCTCGCTGTTCTCCGGGGCGAAGGAGCTGAAGCTGCATGACGCGCGCGCGCGCCAGTTCGTCGACGGCCAGCTCGGCGCCGCGATCGGCGAGGTGCGCGATCACCGCCGCCGCGCGTTCAGCGCGTATGCGGTCGGGGTCGGCTGGATCATCTTCCTGTTCTACGTGTTCCTCGGTGCGGCCGCGTTCTGGCCGCAGCTCGGCGTACATGCCGATGCCGGCACCGCGGCCGGCTATGTCGTCGTGTTCCTGTTCATGCTGGTGCCGCTCGACGGGCTGCTGAACAACCTGCCGACCGTCAACGCGGCGCGCGTGTCGCTCGGCCGGATCGAAGGCGTGATGGCCGAATTCGGCGCGCTGCGCACGGTGCCGCCCGCCAGCGACGCCCCCGACGTGCCGCCGGCCGGCGCGGTCACGCTGCGCGGCGTCACGCATGCGTATTTCCACGAGCGCGACGAACGGATGTTCCGGATCGGGCCGATCAACCTGACGATCCAGCCGGGCGAACTGGTGTTCATCGTCGGCGGCAACGGCAGCGGCAAGACGACGCTCGCGAAGGTGCTGACGGGGCTTTACGAGCCCGAGGAAGGCGCGATCGAGGTCGACGGCCGCCCGATCGGCTGGCGCGAGCGTGCCGCGTACCGGCAGCGCTTCAGCGCGGTGTTCAACGATTTCCACCTGTTCGATGCGCTGCTCGGCATCGTCGATCCGGACGATCCGGAGCGTGCGCAGGCCGATGCGCGCGCGAACGCCCTCGTCGCGAAGCTCGCGCTCGACCACAAGGTGAAGGTCGTCGACGGCGCGTTCTCGAACCGTGCGCTGTCGACCGGCCAGCGCAAGCGGCTCGCGCTGGTTGTCGCGTATCTGGAAGACCGGCCGTTCTACCTGTTCGACGAATGGGCGGCCGACCAGGATCCGTCGTTCAAGGCCGTGTTCTACGAGCAACTGTTGCCCGAACTGCGCGCGCGCGGCAAGGCCGTGATCGTGATCACGCACGACGACCGCTATTTCGGTCTCGCCGACCGGTTGCTGAAGCTCGACAACGGGCAGATCGTCAGCGATACGACACCTGCGCGCTCGCGTGCGCAGAATGGTGTCGACGCGTTGAGCGCGTAAGCAAGAGGTTTATCGCCCGCGCGCCGTGATTGCGGTGCGCGGGCGGTGTGCCGGTTCGTCCGGCACGACGAGGCACCACCTTCCCGTCAAACCGCTGCTCCGCCCGCTGGCGTTCAATCACGCATTCAGCGCACGGCCGGCAGCTTCAGCATCGTATCGGTCATCACGTCAGCCAGCTTCAGCGCCGACATCGGGCCGCCGAATCCCCAGATGTTGCGCTCGATCAGTGCGATCCGGCGGTCACGCAACGCAGGCACGAAACGCCACACCGGCGAATCGAGCTTCGCCGACAGCGGCACGTCCATCCCCGTCGCGGTGACGAACAGCACGGCCAGGTCGCGCTGCCTGAGCAGGTCGGCGGACGTCACGTACAGCGTGCCTTCGCGAGTCGGCTTGCGCGGCCACGGTTCGAGCCCGAGCGCGCGCGCGAGGCCCGCCGACGTGCTGTTGCCCGTATAGGCCCAGTAACGGTCGGGCAACCCGAGATCCTGCAGCAATGCGATGCGTTCGCCGCTGCGCCCCGCCGCCTTGAGCCGCGACGCATTGCGCACGAGGCCCGCGTCGAGTCGCGCGTCGACCGCCTGCGCACGCGCATCGCGGCCGGTCACGGCGCCGATCGTCCGGAAAATCCGCCGCATCCAGTCGAGCTGCGTGACGGGCACGCCGTCTTCCGACACGTTCGGGCTGAACTGGAACAGGATCGTCGGCGCGATCCGGTCGAGCGCGTCGAAGATCGGCGCATGGCGGAAACCGACGCCGATGATCAGATCGGGCTTCACCGCGGCGATCGCCTCGAGCCCCGGCTCCTGTCGCGAGCCGATGTCGGTCACGTGCGCGAGCCGGTCGCTCTCGTAGCCGAGCCAGCCCGGATAGAACGCGGTATCGGCCATGCCGACCGGCACGATGTCGAGCGCGATCACGCTTTCCGCGAACATGAAGTCGAGTGCGACCACGCGTTGCGGGCGCACGGGCATCGTCTTGCTTGCCTGCGACACGACCGGATTGCCGGCGAGCGAAGAGCGACCCGGTTGCGATGCCGTGCCGCGCGCATCATCCGCGGCGGCGGCTGCAACGTTCGGTGCGACGAACGCGCCGCAGCACGCAGCGCCTAGCGCGGCCAGCGCACCGAGCGCATGACGGCGGCCGGCGTGCTTCACCGGATCGCGTCCTGCCCAGCCAGCGCCGAGTCGTCCATCGTCAGTAGCAGGGGGCAGCTTCCACACAGTTGCGTTTCTCCAGGAATTTCATAGCGCAGGCAGCACACGCGGCGCGCGCGAAACGGCGTCGGCAGCAGCGACGAGCGCGGCACGGCATCGCGCACCGGCAGACGCAGCGGATTCGGCTCGCCGTGCACGCAGGCCGCGCCGAACAGCCAGTCGGCATCGCGCACCGGGTCCGCGCGGCACGGCAGCGACCGGTACGTGTCGAGCAGATAGTCGAGCAGGTTGCCCGCGTTGCTCCACAGCACGCGCGGCGTGACGCGGCCCATCGCCGCCAGCAGGTCGATCACCGCGCCGAGGTGCGCGACGAGACCCGCGTAACGCAATGCGGGTTCGTCGCACGGCGCGCCGAGCGCGTCCCGCGGGAAATACAGCGCGGCCGGCATCCCGTCGTCGAGCGCGACGAACGTGTGCTCCGGCGCCATGTCGAGCGGCCGGCCGAGCGTCAGCGCGGCAATTACACCGGCGGGCGCGGCACGCCCGAAGTAGTACTTGCTCCATTGCGACATCAGCGCACGCGCATGTCGGGCCGGGTCGCCGCCATAGTGACGGACCATCGCGTCGAGCACCGCCTCGCGATGCTCGGGCAACGCGCTGACGGGCACGACGATGCGCCCCGGCGGCGCATGGGCGTCATCGGGCATCCCGAGCCACACGACGTCGAGATGCCCGGCGAACGCCGCAGGCGCGAACGCCGAGAACCGCGTGGCGCGCGTGCCGTCGAGCGCCGGCGTCATCGGCCCGCGCGCCGGGCGCGGCGCCCCTCGAGAATCAGCAGTCCGAGCAGATACGGTGCGCCGATCAGCGCGGTCAGCACGCCGGCCGGCACTTCGCGCGGCGCGACCACCGTGCGAGCCGCCAGATCGGCGAAGCCGAGAATCAGCGCACCGCATGCCGCCGCGAGCCACAGGCGCGTGCGGTGCCGGCGTGCGCCGAGCATCGTCGCGACGTGCGGCGCCATCAGCCCGATGAAACCGACCGGACCGACGGCCGCGACGGCCGCACACGCGGCGAGCGTGGCGATCGTCAGCGCGAGCGGCCGCAGCGCGGCGACCGGCAGGCCGAGCGCGGCCGCCTGGTCGTCGCCGAGCGCGAGCATGTCGAGGGGCCGGGCGAGCCATGCGAAGACGGGCACCGCCAGCACGCACCACGGCAGCAGCATCGACACCTCGCCCCAGCTGCGGCCATAGGTGCCGCCGACGAGCCAGACGACGAAGCGCGCGGGCTGCACGCTTTGCTGCGTGATCAGCCACTGCGCGAGCGTGGTCCACAGCGCGCCGATCGCGATGCCGGTCAGCGCGACGGCCAGCGGCGCATAACGATGCCGGTGATTCAGCGCAAGCGTGATCGCGAGCGACAAGCCGCCGCCGATCAGCGCGGCCGCGGCGAGCGTCACGTGCCCCACCAACGGCCACGTCGACAAGGCGAACAACGTGACGAGCCCCGCGCCCTGCGTGACGCCGAGCACTTCGGGGCCGGCGAGCGGGTTGCGCACGACGCTCTGCATCGCGACGCCGCTCACGGCGAGCAGCGCACCCGCGAGAAGCGCGCACAGCAACCTCGGCATGCGCAGGTCGATGAGCATCCGCGCGACGGCATCGTGGCCCGACAGCGCGGCGGACCAGCGCGCGGGCGACAGCCATTCGGGGCCGGCCGACACGCCGACGAACACCGCGAGCGCGGCGAGCGCGGCGAACAGCCCGGTGCGCAACGGCCAGCCGAGCCGTTCGAGCCAGCCGACCACGCGTGTCGAGCCGCTGCCCGTAGCGCGTTCGCCATCCGCGTGCAGCACGCCCGACCACGCGGCGCCGCGCCGGATCATCGCGAGCATCAGCGGCGTGCCGACGAGCGCGATCGCGACGCCGGTCGACAGCGTCGCGTCGAGGCCCGATGCAAGCACCGCGCTGTCGGTGACGAGCACCAGCGCGCCGCCTGCGAGCGCGGACAACGGCACCAGCACGCCGAGCCGTGCCGCGCGCGCGCCGCGCACCTGGCGCAGCAGGTTCGGCGCCACGAGACCGACGTACGACAGCGGGCCCGCGATGCTGACGGCCACGCTCGTGAACGCGACCGCGACGATCGTCGCGGCGAGCCGCGTCGCGTCGACGCGCACGCCGGCCGCGGCCGCCGCATCGTCGCCGAGCGCGAGCGGATTCAGCGGCCGGATCACGAACGGCAGCGCGAGCAGCGGCACGACGAGCCAGCGCGCGACGAGCGCAAGCCCTGCCGCGCCCGGTTGATAGAGGCTGCCGTTGGTCCACAGCGCGGCACCCGCGATGTTCTGCTCGAAAAACGCGAGCACGAGCGTCGACAGCGCGGCGAACAGCAGCATGCAGACGCTGCCGGCGAGTACGAGCCGCAGCGGCGTCGCGCGCCAGCCGCCGGCCGCGACGATCGCGCACGCGGCGGCGATCAGCCCGCAGACGAACAGCAGCGGCACCGATGCGACACCGGCGAGTGCAGGGACCAGCATCGCCGCCAGCAGCCCCAGCTGTGCGCCGCCCGTCACGCCGAGCAGATCGGGCGAAGCGAGCGGATTACGCGTGAGCGACTGGAACAGCGCACCGGCGATGCCGAGGCAGCCGCCCGCGACCAGCGCGGCCGCGACGCGCGGCAGATTGAGGTCGAACAGAAACACGTGGGCGAGCGCGGCGGCGTCGCTGCCCGGCGCCGCGTTCCACCACACGCGCAGGTCGGGGGCCACACGCAGCACGGCCAGCACCGCGATCAGCGCGACGAGGCCGAGCGCGATCGCACCGGCCCGACGGCCGGCCGCAGCGCCCTGCCCGCTCGCCGCGAGACGCTTGCGCATCGCGAACGTCGTCATACCGCGACGTCCCGGTCGAGTGCGCCCGCCGCGTGCGCTGCGCCGGCCGCCGCCGGCCCGTAGGCCGGCACGCACATCGGCGCGCCCGTCTGCGGATGCGCGAGCTTCAGCATGTCGACGCCGAACGCAGCACGCAACCGCGCGGGATCGAGCATCGCGTCGGGCGTGCCTTGCGCGACGAGGCGGCCGGCGCGCATCAGCACGATTTCGTCGCTGTACGCGGCCGCCTGGTTCAGGTCGTGCAGCACCCACACGATCGTCAGTCCGCGCGTACGGTTCAGCGTGCGCAGCGCATCGAGGATGTCGAGCTGGTGATGGATGTCGAGATAGGTCGTCGGTTCGTCGAGCAGCACGATCGGCGCCTGCTGCGCGAGCGCCATCGCGATCCACGCGCGTTGCCGTTCGCCGCCCGACAGTGCGCCGACGTCGCGCTCCGCGTCGCCCGCCAGGCCGCTCGTATCGAGCGCCTCGTCGATCGCCGCATGGTCGGCGCGCGACAGCCCGCGCAGGAACCCCCCGTACGCGTAGCGCCCGTAGGCGACGAGTTCGCGCACGGTGAGTCCCGACGGAATCTGGTTGAACTGCGCGAGCATCGTCAGTTCGCGCGCGAGCGCGCGACGGCGAAACGACGCGAGCGGCTGGCCGTTCACGTCGACCTGCCCGGCAAGCGCGGGCTGCAGGCCCGCGAGCGTGCGCAACAGCGTGCTCTTGCCGCAGCCGTTCGGCCCGCACAGCGCCGTTATGCGGCCGGCCGCGATCGACAGGTCCAGCCCGTCGATCACGACATGGTCGCGATAACCCACCGTCAGCCCGCGCGCGGCAAGCGCGGCGGTACTACGCGTCATCGGTCCTCCGTTCGGTCGCGCGCGGGACCGTGTAACTCTGCGCCATCGCGACGACCACCTTGCGCGGCCCTTCGAACGGGTCGCGCGCATGCGCGGTCAGCATGTTGTCGAGCATCAGCACGTCGCCCGTGCGCCACGGAAACACGATGCGCTGGCGATCGAGCACGCCGCGGATCTCCGCGAGCGCGTCGGCCTCGAGCGGCGCGCCGTCGCCGTAGTACACGTTGCGCGGCACGTTCTCGAGCCCGACCGCGTCGACGAGCGCTTCCTGCATGTCGTCGTCGAGCGCGGACAGGTGAAACAGGTTCGCCTGGTTGAACCACACGCGATCGCCGGTGCGCGGATGACGCGCAACGGCCTGACAGCGTTCGCGGGTGCGCAACAGCAGTTCGCCGTCGTCGTCGGTGCGCCACGCGCATTCGATGCCGCGCGCCGCGCACATCCGTTCGACCTCGGACGGCTCGTCGGTGCCGAACGATTGCTGCCACGGCAGGTCGAGCCCCTGGCCGAAGTTGCGAACGTACAGCAGCTCGCGCTGCTCGAAGCGAGCAACCAGCGCCGGATCGAGCGTGCGACAGACGGCACGGCTGTCCGCGATCGGCGTCGCGCCGCCCTTGGGCGCCGCCTGCGCGCAATGGAACCAGATCCGCAGCGGCCATTCGCGTGTATACGACTGCTCGTTGTGCAGCGGAATCGCGCGGTGCGGCGGGTATTCGGTCGACGTGTAGACGGCGCCTTCGACCTGGCTGCGCGGCGTCGACGCGTATTCATAGCCGACCAGCGGATCGCCGAACGATGCCGCGAACTGCTGGAACGCGTCGATCGACGGCACGTGAAAGCCCGTGAACAGCACACCGCCCGCCCGTTCGAGCGTGTCGGCCGCGATGGCGTGCGCGAGCGGCGCGACTTCGTCGATCGACATGCCGTCGGCGCTGCGCGGCGACACGACGGTGGGCAGCCCCGGCTCGATACGCAGGTCGTCGAGCGTCGGCAACGAAAGCAGGGTCATGCAACGTCCTCTTCAGGTGGCGCGCCGGATCCCGGCGCAGCGGGTCACGACGCGCGCGATGCGCGCTCGCCGTCCATCGCGCGGCGCAGGCTCGCCGGGCGCATGTCGGTCCAGACGGTTTCGATGTGCGCGAGACACTCGGCCTTCGTGCCGCGCACGCCTACCTCGCGCCAGCCGGCCGGCACGGGCCGGAACGTCGGCCAGATCGAATACTGTTCTTCGTCGTTGATGACGACCGTGTGGACCAGGTCGTCGATGTCGGAGGAAGGCGTCGTGGCTTGCGTCATGATCGAAAAAAAGCGGAAGACGGTTGAAGGAGGCGAAACGGCGAACCCGGCGAACTGTCGGAACTGTCGCATTGGCCGCTCCTGTTTTGAAGACGATTGGCCGGCGCGATTTTTTACCGCCGCCGCGCACGACCGCCGAGAAACACCGGGCACGCGACGCCGCGATGGCACGCGTCGAGACATTCCGCGCAGTGCCGCTCCGCGTCGCGCACCATGAAATGCACGAGCGTCTGCGACACGTTCAGCGCGCGCGCCGCGGTCTGCAGCGTTTCCTCGCGCAACCGCACCATCTCGAACGCCGCGCGGCTGCGCGCCGGCAGGTCGTCGAGCGCGGCCCATACGCGGCGCAGCGTGTCGCGCGTCAGCAGCGCGGCTTCGGGCGTCGGCTCCGGCGACGGCACGTCGAAGCCGTCGTCCTCTTCCGTGTGATAGACGTTCTCGAGGCTTTGCCGGCGGCACGCGTCGATCGAGGCGTTACGCACCATCCGCGTTACGTAGGCGACCGGCTGACGCACCGCATCCTGGTTCGGGAATTCGACGAGCTTCACGAACACGTCGTGCACGACGTCCTCGGCCCGGCTCGCGCAGCCGACGAAACCGCGCGCGACGTTGACCAGCATCGCCCGATGGGAAATCAGCACGTCGAGCAGCGCACCCTGCACCTGCCGCTCCGCGGCCCGGTTCGCACGCTGCGCGGCGCGCGGCGGCAGGTCCGGATAACTGCCGAGGAACGGGTTTGCCGTTGCCGCCGCCGGTCGTTCGAGCACTTCCGCCATTGCCATCGATCTGCTCCGTCAAATTCCGAGATAGCGCAATTTAACGTAAACGCAAATCATTCTCAATCACATTACCCGATTTACCTTTCGCTCATCCGGATTTGTCCGATCAATTGGCGGAATCGCCGCCCGGGCGAATGTGTATCGGTCGTCAATCGGCCCGCACGCCGAAGCTTTCATGATGAAAGGAGTTGCACGGCGATCGATATGCATCGAACATCCGCGCCGGACCTGGCATGCGCCGAATGTCGGGGCCACGCGGCCGCCTTGCGGGGCACCGACACGATCTTTCAACACGCCGACGAAACGGGCGGGCTTGTCATTTACGGTAGCAACTTATTACGACGTGAAATTTTGGGGGCTCGTACGATCGAATTGCTGTTTCCAAGGGAGAACAACATGAAGACCATCGTGTTATCCGCAGTCATGGTCGGCGCGCTGTCCAGCGTGATGCTGACCGGGTGTGTTGCGTACCCTGCCGGCCCGGCCGAAGTGACAATTGGCTGGCACGGCGATCGCTACTGGGACGGACATCGCTACTGGGAGCGCCGCGACTGGGAAGCGCGGCATCCCGGCGGTCATGACGATCACCACGACGATCAGCGACCGCAGTGGTAATGCCTTTCCCTTCCCGTGATCCGATACTGAACGACAGGACCTCAACATGAAGACGCTACTCAAGACCCTGACCGCAGCCGTCGTTGCCGCCGCCGTGCTCGTGCCGGCCATCGCCGAAGCCCACCCGCACCGCGTGTGCCACTTCGAGCACCACCACCACAAGGTGTGCCGCTGGGTGCGTTGAGCATCGCGCAGCGAGTTTGAAAAAAGCGCCGGCAACCCGGCGCTTTTTTCATGCTGACGGGCAGCGGCGCACGCGCCGCATGCGTCAGTAGATGAACAGCCGGATCGTCGCCGTACCGTTGAACGGGCCGATCTTCGGCGCTCCGAACGCCTTCAGCACCGCGTCGAGCGTCACGCTCTGGTAGTTCACGCTGCCCGGCATCTGCGCAAGCACGAACTGCTGGTTGAACGGGATCGCCGTGCCGTTGCGGTCCTCGATGCCGATCCCGAAGTTGCTGTTCGAGTCCGGCACGAGCAGCCCGTTTCGCACGGTCTGCGACGTCTCGAAGTAACCGTCCACGCGCAGCGCCACGTTGCATTGCTTGGTCAGCGCGAGACTGAACGACTTGCGCGGCACCGCCGGCGAGAAACCGTTGCCGGTCGCCTGGACCTGGCCGAACTTCACGACGCCGGGTTCCGGCGTGACCTTCACGTCGACCAAGCAAGGCGTTGGTTTCAGGTTCCGCAGGCCGCTCAGCTTGTAGCGAAAGCTGGGGTTGATGTAGTTCAGGCCACCCTTGCCGTCGAACTGGAACACGGCGTAGATGTCCGACGGCGGCTGCACCCAGTTGCCGCGCTTGCGCACCACCACCTGATACGTGATGCTCAGCGGGAACCGCGTGCACCGTCCGGCCTTGACGTCGGCGTCGCTCAGCGTGCACGGATCCACGTACGTCTTCGTCTGTACGCCGTCGCCCGGCTGACTGCTGCGGCCGAAATAATCCTGGCCGAGATAGCGGATGCCGATCTCGAGCCCCCACGCGGCCGGATTCTGCTGTTCGGGGTTCGCGTAGAAATAGATCCACTCGCCGAACTTCTTCATGTCGCCGCCGAGATCCTTGTAGCAATACCCCGTCGTCGTGCGCGGCGGCGACACCCAGATCACGTAGCCGTCCGGTGCATCGGTCGGATACGACGCGACGTTGCCGATGGCCTCGGTCAGCATCGTGCCCCCCTCGTTCGCAATGCAGCGCACCGCCCACGCCGGCTGGGCCAGCCCGATCAACAGCGCGAGCATGCCCCACCTGAGCCAGGCAGGCTGCGTCACCGCGATGGCGTTGCGTCGCACGCCGCTCATTTCTTCACGCTCTTGCAGGCACCGGCCTCGCACGCATACTCGACCGCCACCTGGCCGCCGTAATCGTCGATATGCGTGACGAACAGCGTCGCCGGCGTCGCGGCCTTGAACGGCACGTCCGCCGTGCTCATCGGGTTCACCATGACCGGCTCGATCGGCACGCGCGTCTTCTGCGCGCCCGAGCTCACGTCGACCACCGTCACGTGATACGGCGTCGGGTTGTCGAACACGAGCTGATGCGCGGCCGCATCGACGCGCAGCGTCATCGGCAGCGTCCAGTCTTCGTCGCGCGCGGGCTGCACGCCCTTCGGCCGGTAGAACAGCTTCATCTGCGTGTGCAGCGCGATCTGCAGCGTGTTCGGCGTATCGGTCTTCGGCGGCACTTCGCGGATGTTCAGGTAGAACACCGATTCGCGGTCGGCCGGCAACGCGGCGCCGGGCAGCTTCGCGATACGCAGCACGTTGCGCTCGTTCGCCTCGACGCGCTGCAGCGGCGGCACGACCATCAGCGGCGACGTGATCTTGTTGCCGTCGGCGTCCTCGAGCCACGACTGCACGAGATACGGATACGTCGTGCTCTTGTTGGTGATCGTTACGATCGCGGCCTGTTCGCCTTCGTTGAAGATCACGCGCGTGCGGTCCGGCACGATCGCCGCATGCGCGGTGCCGGCGAACAGCGTGGACACGACGGCGAGCGCGCCCGGCGCGCGCCGCAGGAAGGAAAGGGAAAAAGCATGGTTCATCGCAGTATCCGTGAAGTCATCGTTCGTTCCGCGCGGCCGCTGCATGCGGTTCGCCGGGCATCTGGCACGTGACCGGAATCGGCGTGCCTTCGAGTTGGAGCTGGTTCGGCAGCGTGTCGACCGTGCAGAGCGTGCGTTCGCCCGCCCGCACCGCGAGCACGGATTTCGGCTGCACCTGGGTCAGGAAGGCGGCGCCGCCCTCGCCCACGATGCCGAGCTCCTTGCCGTTCGCCGCGTCCTGCACCGATGCGCCGAACGGCAACGGCTTGCCGAGCGCATCGGTCAGCGTCAGGTACAAGTTGCTGCCGCGCGCGGCGGAAAACTTCGCGAAGCCGATCGCGCCGTCGGTCAACACCATGCGCTGGATCGGGTTCGACACCTGCACCTCGAGCGGCAGCTTCTCGACGTTGACCGTCGCGTCGTACACGTTGTAGGGCGAGATCCCATCGAGCACCGCATAGCCGCGCGAATCGGTGTGCGTGAGCGTGCCGGACAGCGGCACGTCGGGCACGCCGTCGGTCGACACCAGCAGGCGCGTGTCGCCCGCGTTGCCGTTCGAGTGGGCGGACACGCCATACTGCGTCGCGACGAGCGAGCCGTCGACCTCGAGCGACGCGGCCGCATACGCGTTCGCGACCGTCGATGCCTGTGCGGTGAGCTGGTACGCCGACGTGCGCCGGCGGAAGCTCGCGTTCGCCGCGGCGCGGCCGTCGGTCGCGCCCGCGTTGACCTGGTACGTGCGGCCGTCCGGATCGTCGTAGATATATCCCGCGTTCACACTCGTGCTGCCGCTGCCCGTCGTCAGGTTCGACGTGACGGTGTGGCGCCCGCCGATCGGCAGCGTCGCGGTGACCGAGAACTGATTGCCGCTCGCGCCCGCGCTCTGCGTGCGAAATGCCGACAGGCTGACGTTCAGGTTGCGCAGCGTGCCGATCGAGAACGCGCGCGTGAGCGTCAGGCCGACGCGTTGCTCCGACGCGCGCGTCCAGTAGGTCGTCTGGTCGTACGAAAAGTAAGTCGACGTGTCGCCGAAACGCTTCGACATCGTCGCCGAGTAGCGCTGCTTGCTGTTGGCCAGGCCGTACGCGGTCGGGTCGCCCGAGAATTGCGCGAAGTTCGTGTATTCGCGCTCGGAGAAGCGATAGCCGAAGAAGCGCACGTCGGCATCCAGCCCGTCGAAGTGCTTCGAATAGTTCACGCGGTACGAGTTGCCGTTGCGCGTCGCGCCGTTCCACCACAGGCGGGCGCGCGCATGCGTGACGTCGGCCGACACCGCGCCGAACGCGCCGAAATCGCGGCCGACGCCGAGCGCGATCGACGTATAGCCCGATGCGGCGATGAAGCCGCCATATACGGTCACGTCGAACGGCAGCCCGTATGCGGCTTCGCCGAAACCGAAGAACGGCGTGATGCCGGCGCCGCCGAACTGGCGCGGCTTGCCGAGCGCGGCCTTGTAGCGCAACTGGCCGGTGCGCGCGAGGAACGGCACGGCAGCCGTTGTCACCTGGAAGCGCTGTACGCTGCCGTCCTCTTCCTCGACCGCGACGTCGAGCGTGCCCTGCACGCTCGTGTTGATGTTCTGCAGCGCGAATGCGCCCGGCGACACGCGCGTCACGTACAGCACGCGGCCCGCCTGCGACACGGTCACGGTCGCATTGGTGCGCGCGACGCCCGAGATCAGCGGCGCATAGCCGCGCAGCGAAGGCGGCAGCATGCGATCGTCGCTGCGGATCGACGCACCCGTCAGCGCGAACGTATCGAAGATGTCGGAGCTCAGGTAGTCGTCGCCGAACGTTACCGTCGACTGGATCGACGGCAGCGCGCGAAACGCATAAAGCCGGCTGAAGCGGAACGTGCGGTCCGCGTACGCCGTGTTGCCGACGTTCGACTGCGCCTGGTAGTCGCCGCGAAAGCGCCATGCATCCCAGTTCGCGCCGATCGTCCCGTAGGCCTGGATCGAATTCGTTTGTGTGCCGCTCGTACCGAAATTGCGGTTCGTGTTCGCGATCACGCGATAGTCGAGCATCGCGCCCGGAATCCCTTCGGACCAGCGCTCCGGCGGCAGGTACGTCGAATCGGTGAATTCGAGCGCGGCCTGCGGAATCGTGATCTTGAGCCGCCCGTCACTTTTCAGGTAACGCACCGTCGCGCCTTCGATCGCGCCCAGATCGACACAGCGGCCGCCCTGGAAGCGCGGCAGATCCTTCGCGAGCGAGCGCTTCAGCCCGAACTGCGCGACGAGCGCTGGAGGCAGGCACGGCTTGCCCGCGCCCGAATCGTCGACGGCGATGAACTCGATCGCCTGCAGCCCGTAGAACAGGTCGTTGACCTGCACGTCCAGCATGTACTCGCCCGGCAGCGTGAAATCGGGCTGCGAGAACTGCGACAGGTCGACATTGTTCGAGCCGTCGATGTTCAGAAACGATGAATTGAATTCCGTCGCATGGCTCTGGCTGCCGACGACCAGCACGGAGACGCAAAGGAAGGAATGTCTGATTCGCACGCGGTGCTCGGGAAGTCCGACTAAGAAAAGCGGGAGGAAAAGGAAGAAGGGGAAAGGGTGCCCCCCTTCCCCGGCACGGACGCTTATTGATAGCGGACCGTGAAGTTCGCGACGCCGTCAGCGGTACCCGGCGTCACGCCGGCTGCCGTCGCTTCGTACATGGCCGCGAAGCGTGCGACGTTCGTGCCGTTCTGCAGGAGCGTCGGTGCCTTTTGCTCGGCGCCGTTGTCGAGGTATTCGCCCGATGCAGCCTGCAGGCGGATGCCGACATTGGTGGCCGAGCCGATCGTCGCGATCAGCTTCGGCTGGCCCGAGCTCGACGAGCCCGTGAACGTGAAGTACGCGTTCTGCGCGATGCTGGTGTCGCAGTCGGTCAGCTGGATGTCGAAGTTGGTCGGCGTGGACTTGTCGCCGGCCTGCTTGAACACGTGCGTCGGCACCTTGCCGAGGTTCACGGTCTGGTTGACCGAGCCCGAATCGATGCCGCACGCGCCCGCGACGATCTCGCCCGTGAAGTTGATCGTGCCGGTGCCGTCCGCGAAGGCCGACGTGGACAGGGCTGCAAGTGCGACAGCGGTCAGGAGGGATTTTTTCATCATGTTTTCCGTATGGGTTGCAATGCGAATGGACGACGTGGCGGATACAAAAGGCAGCGTGTGGTTGGCTCCCGTCCGACACGAGGCGGCATTATCGAGATAACAATGAAAGAATTCTGTAAATCATTGTTAAATATAAAATGACATTGCTGTCCTTTCATTCTTTATGATGAATTACACCCCTGCAATTTTTAATTCATGAATTTTCTTTTGCAGTCCTTTTTTAATTTCAGAAAGTCGATTGAAAATCAAATACTTTTCCGGATCGGTGTCGAACATCACCCGCCGTCCCTTGCGAGCACAGACCTTCGCGAACACATGCAGCCGAATGACAAAACCCTGTCCGATACCGCCACAGTTGCCGATTCACAACGAAAAATTCCAGAAATTCCCAAATGACAGGAAATTAATGGTCGATTTCCGCCAACCTAAATCCATCGCGCAAACGATTGCGAATCGATACAAACGTTTTACCGCGACACTTTGCCACCCCATTGATTTCAATATGTGAATTAATCCAATCGTTAATTCAGTTTCGAAAAACGCACGTAATGCCACGCACCGCCGAGACAATCGGCGCATCGATACGGAGGAAGGAAAAGGAAGGAAGTCGGCACGGATTCGTGCCGCGCGGCGACCCGATCGGCCGCTGCGCCCCTGACGAGCCGAAGGCGGTGCTTCAGGTCGATAACCGGGCGGAAGAATGAAGATCACGACGACGCACAGCTGCGGGCGTCGCCGCTTTCTGCCGATGCGTCGGCAGAAGAAATGCCCCGCCGGCGAGGGCAGCGACGACGCGTCACCGCGCGTCGCAGCCCGTCGCCGTGCATGGCTACGACATCACGCGGCAGACTCGTCGGCCGATGCCGGCGCCCACCCGCCGCCCAGCGCGCGATACAGCGCGATTGCGTTCGCGAGTCTGAGCGCCTTGAGCCGGATCAGTTCCTGCCCCGACTCGTACGTGCTGCGCTGCGCGTCGAGCAGTTCGAGATAGGTCGCCACACCGCCCGCATAGCGGCGCTCGGCGAGCCTCAACCGCGCGCCGTCCGCCGTATGGACGTCCTGCTGCGCGTCCAGTTGCCGGTCGATCCAGTCACGCGCGGCAAACGCGTCGGCCACTTCGCGGAATGCAGTCTGCACGGTCTTCTCGTATTCCGCGACCGCGATGTGCTTGCGTGCGTTCGCGACGTCGAGATTCGCGCGATTGCGCCCGCCCGCGAAGAGCGGCAGCGTGATGCGCGGCGCGAACGTCCACACGCTCGCGCCGCTCGCGAACAGGCCCGAGAACGCGTCGCTGACCGAGCCGTAGTCGGTCGTCAGCGCAATGCGCGGGAAGAACGCCGCGCGCGCCGCGCCGATCTGCGCGTTCGCGGCCTTGAGCCGCGACTCGGCCTGCCGGATGTCCGGCCGCCGTTCGAGCAGCGCGCTCGGTGCGCCGGGCGCCACCGGCGCCATCGCGAGCGTGTCGAGCGCGCTGCCGCCGGCCGGCACGTCGCGCGCGAAGTCGCCCGCGAGCAATTGCAGCGCTCGCACGGTCTGCGCGTGTTCGCGCTCCAGCGCGGCCTGCGACGCACGTGCGGATGCGACGAGCATCTGCGCCGAACGCAACTCGATCGCATCGCTCGTGCCGGCCGCGTAGCGACGCTGCGTGAGCGATGCGATGTGTTCCCGTGCGTCGAGCGTGCGACGCGCCAGCGCCAGTTGCGCGTGCAACGAACGCTCGGACACGTACGCACCGGCGACTTCGGCAATCACGCCGATGCGCACCGTACGCTGCGCGTCGGCCGTCGCGAAATACTCGGCCAGCGCCGCATCGGAGAGACTGCGCACACGGCCGAACAGATCGAGTTCGTACGCGCTGACACCGACGCCCGCACGATACAGCCCGCTCACCGCGCTCTCGCGCACGACCGGGTCGTACTGGCGCGTGCGCTCGTAGCCGAGATTCGCATCGACCGACGGCATCAGGTCCGCACGCTGCACGCCGTATAGCGCGCGCGCTTCGTCGAGCCGTGCGGCGGCGATCCGCAGATCGCGATTATTCGCCAGCGCCGCGTCGATCCATGCCTGCAGCGCCGGGGCGGTGAAGTACGCGCGCCAGTCGTCGAGCAGCGCGGCATCGGCCGGCGTCGCGGCGGCGGCCACGGTGCCGTCGTCGACCGGCGCGTAGCTGCTCGGCACCGGCGCGGCCGGCCGCTCGTCGCGCGGCGCGAGCGAGCAGCCCGCGAGCGCGAGCGCCGCGGCCAGCGCCAGTTGAACCTTCAGCGTCGCGCGTGCATTACACGCAAACATCATTGCGAACCCTCCATCGTCGCCGGCTGCGCCCCGCCGCGTCGGCGCGGGCCGACGTCGAACAGGCGGCCGACGATCACGAAAAACAGCGGGACGAGAAACACCGCGAGCACCGTCGCCGTGATCACGCCGCCGAGCACGCCGGTGCCGATCGCCATCTGCGCACCGGACGCGGCGCCTGAAGCGAACGCGAGCGGCAGCACGCCGACCCCGAACGCGAGCGACGTCATCACGATCGGCCGCAGCCGCAGGCGTGCCGCCTCGAGTGCGGCGTCGACGAGCGACATGCGCTGCGCGACCAGGTCCTTCGCGACTTCGACGATCAGGATCGCGTTCTTCGCCGACAACCCGATCGTCGCGATCAGCCCCACCTTGAAGTAGATGTCGTTGGGCATTCCGCGCAGCGTGACGCCCAGCACCGCGCCGATCACGCCGAGCGGGACGACCAGCATCACCGCGAACGGGATCGACCAGCTCTCGTATAGCGCCGCGAGCGCGAGAAACACGACAAGCACCGACAGCGCGAACAGCATCGGCGCCTGCGTGCCCGACAGCCGCTCCTCGAACGACTGCCCCGACCACGCGTGGCCGACGCCGGCCGGCAGCTTCCCGGCGAGCCGCTCGATCGCGCTCATCGCTTCGCCGCTGCTGTGGCCCGGCGCGGCCGAGCCGTTGATCGTGAACGACGGATAGCCGTTGTAGCGCGTGAGCTGCGGCGGCCCGAGCGTCCAGTGCAAGGTCGTGAACGCGGCAAGCGGCACCATCTCGCCGCGCGCGTTGCGCACGCGCAGCTTCTTCACGTCGCCCGGATCGAGCCGGTGCAGCCCGTCGGCCTGCACGACCACGCGGCGCACCTGCGTGCCGTGCATGAAATCGCCGATATAGTCGGAGCCGAACATCACCGCGAGCGTCGTGTTGATCTCGTCCATCGACACGCCGAGCGCCGACGCCTTCGCGCGATCGATGTCGAGCTTCAGTTGCGGCGCGTCCTGCGTGCCCGCGAACATCAGATCGGTGAGCGCCGGATCCTTGCCGCCCGCCGCGAGCAGCTGCTCGCGCGCGGCGCTGAATGCTGCATGGTCGAGCCCGCCGCGATTCTGCAGCCGGAAGTCGAAGCCGCTCGTCGAACCGAGATCGGGCAGCGCCGGCGAGTTCATCGCGAACACCGTCGTGTTCGGCGTATGCGCGAAGCGCTCGTTCACGCGCGCGACGATCGCCTGCACGTGATCACGTTCGGCCTTGCGCGCCTGCCAGCTCTTCAGCGTGACGAAGATCATCCCGCCGTTCGGTCCTTCGCCGTACAGGTTGAAGCCGCCGAGCGCGAACGTGTACGCGGCCGGCTCGTCGTGCCGGATGTACGACTCGACCTCGCGCACGCTTTGCATCGTTTCCGCGAGGGGCGTGCCTTGCGGGCGAATCACCATCACCATGAAATTGCCCTGGTCCTCGTCGGGCAGGAACGCGCTCGGCAACTGCGTGAGCATCAGCGCCGCGGCCGCGGTCAGAGCGCCGTACACGACCAGCCAGCGCAGCGGCTTCTTCAGCATCGCGCCGACGCGCGTCGCATAACGCTGCGTCGAACGCGCGACGAAGCGGTTGAACCAACCGAAGAACCCGCGCTTCTCGTGATGGTCGCCGGATACGGGCTTGAGCAACGTCGCGCACAACGCGGGCGTCAGCGACAGCGCGAGGAATGCGGAGAAGCCGATCGATACCGCCAGCGCGAGCGCGAACTGCCGATAGATGTTGCCGACCGCACCGCCGAAGAATGCCATCGGCACGAACACCGACGTCAGCACCACCGTGATGCCGACGATCGCGCCGCTGATCTGCCGCATCGCCTTCACGGTCGCCTCATAGGGGCCGAGCCCTTCCTCGACCATCAGCCGCTCGACGTTCTCGACGACGACGATCGCATCGTCGACGAGGATGCCGATCGCGAGCACCATCCCGAACATCGTCAGCACGTTGATCGAGAAACCGGCCGCGTACATCACGCCGAACGTGCCCGCGAGCGCGACCGGCACGACGAGCGTCGGGATCAGCGTCGCGCGCAGATTCTGCATGAACAGGAACATCACGAGGAACACCAGCACGCCGGCCTCGATCAGCGTCGTGACGACCTTGTTCATCGACACGCGCACGAACGACGACGTCTCGTACGGAATCTGGTACTTCACGCCCGGCGGGAAATACGCGGACAGCTCGTCCATCGCCGCGCGCACGCGCCGCTCGGTCGCCACCGCGTTCGAACCCGGCGCGAGCTTGATGCCCATGCCGGTCGCGACCTTGCCGTTCACATACGACGGGTAGTTGTAGTCGTTGCCGCCGAATTCGATGCGCGCGACGTCGCGCAGATACAGCGCCGAGCCGTCGGGTTGCGTGCGCAATGCGAGCGCGCCGAAATCGGCCGGCGTCTTCAGCGGCGCGTCGGCGAACACCGTCGCCGCGATCGGCGCGCTGTCCGGCACTGCGCCGCGGCCGATGTCGCCCACCGTCACGCGCGCGTTGTGTGCGCGCACGGCCGATGCGATGTCGGATGCGGTGAGGTCGTGCCCGGCCATCTTCACCGGGTCGGGCCAGATCCGCATCGCATATTCAGCGCCCCAGAACTGCACCTTGCCGACGCCGTCGACGCGGCGCAGCGCCTGCACGACGTTCGCCGATGCGTATTCGCCGAGCTGCACGCCGGTCATGCGGCCGTCGTCCGACGTCAGCGACACGACGAGCTGGATGTTGTCGGCGGCCTTCTCGACCTGGATGCCGTCGCGGCGCACGGGTTCGGGCAAGCGCGCCTCGACCGTCTTCAGCCGGTTCTGCACTTCGACGGCCGCGAGATCGGCATTTACGCCCTGCTTGAAGGTCAGGTACAGCGACGCCATCCCCGCGCTGCTCGTCGCGGACGTATACAGCAGCCCCGGTGCGCCGTTCATCTCGCGCTCGATCAGCGCGGTCACCGATTCCTCGACGACCTGCGCAGACGCGCCCGGATACGTCGCATAGATGCTGACGACGGGCGGCGCGATGTCCGGATACTGCGCGACCGGCAGCGCGCGAATCGCGAACGCGCCGCCGAGCATGATGAAGAGTGCGATCACCCATGCGAACACGGGGCGATCGATGAAGAAACGTGCCATGTTGGTTTATCCGGACCGGTCAGGTTTGACGGGCGGCCGCCTGTGATGCGGCCTGCGTCGGCGATGCCTTTTCGACGGGCTTGACAGGCGTGCCGGGCGCGAACTGCGCGGCGTTGTCGACGATCACACGCTCGCCGCCCGCGAGCCCGCGCGTGATGCGCCAGTCGCGGCCGCTCATCTGGTCGGCGACGACTTCGACGTCCTTTACGTTGCCGCCCGCGTCGACCACGCGTACCGACGTGCGATCGGTCGTGCGCAGCAGCGCATCGCGCGGCACGAGGATCGCGCGCTGGTCGACGGCCGCATCCAGCGCGATCCGCACGTATGCGCCCGGCAGCAGCTCGCGCTCCGGATTCGGAAACAGCGCGCGCATCGCGACCGTATCGGTGGTCGGATCGACCGCGAGATCGCTGAACAGCAGCTTGCCCTTCAGCGGATACGCCGTGCCGTCGGCGCGCAACAGCGTCACCGCGACGTCGTGCTGCGCGATGCCCGTCGCGCGCCCGCTTTTCACCGCGCGGCGCAACGCATCGACGTCGGCGGCCGGCTGCGAGAAGTTCACGTAGATCGGGTCGAGCTGCTCGACGGTCGTGAGCGGCGTCGCCTGATCCTGGCCGACGAGCGCGCCTTCGGTGACGAGTGCGCGTCGCGCGCGGCCCGCGATCGGCGCCGTGACGGTCGCATAGTCGAGCTGCAGTTGCGCGCGAGCGAGCTCCGCCTTCGCGGACGCGACATCGGCCTTCGCCTGCGTATCGCCGGCAACGGCCTCGGTGTGATCGCGCTCGCTGACCGCGCGGTCGCGCACCAGATCGTCGTAACGGCGGCGCTTGTCGCTTGCCGCCAGCGCCGCCGCCTGCGCCTTCGCGAGCGCGCCCTGCGCGGCGTCGCGCGCGGCTTTCAGCGGTGCGGAGTCGATGCGGAACAGCACCGCGCCCTGCTTCACTTCCTGGCCTTCCTCGTAAGTACGCGCGGTGACGATGCCCGCGACCCGTGCGCGCACTTCCGCCTGCCGGTAGGCGTCGAGCCGGCCCGGCAACTCGACGGTCATCGGCACGGCCGTCGGACGGACCGTCACGACCGTCGCGTTCTGGATGGCCTCCTGCGCCTTGCCCTTTTCGCCCTTTCCGCATCCGGCCACGGCCAGCAGGGCCGCGAGCGCGAGCGGTGCCAGCCGGGCGCGGCGCGACAACGAACGTTTGTTGTTGTTCATATGTGTGATCTCGATCGTTCGCCGCCGATACAATGCGGCGGCTCAGGGTGGCCGATTATAATCAGTCACGACTGATTAAATATGTGCATTTGTAATCCGTCCGTCATACTGTCTCAATAAAACGACAGCAAACTGTAAGGAAATTCACGACATGGCTCGCAAGACCCGGGAAGAATCGCTCGCCATCAAGCACCGGATCCTCGACGCTGCCGAGCTCGTGCTGCTCGAGAAAGGCGTCGCGCAGACGGCGATGGCGGATCTCGCCGAGGCCGCCGGCATGTCGCGCGGCGCCGTCTACGGGCATTACCGCAACAAGATGGAAGTGTGTCTGGCGATGTGCGACCGCGCGTTCGCACGCACGTCCGAAGGCTTCGACGCGGGCGACACCCTCCCCGCGTTCGGCACGCTGCGCCGCGCCGCGTCGCACTATCTGCAGCAATGCGGCGAGCCCGGCGCGATGCAGCGCGTGCTAGTGATCCTTTATACGAAGTGCGAACAGAGCGAGGAGAACGGCGCGCTGCAACGGCGCCGGATGCTGCTCGAGTTGCAGATGCTGCGCATCGCGAAGGCACTGCTGCGCCGCGCGATCGCTGCCGGCGAGCTCGCGGCCGACGTCGACGTGCATCTCGCGGCCGTCTATCTGGTATCGCTGCTCGAAGGCGTGTTCGCGTCGATGATCTGGACCAACCGGCTGCGCGGGAATCTGTGGAACGACGCCGAAGCGATGCTCGACGCCGGTTTCGATGCAGTCCGCACTTCCGCCGCACTGCGAGTACGCGCGCAAAAATTGCCAGATTGACGAAAAACGGCGCAACAAATGCCGATCCATCCCGATTTTCCGCAGTGCGAAACGAATGAGCCGACCCTTTTTAAAATTTTTAACATTTTTCGGAACATCGGTAGACTGACGCGGTCATCTTTCTTTAGCGTCTTCGTGATAAATCAGGTTCGACCCGACAAACTCACGCCGCCGTTCGAAGCGGGCCTGCCCGCGAGTTGGGTCGAACGGAAACGACACAGGCCCTTCGGAGGGCCTGTTTTGTTGCACGCCCGTCGCCCGCCCCGTCGTCGCCCGACGGATGCGCCGCCGATGGCTTCTGCCCACACCTCTTTGAACCGCTTTCCTGGATGTGGACACTTTTGGTCAAGCCTGCCGCAACCCTTGATGCTTTCGCGCCCGGCCGTGCGCAGCGCCTCGTGCGTGCGCTCGTGCCGGCCGCCGTGCTCGGCGCCCTCGCCGCCTTCGGTCTCGCCGCCGCACTGCCGGCCGTCTCGCAACTGCCGGGCGCCGTCGATTCCGGCACCGCCGCGCTGCCGCAGCGCGTGCTGTCCGACACGCCGTTTCCTACCGCTCAGCATTTCGTGACGAGCGAGCTCGCGCGCACGATCGGCGAGCGCAACGAACTCAATGGAGGCAACGACCGGAACCCGCAACCGGGCCTGTTCGCCCCGCTCAGCGCGCATCGCAACGACATGCTCGGCTATGCGAGCCTGTTCCGGTTCGCGCCGCCCGAGCGCCAGCACGGGATGCGTGCCGGCGACATCGAACTCACGCTGTCCGATACGCTGAATCGCCTGGACGTGCCGCCCGAAGTGCGTATCCAGCTCGGCGATATCGTCACCGGCAAGGTCGCGATGCGCGCGAGTGCACAGCGCGGCGACTACTACCGCGTCGCGTACGACACGGACAACGGCACGCCGCACCTCGCCGCGCTCGAGCTGCGCGTCGCGGGCCGCACATTCGGCGCAATCTGGTTCCGCGCGCCAGGCGCCGGGCACGGCGCGTACTACACGCTCGACGGCGCACCGCTTGAAGCGGCCGCGTTCACGATGCCGGTCAAGTGGACGCGCATCAGCTCGTTCTTCGGCGAACGCATCCACCCGTTGTCGCAGGCGATGGCATTCCATACCGGCGTCGATCTCGCCGCGCCGACCGGCACGCCCGTCAATGCGGCGGCCGACGGCGTCGTGTCGTTCGTCGGCACCGATCCGGGCGGCTACGGCCACTACGTGATCGTCGATCACGCGGACGGCTATTCGACGTACTACGCACACCTGTCCGCGTACGCGCGCGGGCTGAATACGGGCGAAACCGTGAAGCAGGGCCAGCGCATCGGTTCCGTCGGGATGACCGGCGCGGCCACTGGCCCGCACCTGCACTTCGAAGTGCGGATCGCGAACGACCCGGTCGATCCGCTCGTCACGCTCGCGAACGCGCAGACAGGGCTCTCCGACATGCAGCTCACCGCGTTCCGCCAGGAAGCGGCGCAATGGCGCGGCCGCCTCGCGTCGATCAATACGTCGCCGTTCGCGTTCGCACCGGGCGACGGCCCGCTGTGGGGGGACTTCGCGACCGGTCCGTCCACGCTGCGCGCGGTCTTCAATTCGAGCTACAGCGCATCCTGATCCGACCGCCGCCGCTCGCGCTGCGGCAGCGCGGCATGCTGCGGGTATCCGCAGACCATCACGACCGGGAATCTGCCGCGCGCATCATGCATGCGTGCCGCAGCACGCCGTCACCGCGCCGGTTCCGTGCGTTCGGTCGTCGCCTGCGCCATGCGCTCCGCGCGTGGACGGCGCGTCAGCAGCCAGCGCGCCGCGCCGTCGAGCGACGTGCACAGCACCAGATAGATCGCCGCGACGAACAGGAAGATCGGCGCCGGATAGATCATCAGCCGGTTGTTCACCTGCGTCGCGACGAACGACAGTTCCGGCACACCGACGATATACGCGAGCGACGTGTCCTTCACGAGCGCGACCCACTGGTTGACGAACGACGGCGTCATGATCCGGATCGCCTGCGGCAGCAGCACGTAGCGCACCGTCTGCCAGCGGGTGAGCCCGAGCGACAGCCCGGCCTGCCACTGCCCGTCGCCGGCCGCGACGATGCCCGCATGTACCGCGTGCGCGAGATACGCGCCGCCGATCAGTGCCAGCGCGCAGACGACCGTCGCGAGCCCCGGCACGTCCATGTGCAGCAGCATCGGCATCAGGAAGTACGTCCAGAAGATCAGCATCAGCACCGGAATCGCGCGAAAAAAGCCGATGAACGCGAGCAACAGCACGCGTGCCGGGCCGCGCGCGAGCGCCATCGCGACGCCGAGCGCCACACCGAGCACGGCCGACGCAAGCGCCGACGCGATCGCCAGCACGAGCGACAGCGCGGCGCCGCCGAGCGGGCCGTCCGGAAAAGCACCGACGAGCAGGTACGGCAGGTTGGAGAGCAGCAGCGAGAAATCCATCGTCAGCGCCCTGCCCCGAGCCGGTCGCGCCATTGCGTGGCCGCGTATGCACCGGCCTCGATCGCGGCGACCGCGGCGACGTACAGCACGGTCGCGACGCCGAACGCGGCAAACGTCTTGAACGTTTCCGTCTCGACCTGCCGCGATGCGTACGACAGCTCGGCAACGCCGATCGCCATCGCGAGCGATGAATTCTTCACGAGATTCATGTATTGACCGAACAGCGGCGACAGCGCGATGCGCACGGCCTGCGGCAGCACCACGTAGCGCAGCGACTGCATCGGCGTGAGACCGAGCGCCGCCGCCGCGTCGTGCTGCGCGCGGCGCACGCCGCGCAGGCCGGCTTCGCACTCCTCTGCGACGAACGCGGTCGTGTACGCGCTCAGCCCGATCCAGCCCGCGACGAATTCGAACGACGGCCATGCGAGCGTGAGCGGCCCCATGCCCACTTCATGGCGCGCGTTCAGCCACGCGGTCCACGTGTCGGGCAGCAGCGACGCGACGCCGAAATACCAGAACAGCAGTTGCACGAGCAGCGGCGTATTGCGGAATGCAACGACGTAACCGGTCGCCAGCATGCGCAGCGCGTTGCCGCGCGCATGCCGCATCACCGCGAGCAACAGTCCGCCGACGGTCGCGGCGACGGCCGACGCGGTCGCGAGGCCGAGTGTCAGCAGAAAGCCCTGCCAGAGCCAGGACAGATATTTGGGAGCCAACCCGAGCATGCCGTGGTGCGCGCGCAAGACGCGCGATAAGAAGAGACGGATAAGAACGGAAAACGCCGCGAACCGCGCACACCGGCCCGGCCGGCGGCGGATCGCGGCGCACTCCGCTCAGGTCTTGTCGCCGATCCGGAAGATGCGCGTGAGCGGCGTCTTCGTCGCCGGCCCGAACCACGCGTTGTAGATCTGCCCCGCGTGGCCGTTCGCCTCGAGCCCCTTGAGCGTATCGTTCACGAAGCCGAGCAGGCGCGTCTCGCCCTTCGGCACGCCGACACCCATGTAATCGTTCGATATCGTGAACGCCGGGATCTCGTAGTTCTGCTTGTCAGGCACGTTCGCAAGCAGGCCGATCAGCTTCGGCCCGTCCTGCGTGATCGCCTGCACGTTGCCGGCGCGCAGTGCGGCAAACGCGAACGGCGTGTCGTCGTACGCGACGATCGTCGCCTTCGGGTATTTCTCGCGCAGCGTGATTTCGTTCGTCGTACCCTTGTCCGCACCGATGCGCAGGCCGTTCAGCTGGTCGGCCGATTTCAGCACGCCCTTCTTCGCGAGGAACTGCTGGCCCGACGAGAAATACGGAATGCTGAAGTCGACCTGCTTCGCGCGCTCGTCGGTGATCGTGAAGTTGGCGAGCACGAGATCGACCTTGCCGGAGGTCAGGAACGGAATGCGGTTCGCCGGGTTGGTCGGCTGAAGCTGAAGCTTCACGCCGAGCTTGTCGGCCAGCGCCTTCGCATAGTCGACGTCGAGGCCGACGATGTGATTGCTCTTGCCGTCGACATAGCCGAACGGTGGATTGCTGTCGAACGTCGCGACGCGCAGCACGCCGGCCTTCTTGATGTCGTCGAGCCGGTCCGCATGCGCGACCGTGCCGGCCGTCACGAGTGCGGCTCCGACGAGCCACGTAGCGAGAGTGTGGATTTTCATGAGCACAACCTGATTTGTTATGAAGGCCGCCGCGGATCGCACGGCGGCCGGTTCGAGGAACGTCGCGACGCAGTGTGTTGTCGCGAAGCCGCTAACGTATCAGCGCGTGCGGCGAATCCGAACCAACAAATGGTGCTTTGCTCTGCGGCATTCGTGATGAGGCATGCAGGTCGCCGGCACGCAGGTTCCGGGCACAAAAAAAGACGCCCGCTGCACGCAGCGGGCGAGAATCCCAGTCAAGGAGGTGTCACACGAACTACGGATTCAGAATAAAAGCATCGCCCGCGACGGACAACGAAGCGATTTCGATATCGATATCGCGGGGGCCGCGATGAGCTTGCACGCGATCCCGCGCCGGATGAAAAAACGGCGCGCCGCCTGCATGGCGGAGCGCCGTCGTATGAGGTGCTGCGTTCTGCGTGCCGCCGTGTTGCACGCCGCAGCGGACAACCCGGCCGTATCGGCCGGGCGGCCCGATCGATCACGGTTCGTGACGCAGATACCCTTCCTTGCTCGGATCGCGCATCCGCCACGACACGATCAGCGAGATCGCGCACAGCACGGTCACGTACCAGTAGAAGGTTTCCTCGCTGCCGATCGACTTGAACCACAGCGCGACATACTCGGCCGAGCCGCCGAAGATCGCGTTCGCGACCGCATACGACAGGCCGACGCCCATCGCGCGCACTTCCGGCGGGAACATCTCGGCCTTGATCAGGCCGCTGATCGACGTGTAGAAGCTGACGATCGCCAGCGCGATCGTGATCAGCACGAACGCGGCGACCGGGCTCGTCACGGTCTTCAGCGTAAGCATCAGCGGCACCGTGCCGATCACCGCGAACGCGCCGAACAGGATCATCGACGTGCGGCGGCCGATCTTGTCGGACAGCGCGCCGAACACCGGCTGCATCAGCATGTAGACGAGCAGCGCGAAGGTCATCACGTTGCTGGCCGTCTTCGCGTGCATGCCGGCCGTGTTCACCAGGTACTTCTGCATGTACGTCGTGAACGTGTAGAAGATCAGCGAGCCGCCGGCCGTGAAACCGACCACCGTGAAGAACGCGCCCTTGTGCTGCCATACGCCGCGGATCGTGCCCGCGTCCTTCTTGTCGCGCGACGCGCTCGTCGACGTTTCGTCGAGCGACTTGCGCAGGTACAGCGAAATCAGCGCGGCCGCCGCACCGCAGACGAACGGAATACGCCAGCCCCATGCCTTCAGTTCGTCATGCGACAGCGCCTGCTGCAGGATCACGAGCACCAGCAGCGCGCACAGCTGGCCGCCGATCAGCGTCACGTACTGAAACGACGCGAAGAAGCCGCGCCGCCCCTTCAGCGCGACCTCGCTCATGTAAGTCGCGCTGGTGCCGTATTCGCCGCCCACCGACAGCCCCTGGAACAGGCGCGCGACCAGCAGCAACGCCGGCGCCAGCGCCCCGATCTGCGCATAGGTCGGCAGCACCGCGATCACGAGCGAGCCGCCGCACATCATCAGCACCGAGATCATCATCGCCGCGCGGCGCCCGTGCCGGTCGGCGATGCGGCCGAACAGCCAGCCGCCGATCGGGCGCATCAGGAAACCCGCCGCGAACACGCCGGCCGTGTTCAGCAGCTGCGTCGTCGTATTGCCGCTCGGGAAGAACGCCGGTGCGAAATACAGCGCGCAGAACGAGTAGATATAGAAGTCGAACCACTCGACGAGGTTGCCCGACGAGGCGCCGACGATGGCGAACACGCGCCGCCGGGTGTCATGCGCGGACAGCGCAGCTTGGTCGGTCTGGACGTCCATGGGTTGGTCTGTTCCTTTTAGTGCTTTCTGGGCGAGACGGCTGGGCCGCCGCGTGCGGTTGCACGTGGCACCGGTTCCGGCGCACGACGCCACGGGATTTTAGCGAAATGTAAAGTAACAGGCTCTCCGGGTTCGTCCGGATGTAGAAAATTTTTCTCGTGCCGCGCGCTCGTCATATGAAAACGCCAGCCGTCAGGCTGGCGTTGCATGCAAACTTTTGCCATCGATGCTCAGACGCGCACCTCCGGCGGCACGTAGCGGCACTCGTAGCGCTTGCGCACGGTGCCGGCCTCGTCGACGCTTTCCAGGAACACGTCGAACTGCCAGAGCCGCGCCATGTGCTTGAGCACTTCGTCGCTGTCGTTCGACAGATGGCGGTTGTCGGTCATGAAGTGACGCAGCGTGAGACTGCGATCGCCGCGCGTGTTCACCGCCCATACCTGGATGTTCGGCTCGCGATGATGGATGTCGTACTGCCGCGACAGCGCCTGCCGGACGTACTGGTAGCCGGATTCGTCGTGGATCGCCGACACCTCGAGCGAATCGCGCATGTCGTCGTCGAGCACCGAGAAGAGCCGCATCTCGCGAATCAGGTTCGGCGACAGATACTGCGCGATGAAGCTCTCGTCCTTGAAGTTGCGCATCGCGTAGTGCATCGCAGGCAGCCATGGCGTGCCCGCGATCTCCGGAAACCACTTGTAGTCCTCTTCCGTCGGCGACTCGCAGATCCGCCGGATGTCGCTCATCATCGAGAAACCGAGCGCATACGGATTGATCCCGCTGTAGTACGGCTTCGTGACGGGCGGCTGGTAGACCACGTTGCTGTGCGAATGCAGGAACTCCATCATGAAACCGTCTTCCAGCTTGCCCTGGTTGTACAGCGTGTTCAGCAGCGTGTAGTGCCAGAACGTCGCCCAGCCTTCGTTCATCACCTGCGTCTGCCGCTGCGGGTAGAAGTACTGGCCGATCTTGCGCACGATGCGGATCACTTCCCGCTCCCACGGCTCGAGCAGCGGCGCGTTCTTCTCCGCGAAATACAGCAGGTTTTCCTGCGGCTCCGGCGGATAGCGATCGTCCTGCTCCTCCATCTGCTCGGGCTTCTTGCCCGGCAGCGTACGCCACAGCTCGTTGACCTGCGACTGCAGATACGCCTCGCGTTCGCGCCGCAGCGCGGCTTCCTTCGACAGCGACGGTTTCTGCGGCCGCTTGTAGCGGTCGACGCCGTAGTTCATCAGCGCATGGCACGAATCGAGCAGTTCCTCGACGCGATCGAGCCCGTAGCGCTCCTCGCATTCGGCGACGTAGTTCTTCGCGTACACGAGATAGTCGATGATCGCGTGCGCGTCGGTCCACAGCCGGAACAGGTAGTTGCCCTTGAAGAACGAGTTGTGCCCGTACGCCGCGTGCGCGATGACGAGCGCCTGCATCGTCATCGTGTTCTCTTCCATCAGATACGCGATGCACGGATTCGAATTGATGACGATTTCGTACGCGAGGCCCATCTGGCCGCGGCGATAGCTCTTCTCGGTCGCGAGGAAGTGCTTGCCGAACGACCAGTGCCGGTAGTTGACCGGCATCCCGACCGACGCATAGGCATCCATCATCTGCTCGGCGCTGATCAGCTCGAGCTGGATCGGATAGATGTCGAGCTCGTATTGCTCGGCGACCTGCGCGATATGCGTGTCGTATTCCTCGAGCAGCTCGAACGTCCAGTCGGACGGGCACGGCAGCGGCTTGCGTTCGGCAACGTTCATACGCGCTTCCTTTTGCCCGGCTCCGGGCAAGTCGGCGGCCGGCGCCGACGCTTCGGTCCGGCCGCTTTGCTGCGATGCGGCAGGGCCGGCCGTGTCGTCGCCGGAAGGGCGCGGCGCGTAGCCGCGCGACTCGTTGTGCAGGTGGCGGGTCGTCATGACATTTCCACCTGTTTTTCGAACAATTCGCGAAACACCGGGTAAATGTCGGCAGCCGATTCGACTTTTTTCATCGCGAGATGCGGTTGCGACAGCGCCAGTTGCGCGTACTCCAGCCACAGGTTCTGCTCTTCCGGTGCGACCTGGATATACGCGAAGTAGCGCGTCTTGGTGAGGATATCCTCTTCCAGGATTTTGCGACACTTCGGCGAATCGTCGGTCCAGTTGTCGCCGTCCGACGCCTGCGCACCGTAGATGTTCCATTCCGTCGGCGAGTAGCGCTCGTTCATCACCTTGCGCATCAGCTCGAGCGCGCTCGACACCACCGTGCCGCCGCTTTCGGTCGAATGGAAGAAGGTGTCCTCGTCGACTTCCTCCGCACGCGTATGGTGACGAATGAACACGACCTCGATACGCTCGTAGTTGCGCTTCAGGAACAGGTACAGCAGGATGAAGAAGCGCTTCGCGAGATCCTTGCGCTGCTCGTCCATCGAACCCGACACATCCATCAGGCAGAACATCACGGCCTGGCTCGACGGCTGCGGCTGCTTCACGCGATTGATATAGCGCAGGTCGAACGGATCGATGAACGGAATTCGCCAGATGCGCCCTTTCAGGTGATGGATCTCGGCTTCGAGCGCGGCGATTTCCGTGCGGCGGTCCTCGGTGTCGTTCTTCAGCGCCTCGAGTTGCGCCTCGAGTTCGCGCAACTCGTTGACGAGCGGCGAGCCGAGCGCGATGCGCCGGCCGAGCGCGCTTCTGAGCGAACGCACGACGTCGATGTTGTTCGGCGTGCCTTCCGCCGACCAGCCCGCGCGCACGTTCTTCCAGCTCGGCACCGTCAACAGGTGCGTCTTCACGAGGCGCGGCAGTTCGAGATCGTCGAAGAAATACTGCATGAATTCGTCGCGGGACAGCTCGAACACGAAGTCATCCTGACCTTCGCCCTCGTTACTCGCCTGACTGCCGCCACCGCCCGAGCCGCCTTGCGGACGCGGAATCTTGTCGCCGCGGACGTAGTCCTCGTTGCCCGGGTGCACGTACTCACGGCGCCCGCCAGGCCCGTGCCGGAAATTCGGCTCGGCGATGTCCTTGCGCGGGATCGTGATGCTCTGCGTGCTCTGGATATCCTTGATGCTACGGTCGCGCACCGCGTCGGACACGGCACGACGAATGTAGTTCTTGACGCGACGCAGAAAGCGTTCGCGATTGGCGATGCTCTTGTTCTTGCCGGCCAGCCTGCGGTCGATGATTTGATGAAGCACTCCCGGTCTCCCGCTCGAAAGTCGATCTGCCGGGGCACTCGCCGCGCATGCCGTCTGCCGTCATGCGGGCGGCGCCTCTGAAGGCGCCCGCGCGGACGAACCGCACGGGCGCGGTACCGCGCGCGTCATGACGACTTGCGCACGCGCAGGTACCAGTCGCAAAGCAGCCTCACCTGCTTCGGCGTATAGCCCTTCGCGACCATCCGGTTCACAAAGTCCTCATGCTTGCGCTGCTCCTCTGCCGAACCCTTCGCGTTGAACGAAATGACCGGCAACAGTTCCTCGGTATTCGAGAACATCTTCTTCTCGATCACGACACGCAACTTCTCGTAACTCGTCCACACGGGGTTCTTGCCGGCGTTGGCCGCCCGTGCGCGCAACACGAAATTCACGATCTCGTTGCGGTAATCCTTCGGATTGCTTATCCCGGCCGGTTTCTCGATCTTCTCCAGCTCCGCGTTCAGCGCGGCGCGGTCGAAGCTCTCGCCCGTGTCGTGATCGCGGAATTCCTGGTCCTGAATCCAGAAGTCCGCATACGTGACGTAGCGATCGAAGATGTTCTGCCCGTACTCCGAATACGATTCGAGGTAAGCCGTCTGGATCTCCTTGCCGATGAACTCCGCATAGCGCGACGCGAGCACGTCCTTCACGAACGACAGGTATTTCTGCTCCGTTTCCGGCGGGAACTGCTCGCGTTCGATCTGCTGTTCGAGCACGTACATCAGGTGCACCGGGTTGGCCGCGACCTCGCTTGAATCGAAGTTGAACACGCGCGACAGGATCTTGAACGCGAAGCGTGTCGACACGCCCGTCATCCCTTCGTCCACGCCCGCGTAGTCGCGATACTCCTGGTACGACTTCGCTTTCGGATCGGTGTCCTTCAGGTTTTCGCCGTCGTACACCTGCATCTTCGAGAACAGGCTCGAATTCTCCGGTTCGTGCAGGCGCGACAGCACCGAGAACTGCGACATCATCTTCAGCGTACCGGGCGCGCACACGGCTTCGGCCAGCGACGAATTGCGGATCAGCTTCTCGTAGATCTTCGTCTCTTCCGACACGCGCAGGCAATATGGCACCTTCACGACGAAGATCCGGTCGAGCAGTGCCTCGTTGTTGCGGTTGTTGCGGAACGCCTTCCATTCCGACTCGTTCGAGTGCGCGAGAATCACGCCGTCGAACGGAATCGCGCCGAATCCTTCGGTGCCCTTGAAGTTGCCTTCCTGCGTGGCGGTCAGCAGCGGGTGCAGCACCTTGATCGGCGCCTTGAACATTTCGACGAATTCGAGCAAGCCCTGGTTCGCCAGGCACAGGCCGCCGGAGTAGCTGTATGCGTCGGCATCGTCCTGTGCGTACTGTTCGAGCTTGCGGATGTCGACCTTGCCGACGAGCGACGAGATGTCCTGATTGTTCTCGTCGCCCGGTTCGGTCTTCGCGATGCCGACCTGCCGCAGGATCGACGGATAGCGGCGCACCACGCGGAACTGGCGGATGTCGCCGTTGTATTCATGCAGGCGCTTGACGGCCCACGGACTCAGGATGCTCTTCAGGTAGCGGCGCGGAATGCCGTACTGCTCTTCGAGGATCGGGCCATCTTCGTCGTAGTCGAACAGCCCGAGCGGCGATTCGTTGACGGGCGAACCCTTCAGCGAATAGAACGGCACGCGCTCCATCAGTTGCTTCAGGCGCTCGGCGATCGACGACTTGCCGCCGCCCACCGGGCCGAGCAGGTAGAGGATCTGCTTCTTCTCTTCGAGCCCTTGCGCGGCGTGCCGGAAGTAAGCGACGACCTGCTCGATCACTTCCTCCATTCCGTAAAACTCACGAAACGCGGGATAGACCTTGATAACCTTGTTCGCGAAGATCCGCGACAGGCGCGGGTCGTTGCGAGTATCGATTTGTTCTGGTTCCCCGATTGCAGCCAGCATGCGTTCGCCGGCCGTGGCGTACGCTGACGGATCGTTCTTGCAGAGCGCGAGATACTCCTCCAGCGAGAGCTCTTCCTCTCGCGTTTTTTCGAAGCGGTTCGCGAAGCTGCTGTAAATATCCATGCTACCTCCCTCGCCTGAGTCTGAAGACGTGCTTGCCTTCGTATGACTGCGCAGAAGCAAGCGCGTTCGAATTCATCCTAAACCCTTTCTGTTTTTTTTTCACGAACTCTTCGTATGAAGTTCGTCATTCTCGACAACACCGGTTGGACAATGCATTTCCACGCTTTACAATCGATCTCCCGAGCCGCAGAAACTGCATCCGCGGTGTCTCGTCGAGCATCGGAACGTCTCGTGCGTTGGACGCTCTGGTCGTCGTCGCTTCTCCTCCACGTCTTCGTTCTCACGCCCCTTCATCCCTATACGTTCGAGCGATCGTATGCGACGACACGCCACGTGCGCCGTTACAAATTTTTTTCGCATCCTTCGGAGATACCCGTACGTAGCACGGATGCCAAAACACGACGCGCGACGATGCACGATCGTTCATGTGCGCTGTCACATTCAGTCGATCACCGAAACGACGACGCCCGCATGCCGCGGGCGTCGTGCGCTACCAAATGGGGATAGATGCGCGATCCACGCGAATCAGAACGTCTCCCAGTCGTCGCCGCCGGCGGTGGCTGCAAGCGGCGCCGGTGCGGGCGTCGCGGACGCGGCCACGGGCTTGCGAGCCGACGGAGCAATTGCCGTGCGCTTCGCCGGCGCATCGCGATCGTCGCGTGCCGACGCCGTCGCCGGTGCGGGCGTCGCGGTCGACACGGCTGCCGGCGCGGCAGGCATCGCGCGCGGCGCTTGACGCGCGGCAGCGACACCCGCTGCCGGCCGTACCGCTTCGTCGTCGATCCGGAACACCGAAACCGTCTGGCGCAGACGCGCGGCCTGTTCGTCGAGCGATTGCGCCGCCGCAGCGGCCTCCTCGACGAGCGCCGCGTTCTGTTGCGTCACCTCGTCCATCTGCGCGACCGCACGCGCGACCTGATCGATGCCGCCGCTCTGCTCCTCGGACGCTGCCGCGATCTCGCCCATGATGTCCGTCACACGCTGCACCGCACCGATCACGTCGCTCATCGTGCGTCCCGCTTCGTCGACCAGCGCCGAACCGGTGCGGATGCGGTCCACCGATGCATCGATCAGCGCCTTGATCTCCTTGGCCGCGCTCGACGACCGCTGCGCGAGGCTGCGCACTTCGCCGGCGACCACCGCGAAACCGCGCCCGTCCTCGCCGGCACGCGCGGCTTCGACCGCCGCGTTCAGCGCGAGAATGTTGGTCTGGAAGGCGATCCCCTCGATGATCGCGATGATGTCCGCGATCTTCGCCGAGCTGTCGTTGATCTCGCCCATCGTGCCGACCACCTGGCCGACGACCGTATTACCCTTGTTCGCAATTTCGGATGCGTTCGCGGCCAGCGAACTTGCCTGCCTCGCATTGTCCGCGTTCTGCTTCACGGTACCGGTCAGTTGCTCCATGCTCGATGCGGTTTCCTGCAGCGCCGCCGCCTGCTCTTCCGTGCGCGACGACAGGTCGATGTTGCCGGCGGCGATCTGCCGCGCCGCGGTCGCGATCGACTCGCTGCCGCCGCGTACGGTGCGCACCGTATCGACGAGCCCGTGCTGCATCTTCGCGAGGCCATCAAGCAACTGGCCCATTTCGTCGCGGCGTCGCACGACGATCGAGCGTCGCAGGTCGCCCGCGGCGATCGCGTCGAAGTGCGCGAGCGCATCCGCGAGCGGACGGCCGATCGCACGGCTGAGCGTCAGCCACGACAACACCGCGGCGCCGAAGCCGGCGACGAGCACGACGATCGACAGCACCCGCAGCATCTCGTACACCGATTCCGCGTGATTGAAGCTCGCCTGCGCGTCGCGGAACTGAAAGCTGCGCAGCGCTTCGCTCGCGACCGCGAGTTCGTTGTAGCGCACCTGCAACTGTTTCGCGCCGTCGCCGATCCGGTCGTGCTGATCCGAGCCGACGAGGCCCGCGAACGCGTCGCACGCGCTTTGCAGCGCCTGTCGCTTCGCGGCAACGTCCTGGGCAAGCCCGTCCTCTTCGGGCCCGCGCGGCAGCGCGAGGTACTTCTGCCACCACGCGTCGGACTGCGTACGCATGCTGCGGCTGCGCTCGACGGCCGCCGCCGCGTCGGGCGTGCCGGCCAGCATCACCGCGCGGTCGAGCGCCAGCCGCTCGCGCGCCGCATACATTTCCGCGACGGCAACGTTCACCGCACTCGGCATCTGGTTCGTGAAAATTTCGCGCGTCGAGTCGTTCGAGCGCGTCATCCCGTACAGGCCGAGCACACCGATCACTCCCAGCAGCATGGCGAGAAACGCCATCGTCAAACCGATGCGCGCACGAATCGTCAGGTTTGTGAACACCATCATCCTTCCTGTTTTACGTCGTCATGGACGGGCCGAGCCCGTTTTCGAAACAGTGTTTCGCCCGATGCATTTACGACCGCGCGCGGCCCAACTTGATGGTATCGACGACTCTTTTTCACCAATCAGTTCATGAATTACAGATTGCTGAATAATGGGGGCAAACCACTGCCGGTTCGCGGGGCAGGAAGACGATGCCAACGCGGTTTGCGCGACAACGCCAGAAAAGAAACGGCCGGCCGCCTGCTGCTGCAGGCGCCGGCCGCGATGGGGGCAATCCGGTTCTATTCGCCCAGTTCGGCGAGGGTGGGAATCGACGGCTGCGCACCCGCTCGGGTCACCGACAGCGCCGCCGCGCGCTGCGCGAAGCGAATCGCGGTATCGACGTCCTCGCCGGCCGCGAGCCGCGCGGCGAAACCGCCGATGAAGGTATCGCCGGCCGCGGTCGTGTCGACCGCTTGCACGACCGGCGCCGGGTAATGCCGCGCCGCACCGTCCGCCGTCAGCGCCAGCACGCCGCGCGCGCCGAGCGTGATCAGCACGTTGCGCGCCCCGGCCGCCTGCAGCGCGCGCGCCGCGGCCTGTGCATCGTCCGGATCGCGCACCGACAGTCCGGTCAACGCGGCGGCCTCGACTTCGTTCGGAATCAGGTAATCGACAAGCGGCAGCCAGTCGCCCGGCAACGGCGCGACGGCCGGGGCCGGATTGAGCACCACCGTGCGGCCGAGCCGCCGCCCGGCCGACAGCGCCGCGAATACGGCGTCCGGCGGCGTCTCGAGCTGGCAGATCAGCACGTCGGTCGCAGCCAATGCAGCTTCGTGCCGCGCGACCGTATCGGGCGTGACTTCCCCGTTGCCGCCCGCGACGATCACGATCGTATTCTGGCTCGCGTCGTCGACAACGATCAGCGCGACGCCGGTCGATGCCGCCGCACTGGTCGCGAGCCCCGTGCAGTCGATGCACTCCGCTTCGAGGCCGGCCCGCAGCGCCGTGCCGTACGCATCCGCGCCGACGCAGCCGATCATCGCGACCCGCGCGCCGAGCCGTGCAGCCGCGACGGCCTGGTTACCGCCCTTGCCGCCCGCCGCCTGCGCATACGCATGGCCGGCGAGCGTTTCGCCCGGCAGCGGCAGCCGCGGCGAACGCACGACGAGATCCATGTTCAGGCTGCCGACCACCGTCACGCGGCCGGGCGCCGCTGCGCGCGCCGTCATGCGTTGGGGCCGGGCATGGCCGGCTCGCGATAGACCGAGGTGGATTCGCGCAGCACGAGCCGCGGCGACACGACGCGACGACGGCTCGGCGCGGACGTCGAGCCGCCGCCGATCCGCTCGATCAGCGTCTGCGCGGCCATTTCGCCGAGCGCGCGCACCGACTGGCCCACCGTCGACAGCGCGGGATACGTGTAGCGGGAGAATTCGATGTCGTCGAAGCCGATGATCGAGCAGTCGTCCGGCACGCGCATGCCGCGCTCGGCCGCCGCGCGCAGCGCACCGACGCCCATCAGGTCGTTGCCCGCGAAAATCGCGCTCGGATGCACCGACTCGAACAGCCGCGCCGCCGCGTGATAGCCGCCGAGGCACGAGAAATCGCTTTCCGCGATCGCGCCCGGCACGATGTCGATCCCGCGCTCGGCCATCGCGCGGATGAAGCCGTGCACGCGCATCGCGCTGACGGCCGTGTCCGTCGGTCCCGTTATGCAGCCGATCTTCGCGTGCCCGAGTTCGAGCAGGTGGCGCGTCGCCAGGTAGGCGCCGCGTTCGTGGTCGATCTGCACGAGATCGGCCGCGAGCCCCTCGATGTTGCGGTCGACCACGACGAGCGGCGCATGCGCGTCCGCGAGCGTCTGTGCCAGCACCGCGTCCTCGCCCGCCGACGCGACGATCAGCCCGTCGATGCGCTTTTCCTGCAGCACGCGCAGATAGTTGCGCTGTTTGACGGGATCGTCGTCCGAATTGCAGAAGAACACGCAATAGCCGTTGGCCGCGCACTGATCCTCGATGCCGCGCGCAAGCTCCGCAAAATACGGATTTGTGCTGTTCGGCACGACGAGGCCGATGGTCGCCGTCGAGCGCGCCTTCAGCGAGCGCGCCACCGCCGATGGCACGTAGTTCAGCTCGCGAATTGCGCCCTCGACCTTCGCACGCACATCCGCGGACACCGGCCGCGAATTGTTCACCACGTGCGAGACGGTCGTAAACGACACGCCCGCCATGGCCGCCACATCCTTGATCGTCGCCATTTCCCGTTTCTCTCTGGTCTGCCTTTCGTGTAGTTCTACCGCGCGCGCGTGCGCCGGCTGCGATATGTATCGAGCACGACCGCCACCACGATCACCGCCCCGGTGATGATTCGTTTGGTCGGCTCGTTCGCGCCGATCTGCGCCAGCCCGGCGGCCAGCACGGAGATGATCAACACGCCGAAGAACGTGCTGATCACCGAGCCGCGCCCGCCCATCAGGCTCGTGCCGCCGATCACGACGGCCGCGATCACCTGCAGCTCGAGGCCGACGCCCGCATTCGGGTCGGCGGCCTCGAGCCGCGAAATCTGGAACAGCGACGCGAGTCCCGCGAGCGCGCCCATCAATGCGAATACGACGATTTTATACGGCCGCGGGTTAACCCCCGCAAGTCTTACCGCTTCCTCGTTCGTGCCGATCCCGACCAGATAACGCCCGAACACCGTACGCGCAAGCACGAACTGTGCCGCGATCGTCACCGCGACCGCGATCAGGAACGCCGGCGAGATGCCGAGCGCGATCGGGTTCGACAGGAAATCGAACGCATCGCCGATGTACGCGGTACGCGAATTCGTCAGCTGGTAAGCGACGCCGCGCGCCGCCTCCAGCACGCCGAGCGACACGATGAACGACGGAATCCGCCAGCCGACCGTGATCGCGCCCGTCAGCGCGCCGGTGACGGTCGCGATCGCGATCCCGATCAGCGCCGCCGGCAACGGCCCCCATTGCCACTTCAATGCGGCCACGCTGACCATCGACGCGGCCAGTGCCAGCACCGAGCCGACCGACAGGTCGATCCCCGCGATGATCAGCACGAAGGTCATCCCGACCGACATCACGACGAGATCGGGAATCTGGTTCGCGATCGTACTGAACGTATCGTAGGTCAGGAAATGCGAGCTCAGCGTCGAGAACAGCACGATCATCGCGGCGAGCGCGCCGGCGAGCCCGAGATAGTTCGACAAACCGAGCCGCGTGCCGGACAGCGCGCGGGCACGACGCCCCGCCACGGTCTGCGGGGCGCCTGCGTCGGTCGGGGATACGGGAGGCTGGGTCATGGCTGTCGTCCTGTCGTCGAAGTGCCGCTCGGTGTGCCGGAAGCCGCGCGCGATGCTGCCTGCGCATCCGGCTGCCGCGCGCCGTCCGGCAGCGCTTCGCGGCCGAAGCCGGCGAACGCCGCGGCCAGCAGCGCATCCTGGGTCCAGTTGCCGCGCTCGAACACGGCGGTCATGCGGCCGGCCGACATCACGCCGATCCGGTCGCAGATCAACATCAGCTCGCGCAGGTCGCTCGAGACGACCACCAGCGCGCGGCCCTCGCGCGCGAGCGCGCCCATCAGCGCATAGATCTCGAATTTGGCGCCGACGTCGATGCCGCGCGTGGGTTCGTCGAACAGCAGCACGCCCATCTCGCGCGCGAGCCAGCGGCCGATCACGACTTTCTGCTGGTTGCCGCCCGACAACTCGCCGACCGCCTGCGCGGCGCCGTGCGTGCGGATCCGCAGCGCGTCGATCTGCTGCTCGGCGAGCGCCGTCTCGCGCGCCGTATCGACGATGCCGCCGCGTGCGAGCCGGTCGAGCTGCCCCAGCGACACGTTCGACGTGACCGACTGCGACAGCAGCAACCCTTCGCCCTTGCGGTCCTCGGTGATCAGCGCGATGCCGTGCTTCACCGCGTCGACCGGCGAGCCGATGCGCACGGGCTTCAGCGGATCGCCGACCGCGATCATCCCGGCGTCCGGCGTATCCGCGCCGTAGATCAACCGCAGCAATTCGGTGCGCCCCGCGCCGATCAGCCCCGAGATCCCGAAGATTTCACCCGTGCGCACCTCGAGCGACACGTCCTGCACGGCCGTGCCGCGCGTCATGCCCGATACGACGAGTCGCGGCACGCCGATATGACGTGCGCCGAGATCGATGCGTTCGCCGATCTCGCGCCCGACCATCAGCGTGACGAGCCCGTCGGACGTCGTCGCGGCCATGTCGCCGACGTGCACGAGCCGGCCGTCGCGCAACACCGCAACGCGCTCGGCCACGCGCGCGAGTTCCTCGAGACGGTGCGAGATGTAGACGATCGCCACGCCGCGCGCCTTGAGCCGGTCGATCTGCTCGAACAGCAGTTCGACCTCGCGCGCCGTCAGCATCGCGGTCGGCTCGTCGAGGATCAGCACGCGACAGTCGCCGATCAGGTTGCGCGCGATCTCGACCATCTGCTGATGGCCGATACCGAGCGCGCCGACCGGCGTATCGGGGTCGACCGCGTCGAGGCCGACCTGCGCCATCGCGGCGCGCGCGTCCTCGCGCAGCCGCGCGCGGTCGATGATGCCGAAGCGGCGCGGCAGACGGTTCAGGAACAGGTTTTCGGCGACCGTCAGCGTCGGCAGCAGGTTCAGTTCCTGCATCACCATGCGCACGCCGAGCGCTTCGGCCTGCGTGCGGCTCGCCGGCGCATAGGCCTGGCCGCCGAGTTGCATCGTGCCGGTCGTCGGATCGACGAGGCCGCCGATGATCTTCGACAGCGTGCTCTTGCCGGCGCCGTTCTCGCCCGTCAGCGCGAGCGCTTCGCCCGACGCGAGCGTCAGCGTGACGTCGGCGAGCACGGGTTCGGCGTAGGTTTTGCCCACACCGGAGACGGACAGCACGGGGACGGCTGAACGGGGGGGTTGGAAGGTCGGTTCCATCGCGATCCTGGTTGCGGCCGCGCGCACGCGGCGCGCGGGTATGACGCTCACAAGTGCATGTGCATGCAGTGGCCGTGATCGCGCTCACCCCGGATAACGGCCGCCGGCCCGCATTCTTGAGGGCGGCGGCGGCCGCGACCGGCAGCGGCGTTACTTCGTCACGAGATCCACCGGCGTCTCGACCACGCCGGACAAGTCGGCCTGCTTGCGATGCTCGGCGATCGCCTTGAGCGCCGTATCAATGCCGAACACCGCCTGCTTCGCCGCATACTGGTCGGCGGTCGCGAGCACGCGGCCGTCCTTCAGCATCGGCTTGATCGCGTTGATGTTGTCGTAGCCGACCACGAACACCTTGCCCTGCTTGCCTGCCGCGCGCACCGCCGACACGGCGCCGATCGCCATGTTGTCGTTGCCGCACAGCAGCGCGCGCAGGTTCGGGTATTCGTTGAGCATCGCGGACGCAACCGCATTGCCCTTGTCGATTTCCCATTCGCCCGACTGCACCGACACGACCTTCATCCCGCCCGCCTTCATCGCGTCCTGGAAGCCGGCCGTGCGCTGTTGCGCGTTGGTCGTCGTCGACACGCCCTCGACGATGCCGACCTGATCGCCCGCCTTCAGCCGCTTCGCGAGATAGTCGCCGATCTTGCGCGCGCCCTTGCGGTTGTCCGGCCCGACGAACGGCACGTTCAGGTTCTTCGACTTCAGCACGTCCGGATCGAGCCGGTTGTCGATGTTTACGACGATGATGCCCGCGTCGACCGCCTTCTTCACGACCGGCACGAGCGCCTTCGAATCGGCCGGCGCGAGCACGATCGCATCGACCTTCGACACGATCATCTGCTCGACGATGCGGATCTGGTTCGCGGTGTCGGTCTCGTCCTTGATGCCGTTGGTGATCAGGTCGAACTGGCTGGCGTTGTGCTTCTGGTATTCCTTCGCGCCGTTTTCCATCGTGAGGAAGAACTCGTTGGCGAGCGACTTCATCACGAGCGCGACCTTCGGCTTGGCTGCAGATTGCGCGTGAACGGCCGGTGCGGCAGCGACCGCGACGGCGGCAAGCGCGGCGGTCAGGAAGCGACGGCGAAAGAGGACATTCATACACATCTCCTGGCGACTGGCCCGACGGGCCGGATTGTTGTTTGGCTGTTGTTTTAATGTGAGCAAACGTTTGCGCCACACTTCCCGGACATTGGCCATCGATGTTGCTTGTCGGTACCACGGAATGGAAGCAAGGCAGACGGCCGACTGCCTGACGCGTGCTATCATTGACGCGCCACCGCCGGCGGGACGCCGGCGGAGTGAGGGCTATGCTGTACCGTTTCGGTTCGGCGCGCAACCCGTCTGATCAATATTTAAGGGTTTATTCTGAGCGCCCCACGGGGTGTATCGCGGGGCGGCGGCAATACATACGCCGGTTGCCGTACCTCATGCCGGACCCTGCGGTGCCGATTCGTCGCGATCGTCCGACGGTGGCTCGCCGAAGCGGTTCGCGTGCGGCGTGCCAGCGATGAAACCGTTCATCACGAACAACGCGATCGCGCCGACGATCGGCACGAAAATCAACAGCATCCACCACCCCGACTTGTCGATGTCGTGCAGGCGCTTGACGCCGACCGCGATCGACGACCATATCGAGACGACGGCAATCGCCAGAAAAACGAGCACCAGCAGCAGCGGCAGATCCTCGGCCGACGCGCCGCGAGACCTCGCATCGAAGAGCGCGCTGAGCACGGCATAGACGAGCGCGTAAATCCACCATGGCAAGCGCCCGATCCGGCCTTCGAAGGAAAAGAGAAACCGTTTCAGATTCATTGTTCCGCCCTGTTTCGTGCGCGCCGCACGCCGTGATGGCGATGAGGTCGTGGTCGGGAATCGGCATGGGCCACGTGCGGTGGGCCCTCGAATCTGCCGTGCGCTTTTTCGGCTTTTTCTACTTTCGCCGGGTGTGGCGTCGCGACGCGATGCACGCCGACGAGTACCGCGCGGCCACCGCCCACCCGGTGGTGCCGACGCGATTCACCGACCGGTATTGCGGCGAATTAAATCATATCTCCGTAAAAATGCCGCGTTCGATATGGTCGATGCGAAGCGGTCGAACGTGCCGTCTTGTTTTTCTGTTAGTCGGCAAACGCTCGAAAGGCGTCGCTTCGCATGAACCGGATCGGGCGCGACGGAGGCAAATCCGTCGTCATGGCGAGCCCTTGCAACACATTCGGCGGACGCATGCCGCGCCGCCGAAATATCGCCCGTGCAATCAGACCGCTTCGCGCAGCAGCCCCGCGATTTCCGCTTCGTTCAAATGCGGCGCGAACATCTCGATCAGCCGGTACGCATACGCGCGCAGGAACGCGCCCTTGCGCAGCCCGACACGCGTCGTGCTCGCCTCGAACAGATGCTGCGTGTCGAGCGCAACCAGGCCCGTGTCGCGCTGCGGATCGAAGGCCATTGCCGCAACGACGCCGATCCCCATCCCGAGTTCGACATAGGTCTTGATCACGTCCGCGTCGATCGCGGTCAGCACCACATCCGGCACTGCGCCGGCCTGCGTGAACGCCTGGTCGATGTGCGAGCGGCCCGTGAAATCCTGATCGTACGTGATGATCGGATATTCGGCGATTTCCTCGAGCGTCAGGTTCTCGCGACCGACGAGCGGATGCCCCTTCGGCACGACGACCGTGTGGTGCCACGAATAGCACGGGAACGTGACGATGTCCGGATAGCGGTCGAGCGCCTCGGTCGAGATGCCGAGATCGGCCTCGCCGTTCAGGATCATCTGCGCGATCTGCTGCGGGCTGCCCTGGCGCAGCGCGAGATGCACCTTCGGGAACACGTCGGTGAACTGCCGGATCACCTTCGGCAATGCGTAGCGCGCCTGCGTGTGCGTCGTCGCGACGACGAGGTGGCCGCTGTCCTGGTCCGCGAACTGACGGGCGACACGGCGCAGGTTCTCGGCGTCGAGCAGCATCCGCTCGATCAACTGGTGCACGGCCTTGCCGGGCTCCGTGAGCCCGGTGAGGCGCTTGCCGCGCCGAATGAAGATGTCGACGCCCAGTTCGTCCTCGAGATCCTTGATCTGCTTCGACACGCCCGACTGCGACGTATACAGCACGTTCGCGACTTCGGTCAGGTTCATGTTCTGACGCACGGCTTCGCGCACGAAACGCAATTGCTGAAAATTCATGGGTATGCCTCTTAGGCTGTCGTTGTTCGAATGACGATTCGGAGCGGTATCCGCTCTCTTCTCTTTACCGGGTTCGGGCGTCAGTGTGCGGGAAATACGCGCACCGCGCGCGGTACCGCGGTCGCGCCGTCGCCGACCTGCAACGCGAGCGCACGCCACGCGTCGCGATCGAGTTCGGCTTCGAGCGCGCCGCCTGCACGCGCCTCGAGCTCGACCCGCACCGAGCCGCCGAGCGGAATCACGCGGCGCACGTCCACCGCGATGCCGTCACGATGCCCGTCGCCGACCGGCCGGAGCTGCAGGTCGTGCGGCCGCACGTATGCGTTCGCGGGGCCCGCGAAATCGGCGTCGACCGCGATCGGCGCCGACGCGCCTTCGGCGACGAAGCCGCGCCCGGCAACCGTGCCCGGCAGCCGGTTCGCCGCGCCGAGGAATTCGTAGACGAACGCGCTTTGCGGATGATCGTAGACGTCTTGCGGGCTGCCGACCTGCTCTACGTGACCGCGGTTCAGCACGACGATCCGGTCCGCCACTTCGAGCGCTTCCTCCTGGTCGTGCGTGACGAAGATCGTCGAAATGTGCAGGTCGTCGTGCAGACGCCGCAGCCAGCCGCGCAATTCCTTGCGCACCTTCGCGTCGAGCGCGCCGAACGGCTCGTCGAGCAGCAGCACCTTCGGTTCGACCGCGAGCGCACGCGCCAGCGCGATCCGCTGGCGCTGGCCGCCCGACAGTTCGGACGGATAGCGCTGCGCAAGCCAGTCGAGCTGCACAAGCTTCAGCAGCTCATGCACCTTGTCCCGGATCACGGCTTCCGACGGCCGCTCGCGACGCGGCTTCACGCGCAGCCCGAACGCGACGTTCTCGAATACGGTCATGTGGCGGAACAGCGCGTAGTGCTGGAACACGAAGCCGACCTGGCGATCGCGCGCGCCGACCGACGCGACGTCGAGCCCCTGCAGCACGACCTGGCCGGCGTCCGCGTGCTCGAGGCCCGCGATCACGCGCAGCAGCGTGGTCTTGCCGCAACCGGACGGTCCGAGCAGTGCGACGAGCTCGCCAGGCGGGAAGTCGAGCGACACGTTGTCGAGTGCGGTGAAATCGCCGAAGCGCTTTTGAAGGTGACGGACGGTGATACCCATTCTGGTTGCCTCTTTACGATTTCGACGAAATGACGGCGACGGGGCCGGCATGAGCGGGAACGTCATCGCGTGCGCCAGCCAGTTCGGCGGCGAGGTGACGTTCGGCGAGCAGTTTCAGCGCGAGCGTGACGAGCGCAAGCAGCGCGAGCACCGACGCCACCGCGAACGCCGCCGCGAAGTTGTATTCGTTGTACAGAATCTCGACGTGCAGCGGCATCGTGTCAGTCACGCCGCGGATGTGGCCGGACACGACCGACACCGCACCGAACTCGCCCATTGCGCGCGCGTTGCACAGGATCACGCCGTACAGCAGGCCCCACTTCACGTTCGGCAGCGTCACGCGGCGGAAGATCTGCCAGCCCGACGCACCGAGCACGCGCGCGGCCTCTTCCTCGTCGGTGCCCTGCGCCTGCATCAGCGGAATCAGCTCGCGCGCGACGAACGGGAACGTGACGAAGATCGTCGCGAGCACGATGCCCGGCACCGCGAAGATGATCTGCACGTCGTGATCCTGCAGCCACGGGCCGAGCCAGCCCTGCGCACCGAACAGCAGCACGTACACGAGGCCCGAGATCACCGGCGACACCGAGAACGGCAGGTCGATCAGCGTGGTGAGCAGCGCCTTGCCGCGGAATTCGAATTTCGCGATCGCCCACGACGCGCACACGCCGAACACGAGGTTCAGCGGCACCGCGATCACGGCGACGGTCAGCGTCAGCTTGATCGCCGACCACGCGTCGGGATCGGCGAGCGATTCGAAATAGAAGCCGACGCCCTTGCGCAGCGCCTCGACGAACACCGCGGCGAGCGGCACGACGAGGAAAAACGCGAGGAACGCCAGCGCAACGCCGATCAGCAGCCAGCGCACGGCGCGCGGCTCGCTGACGGGATCGAGCTGTTTCGCGGCGCGCGCGAGCGCCGCGGACGGATTGTTCAGCACGGCGGTGGACTCCTGGCTCATTGCTGGCCTCCTGCTGCGGCAACGGTGACGGTCGTCGGCGCGGGGCCGCTCGCCCCCTTGCTCGTCCTGCGCTGCAGATACCACTGCAGCGTGTTGATCAACAACAGCATCAGGAACGACACGACCAGCATCACGACCGCCAGCGCGGTGGCGCCCGCGTAGTCGTACTGCTCGAGTTTCGTGATGATGAGCAGCGACGTGATCTCGGATTTCATCGGCACGTTACCGGCGATGAAGATCACCGACCCGTATTCGCCGAGCGCACGCGCGAACGCGAGCGCGAAGCCGGTGAGCAGCGCAGGCAGCACGGCCGGCAGCACGACGCGACGGAACGTGAGCCAGCGCGATGCGCCGAGGCATGCGGCGGCCTCTTCCTGCTCGCGCTCGAAATCCTCCAGCACCGGCTGCACTGTGCGCACGACGAACGGCAGCCCGATGAAGGTCAGCGCGACCAGCACGCCGACCGGCGTGAACGCGATCTTGATGCCGAACGGCGCGAGATACTGGCCGACCCAGCCGTTGGTCGCATAGACGGCCGCGAGCGAGATGCCGGCGACCGACGTCGGCAGCGCGAACGGCAGGTCGACGATCGCGTCGATGAGGCGCTTGAACGGGAACGTGTAGCGCACCAGCACCCACGCGACGAGAAAGCCGAACACGGCGTTGATCACGGCGCCGCCCAGGGCGGAGGCGAACGTCAGCCGGTACGACGCGAGAACGCGCGGCGACGTGACGGCGGTGACGAACTGGTCCCACGACAGCGTCGCGGTCTTCAGGAACGTGGCGGCGAGCGGGATCAGCACCACGAGGCTCAAATAGGCCACCGTGATGCCGAGTGTCACGCCGAAACCGGGCAGCGCGCTCGGCTTGCGAAAGGTGTACGTCGTCATCGGATGCTCTTGCTGGGTCGATGCTGCTCACGGGTCCGACGCAAATGCCGGCGCGGGGAGTCGCGCCGGCAGGCCGTCGAGGATGCGGCGCGCTGTCGTGGCGCGCCGCTGTCGTTATGGTTCGTTGCGTGGCGTTACTGCGGCTTGTAAATCGAATCGAACACGCCGCCATCCGCGAAATGCGTCTTCTGCGCATTCGTCCAGCCGCCGAACGTGTCGTCGACCGTGTACAGCTTCAGCTTCGGGAACTGCTTGGTCAGCTCCGCCGGCACGTTCTTCGAGCGCGGACGGTAGTAGTTGCGTGCCGCGATCTCCTGGCCCTGCGGGCTGTACAGGAAGTTCAGGTAGGCCTCGGCCAGCTTGCGCGTGCCCTTCTTGTCGACCACCTTGTCCACCACCGCGACGGGCGGCTCGGCCAGGATGCTCACCGACGGCACGACGATCTCGAACTTGTCGGTGCCAAATTCCTTGATCGACAGGAACGCCTCGTTTTCCCATGCGATCAGCACGTCGCCGATCCCGCGCTGCACGAAGCTCGTCGTCGCACCCCGCGCGCCCGAATCGAGCACGCCGGCGTTCCTGTACAGCTTCGTCACGAATTCCTTCGCCGTCTGCTCGTTGCCGCCCGGCTTGTGCACGGCATACGCCCACGCGGCGAGGTAGTTCCAGCGTGCGCCGCCCGACGTCTTCGGGTTCGGCGTGACGATCGAGATACCCGGCTTGGTCAGGTCGTCCCAGTCCTTGATCCCCTTCGGGTTGCCCTTGCGCACCAGGAACACGATCGTCGACGTGTACGGCGACGCGTTGTCCGGCAGGCGCTTTTGCCAGTCCTTGTTGATGAGCCCCTTGTTCGCGAGCGCGTCGATGTCGTACGCGAGCGCCAACGTGACGACGTCGGCCTGCAGGCCGTCGAGCACCGAGCGCGCCTGCGCACCCGAGCCGCCGTGCGACTGCTTGAAGTTGACCGTCTCGCCCGTCTTCGCCTTCCACTCCTTGCCGAACGCCTGGTTGAAGTCCTGATACAGCTCGCGCGTCGGGTCGTACGACACGTTCAGGAACGTCGTATCGGCCTGGGCATGCGTCGCGACGCCCAGCGCCGCCGCCGCGCCCAGCGCGAGTGTTGCGATCAGGCGGCCCACTCCGCCCGCCAGCCCCGTATTGCGCTTCGCCATCCTTGGTTCTCCAGTGTTGTCGGTATTGCGATGTCGAGCCAGTCTAACGAACGGGTTACATGATTAAAAATAATCGTTCTTCATTTTTTAATACTCAAAAGTGCTAACGCATACTGGACGGACGGTTGCGGCAGACGAACCGGCGTCCGGACGTCGCGACATCGCGCCGGAATCGGCGCGATCGCGTCGAACCTCAAGTAACACTTGAAATTCGCGGAGTACTGTATAAAAATACAGCTCACTGTCTATCCATACAGTTCAGCCATGACCAAACTCACTGCCCGTCAGCAGCAAGTGTTCGACTTGATCCGCCGCGCGATCGAGCGCTCCGGATTCCCGCCCACGCGCGCCGAGATCGCGGCCGAACTGGGTTTCAGCTCGCCGAATGCAGCCGAGGAACATCTGCGTGCGCTGGCGCGCAAGGGCGTGATCGAGCTGGCCGCCGGCGCCTCGCGCGGCATCCGCCTGCTCGGCCTCGACGACGCACCGCACCAGTTCACGCTGCCGCATGCCGGCCTGATGCAACTGTCGCTGCCGCTTGTCGGCCGCGTCGCGGCCGGTAGCCCGATCCTCGCGCAGGAACATATCTCGCAGCATTACGCATGCGATCCCGCGCTGTTCACCAGCAAGCCGGACTACCTGCTGAAGGTCCGCGGCCTGTCGATGCGCGATGCCGGCATTCTCGATGGCGATTTGCTCGCGGTGCAGAAGCGCACCGAAGCGAAGGACGGCCAGATCATCGTCGCGCGTCTGGGCGACGACGTCACGGTCAAGCGCCTGATGCGCCGGCCCGGCGGCCTCGAGCTGATCGCGGAGAACCCGGATTACGAAAACATCTTCGTCAAGGCCGGCAGCGCGGAGTTTGCGCTGGAAGGCATCGCCGTCGGGCTGATCCGCTCGGGCGAACTCTGACAATCAGTCTCGCTGAGGAGAACTCCATGGAACGCCTTGCCCGTCTGCTGCCTTTCCGTCAATTCGGTCGCCTGCGTCACCTGCGCGGCCGCACGCCCTGCGCGCCGCTGTCCGCTGCAGCGCCCGTGGCGAGCCAAGAAGTCGCAGTTGAACGGCAGGCGTCGCTGCTGCCGTCAGCGCTGCCCGCGTTTGCACGGGTATCGCTGAACGCGGGCCTGAATCACGCCGAGCCGGCGCGCCGCGCGCCCGTGCGCGTGTATCACGGCCGGTCGCGGCTGATCATGGTCGGCACGATCGACGCCGTGTGCCGGATGATCGATCGCTGCATCGCAGAGGAACGATCAGCCCAGCAAGGCGGTCTCTGATTGCGGAACCTGTCCGCACCGGAGGCATCGTGACTGAATCGCCGGGCCGCACGTCGCGGCTCAAACCCTTGCTGATCGTCGCGCTGGCCGTCGTCGTCATTGCGGCGATCGGCTACGCGTACGCATCGCCGTACGTCGCGCTCGGTCGCCTGAAATCGGCGATCGACGCGCGCGATGCGCAAGCGGTCAGTGAGTATGTCGATTTCCCGTCCCTGCGCATCAGCCTGAAGCAGCAAGTCACGGAAGAGTTGATGCGCCGGATCGACTCGGTCAAAAAGAACAATCCGTTCGCGGTGATCGGCGCATTGATCGGGTCCGCATTGATCGGCCCGCTGGTCGACGCATATGCGACACCGGAAGGCGTGGCGGCGCTGATGAGTGGCATACCGCCGCGAGGCAATCCGGGCGAACGCCCGCCTGAATGGTCTGGTCCGCCTCCGGGCACGACTGCTGGCAATGAACCGGCCGCGCCGGCGAGCGCACCCGCACCCGGCAGCAACGCCGCTCCCCCTGCTGCTACGGCACCGGCGCCGTCGTCCGCACCGGCCGGTGCGAGCAATGCAGGCCATCCGCAGCAAACGAGCGCCGGCTACCGGAATATCGATGAATTTGTCGTGACCTACCAGCGCAGCGGCGACGGCACACGCTATGCGGCGATCTTTCATCGCTTCGGTCTATTCTCGTGGAAGCTGTCCGAGATCGACCTGCACGCGTAATCGATCGCAATCGATGTGCATGCCGCCGATACGGCACAGCGCGTGACCGACGTGAATCGCCGGTCGAGTCAGTCGGTCACGTCATCATTGCGTCACTTGCCGCTCGTGGTCGCCGCTTCGCGCTCGCGCGCAATCTCGGCCTTTTGCTCTTCGGCCGACGAACACGCAACCAGAATGCTGCAGTTCACGCGATCGAGCAGTTGCGTGTTGCCCGACCCCATCCACCATCTCGACAACCCGCTGCGGCACCGATGGCCGACGACGACGAGATCCGCCTGCAATTCGGTTGCGAGATTCGCGATTTCGTCGATCGGATAACCGAACGCGAAATGGCCTTCGGCCTGAACGCCGCGCTCGCGCAGCCAGTTCACGCCTTCCTGCAGAATCTCGCGGGCCGTTTCCTCGAAACGGCCGCATGCGACGTCGGTCAGCAGACCCGCGCTCTGGGCGATGCTCGAGCGCATGTCGACGACCGACAGCAAATGCGTTTCCGCCTTCAGATCCAGCGCGAGATTGGCGCCGCACCGCAATGCCTTGCGCCCTTCGAGCGTGCCGTCGTAGCACAGCAGAATCTTGTTGTAGCAAGCCATGAAGCCTCCCTATCGCGAATACGTACCGATGCATTCATCATGGTGCGCCGCAATTCCGGATGCAAGGGATGGAAAACGCTGATTCGCCCCGCATGGCGGGTCGGCGATGATGCAGTGCACGATCCATGCAGGCAATCGCCGTGCCGCGCGCGGCATGCCCTGAAGAGACGCAGCCGATGCACTAGAATGGCCCATTCGTGCCGCCGGCACGCGTTCGCTTCGGTCATGCTCGTGTGACACGCATTCGCCCGGTCCGTTCGCATGGCGGCACACGCACCGGCCGGCAGCGACACGCACCGCAGCCGCTTACAACGACAAAATTGCCATGTCCGTTGCACCGATCGATTTCCGAAACGTCGAAAAACGCTATGGCGACAAGCTCGTCGTCAACGGTCTGTCCTTTCACGTCGAGGCTGGCGAATGCTACGGCCTGCTCGGGCCGAACGGCGCCGGCAAGACCACGACGCTGAAGATGCTGCTCGGTCTCGCCTATCCCGATGCAGGCACCATTTCGCTGTGCGGCGAACCGGTTCCGTCGCGTGCGCGGCATGCGCGTCACCGCGTCGGGGTCGTCCCGCAGTTCGACAATCTCGACCCCGACTTCACGGTTCGCGAAAACCTGCTCGTGTTCAGCCGCTATTTCGGGATGTCGGCGCAGGCCGCGCGCGCGCTCGTACAACCGCTGCTCGAATTCGCAAAGCTGGAAAACAAGGCCGATGCCAAGGTCGGCGAACTGTCGGGCGGGATGAAACGCCGCCTGACGCTCGCCCGAGCGCTCGTCAACGATCCCGACGTGCTGGTGCTCGACGAGCCGACCACCGGCCTCGATCCGCAGGCGCGGCACCTGATGTGGGAGCGGTTGCGCTCGCTGCTTGCACGCGGCAAGACGATCCTGATCACCACGCACTTCATGGAGGAAGCCGAACGCCTGTGCGACCGGCTGTGCGTGATCGAGGAAGGCCGCAAGATCGCCGAAGGCGCACCGCACGCGCTGATCGAATCGGAAATCGGCTGCGACGTGATCGAGATCTACGGGCCGGATCCGGTCGCGCTGCGCGACGAGCTGGCGCCGTTCGCGAAGCACACCGAGATCAGCGGCGAGACGCTGTTCTGCTACGTGACCGACCCGGAACCGCTCAGCGCGCGACTCAAGGGTCGCCCGGGGTTGCGCTATCTGCATCGTCCGGCCAATCTGGAAGACGTGTTCCTGCGGCTCACGGGCCGCGAAATGCAGGACTGACCGATCATGGACGTACGCAACTATTCCGCCGCCGCGCCGTCCGCACCGCCGCGCGAGTCGCGCTTTGCGATCGCGCTGCCCGCGAACGCGACCAACTGGATCGCCGTGTGGCGGCGCAACTATCTCGTGTGGCGCAAGCTGGCGCTGGCGTCGATGTTCGGCAATCTCGCCGATCCGATGATCTACCTGTTCGGGCTGGGGTTCGGGCTCGGCCTGATGCTCGGCCACGTCGACGGCGTGTCGTATATCGCGTTCCTCGCGGCCGGCACGGTCGGATCGAGCGTGATGATGTCCGCGAGCTTCGAGTCGATGTATTCGGGCTTCTCGAGGATGCACGTGCAGCGCACCTGGGAAGCGATCATGCACACGCCGCTCGCGCTGGGCGACATCGTGCTCGGTGAAATCGTCTGGGGCGCGAGCAAGGCGATGCTGTCGGGCGTCGCGATCATGATCGTCGCGGGGCTGCTCGGCTATGCGCAGTTTCCGTCGATGCTCGCGGCGCTGCCCGTGATTGTGCTCGCCGGTCTCGCTTTCGCAAGCACAGCAATGATCGTCACGGCGCTCGCGCCGTCCTACGATTTCTTCATGTTCTATCAGACGCTCGTGCTGACGCCGATGCTGCTGCTGTCGGGCGTGTTCTTCCCGATCACGCAGTTGCCGCCGGTCGCGCAGCACGCGGCGCATGCACTGCCGCTCGCGAACGCGGTCGAGTTGATCCGGCCCGCGATGCTCGGCCGGCCGGCGACCGACATCGGTCTTCACGTCGCGGTGCTCGCCGGCTACGCAGTGGGCGGATTCGTGGTCTCCGCGTGGCTGTTCCGGCGGCGGATGATGCGCTGACGGCCGGCGGGCACCGTGCCGGCTCGATACGACGTGGCGACGACGTTACTCGTCGTCGTCGCTCCACGGAATTTCGACGTCGGTCAGGAATGCGACAGTCGCAAGCGGGCCGCCTTCCTGGCGGCCGAGCTTGCCGTCCGCGCGATGCCATTCGACGCGAAACTGCGTGCCCGGATCGTCGGCAATCAGATAGACCGCGCGCAGTTCTTCCGCGTCGGCTTCGTCGACCGGACCGTCGAACGACACCAGCATCTTCTGCGGCCACAGGCCGTTGACCGGATCGTAAATGCGATCGCCCTGCGGAATGTCGATGCTCGCCTCGACGCCGATCGTGGCGGAGGCTTCGATGATCATCGTGCCGAGCGCGTTCAGCACGGCAGTCGCCCGCGCGGAATTGGCCTGGCGGATCGCGAGATCGCCGCGCGTCAGCGCCTTTTCGAGTCGAGGATGAATCTTCGGTTGGGTCATGCGTTTTCCTGTTTGCTTCTTGTAAAGGGCACCGCACGCATGGAGCGGCGGCGCCGGATGAATACGACTGATGCGTGGCGGGAGCGGCCTGCGCGTACGGCGGTGCGCAATCACGCGCGCCCTTCGACGCCGGCAGCCGGGCATCTCGCTCCCCGCTTGCCGGCCGCCGAGACGAGCCGGCTGGCCGAGATGGCGCGCCGGATTACCGTCCCGTCCGCGCGCCCGTCAGAACCCGAACGCGATTGCGAGCAGCCCGCTCGCGATCCCGAACACAATGACGAGGCCCGTGACGATCGCCAGCGTGGTCGGCTTGAACGAACGCGCGAGCATCGCGAGGGACGGCACGCTGATCGGCGGCAGCGTCATCAGCAGCGCGGCGGCCGGGCCGACACCCATGCCGAGCGACAGCATCGCCTGGATGATCGGCACCTCGCCGGCCGTCGGAATCACGAACAACGTGCCCGCCACCGCGAACGCGATGATCCAGCCGAGATGGTTGCCGATGTCCGGGCCGATATGCGGAAACAGCCACGCACGCGCCGCACCGAGCAGCAGCACGAGCACGATGTATTCGGGGATGAGCCGCACGGCCATGCGCGCGAACAGCTTCACCCAGCGCACGAACGGATTGCCCGCCGCGGCCTGCTCGGCAACCAGCGCGGCCAGTTGCGCGTCGTCGATGCTGCGCTCTTCCGGACGTGCGATCCGGTTCAGCAGGTAGCCGATCCCGAACACCATCGCGAGGCCGAGGACCAGCCGCAGCGCACTCCAGTGCCAGCCGAGCACGAAACCCATAAACACCAGCGCGGCCGGATTCAGCACCGTGTTGCCGAGCCAGAACGCGACCGCGCCGCCCGGCGACGCGTGCCGCGCACGCAGGCCCGCGACGACCGGCGCCGCGCAGCACGTGCACATCATGCCGGGCAGCGACAACAGGCCGCCTGCGGCGACGCTGCCGAAGCCGGTGCGGCCAAGCACGCGCGCAACCCACTGCACGGGCAGCAGTGCCTGCACGGCCGAACCGAGCAGCAGGCCGAGCACCATCGCCTGCCAGATCGCCTTGCCGTATGCCCATGCGTAGTCGAGCGCCGCCTTCAGCGACGGCTCGGGCGCCGTCGCCGACGTGCCCATCAGGATCGACTGGCCGATCGAATGATGTTCGGCGGCAACGAACGCCTTGTTGTAATACGGAAACCATTTTACGTAGAACAGTCCCGCGACCGCGATCAGCAGGAAAGTCATCCAGCCGAGCGCCGGACTGGGTTGGGTGCGTGTGGTCGTCATCGTGTGGTGATCGATTGGTCTTGATCGGTTGTGGATTCCACGCCTGCCGCCAGCGCGGCCGACGCAGGCAGGCCCGCTTGCGCGAGCCGGCCCAGCAGCGTGCGCGCCTGATCGCGCACGTCGGCCGCGTTCGGCTGGAACGTGAACGTCAGCACCCGGTTCGGCTTGTTGTACGTTGCACGATAGGTGCGCGCATAAGCGGGATCGTAATGCTTGTCGATCAGTTCGGTGAACAGGTCAGCCCGCGCGTCGGCATCGATCAGCGCATTCCAGTGCGCCACCTGGTCACGACTGTGCAGGCCGATCAGCCGTTGAAGCTGCGCCTTGAACGCAGCCGGCGCGTCGAACAGATGGGCGTAGTCTTCAAGGAGGAACGCGATGCGCTCGTCGTGCGCCGCTTCGACCTGCACCCACGGCCCGGCGTGAAACGCGTCGATCAGCGCGATCGGCAGATGCACGAGCCCGATCCTGCGGCTTTCCGATTCGACGAACACCGGCCATTCGGGGTCGAAACGCCCGAGCGTCTCGACAAGCCCCGAATCGAACCCCTTCTGCGACGGCTGCGGCTTGCCCGGCAGCGCGCCGAGCAGCGAGCCGCGATGACACGCGAGCGCCTCGAGATCGAGCGTCTGCGCGCCCACGTCGCCCAGCGCGTTCAGCAGCCGCGTCTTGCCGCAACCCGTATGACCGACGAGCGCGATGTAGCGAAACCGCGTCGGCAGCGTGTCGAGCGTCGCACATACCGACTGGCGGTACGCCTTGTAGCCGCCGTCGAGCTGGCGCGCCTGCCAGCCGATCAGGTTGAACCAGGTCGTCATCGAGCCCGAGCGCTTGCCGCCGCGCCAGCAGTAGATCAGCGGCCGCCAGTTGCGCGGCCGGTCGGCGAACGTGGTGTCGAGATGACGCGCGATGTTGCGTGCAACCATTGCCGCGCCGACACGCGTCGCTTCGTACGGCGATACCTGCCGGTACATCGTACCGACGATCACGCGCTCCTCGTTGCTGAGCACGGGCGCGTTCAGCGCGCCGGGGATATGGTCCTCGGCGAACTCGAGCGGCGTACGCACGTCGATGATCTCGTCGAACTCGCCGGCGCGATCGAGGGTGACAATCAGGTTCTTCAATTTGGCGTCGAACAGGGGCGATGCGGCTCGACGAGCCGCACGGGCACGGAAGGCGGATTCACGATTATCTCACGCCCGGGCGTCCCGGGCCGCACGCGGCAACCGGCGGCGCCGATGCGGCGCTCATCACGTCGACCAGATGGTCGCGAAACGCGCGCACGGACGCGGGCAGATCGCGCCCCGCCATGGTCTGCACCTGGATGCTGCGCTCGCGCAACTGCGGGTTCGAAACAGGAACGATAACGAAGCCGTCCGCGTCGAAACGGTCCCGCACCGACAGCAGGCCCGTGAACATCACGGCCCCGGTGCGCTGCGCGTAGCGATACATCACCGCAGTGTTGTTGCTGGTCAGCTCGGGCTCGAGCATCAACCCCTCGAGTACGCACGCGATGTCGATCAGCTGGCGCACCGTCGTGCCGGCCTCGGGCAGCACGTGCGGGTGCCGCGCGACATCGGCGAGCGACACCGACTCGCGCGCCGCGAGCGGATGGTCGTGCCGCACGAGCGCGAAGACCGGCGCGCGTTCGGTATGTTCGACGCGCACGCCCTGCTCCGGCGCGAGACTGAACGTCAGCCCGATATCGGCATCGCCGTCGCGTACGCGCCGCGTCGCATCCGCCGGCGACACGACCCACACCGAGAAATCGACACCCGGATGGCGCGCCTTGAAGCTCGCGAGCGCGCCCGGCAGGAAATCGATCGCGAACCCTTCCGAGCAGGCGATTTTCAGCAGGCTGCCGTGCAGCGCCTCGAGCCCGCCGATTTCCTTCATTACGTGCTCGGCCTCCAGCAGGCTGCGCTGCGCGAAGCCGAGCAGCCGTTCGCCCGCCTCCGACAGCGCCATCCCGCGCGGCCGGCGCTCGAACAGCGGTGCGCCGAGCTCGCTCTCGAGCTTCGCGATCTGGCGGCTGATCGCCGACACGGCGACGTGCAGTCGCGCGGACGCGTCGCTGATCGACCCGGTGCGCGCCACTTCGACGAAGTACCGCAGCGCAAGACCATGCAGGAAAGCCGCCATCGTTCTGTCCCCGTGCCACTGCGGGCCGCCAAGCTTTGCCTTTTCGGCAAAGAAATGTTCGAAATTCGATCATTGTGACAAAAAAAACGGCTTTCTAGAATCGATCGCACTCCCGGTTGCGCGCACCGTGCGCGCGCCGGCAATACGATAGAGGAGACACGTCTTGAGCCGTACCGCCGCCATCCAGCACGCGCTGAACCAGTTCGAATCGGGCGCGTTCTTCACGACCCTCGGCCGCCGCGTCGGCCTGCGCACCGAAAGCCAGGAAAGCGGTACGGGCGCCGCCCTGCGCGCCTACCTGACCGACGAAATCGCGCCGGAGGCCGCCCGCCTCGGCTTCACGTCGCGGATCGTCGACAACCCCGTCGACGGTGGTGGCCCGTTCCTGCTGGCATCGCGCCACGAGGACGACGCCCTGCCGACCGTGCTGATCTACGGTCACGGCGATGTCGTGCGCGGCTACGACGCGCAATGGCGCGCGCCGCTGTCACCGTGGACGCTGACCGCCGAAGGCGATCGCTGGTATGGCCGCGGCAGCGCTGACAACAAGGGCCAGCACACGATCAATCTCGCCGCGTTGGCGAGCGTGCTCGACGCGCGCGGCGGCCGGCTCGGCTTCAACGCGAAGCTGCTGATCGAGATGGGCGAGGAAACCGGTTCCCCGGGCCTCGACGCGCTATGCCGCCGGGAGCGCGACGCGCTCGCGGCCGACGTGCTGATCGCATCCGACGGGCCGCGCATCGCCGCCGAACGTCCGACCGTATTCCTCGGCTCGCGCGGCGCGGTCAATTTCAAGCTGAGCCTGCGCGCGCGCGATGGCGGTCATCACTCCGGCAACTGGGGCGGGCTGCTGCGCAATCCGGCGACCGTGCTCGCCAACGCGCTCGCATGCCTCGTCGATGCGCGCGGCGCGATCCGCGTCGCGGGGCTGCGCCCGCCGCCGATCCCGGCGGCCGTGCGCACGGCGCTCGCCGACCTGTCGGTGGGCGGCGGTCCCGGCGATCCGGCGCTCGATGCCGACTGGGGCGAGCCCGGCCTGTCCGCCGCGGAGCGCGTGTTCGGCTGGAACACGTTCGAGATCCTCGCGTTCAAGGCCGGCAATCCCGAACATCCGGTCAATGCGATTCCGCCCGTCGCGTATGCGCACTGCCAGTTGCGTTTCGTGGTCGGCACCGATTGGGAAGCGCTGCACACGCATCTGCGTGCGCATCTCGACGCGCATGGCTTCGCCGACATCGAGATCGACGTCGAACGCGGCGCACCGGCGACGCGCCTGTCGCCGGACGATCCGTGGGTACGCTGGGCCGTCGCGTCACTCGCGTGCACGACCGGCAAGAAGCCCGCGATCCTGCCCAATCTCGGCGGCACGCTGCCGAACGAAGTGTTCGCCGACACGCTCGGGCTGCCGACGCTATGGGTTCCGCATTCGTATCCGGCGTGTTCGCAGCATGCGCCCGACGAGCATCTGCTCGCGAGCGTCGTGCGCGAGGGACTGCAGATGATGGCCGGCCTCTTCTGGGATCTCGGCGATGCCGCGCCGCCCGTTCGCCGCACCGCGCCCGCCGCAGCCGGCGCCGCCCTGTAACGCGCTTCGCCCTTTCTCGGGACATGCTCACACGATGAATACGACCACCCTGACCTCGCAGGACGCCGCCAGCCCCAGCGCCGCGAAAATACGGCGCATCATCTTCGCGGCGTCGATCGGCAACGCACTCGAATGGTTCGACCTGATCGTCTACGGCTTTTTCGCGGTAACGATCGCCAAGCTGTTCTTCCCCGCGACGAGCGAGGCGACGTCGCTGCTGCTCACGCTCGGCACGTTCGGGCTGTCGTACCTGATTCGGCCGATCGGCGGTTTCGTGCTCGGCGCCTACGCCGACCGTGCGGGCCGCAAGGCATCGCTGCTGCTATCGATCGGCATGATGATGGTCGGTACGCTGCTGATCGCGCTGATGCCGACCTACGCATCGATCGGCATCCTCGCGCCGCTCGGGATCATGCTGTCGCGGCTGATGCAGGGCTTTTCCGCCGGCGGCGAATTCGCGAGCTCGACCGCCTTCCTCGTCGAACATGCCCCGCAGCGGCGCGGCTTCATGTCGAGCTGGCAGTTCGCGAGCCAGGGCCTCGCGACGCTGCTCGCGTCGGGGTTCGGGGCATTGCTGACGTCGACGCTCACGACCGCCCAGCTCGAAAGCTGGGGCTGGCGCGTGCCATTCCTGTTCGGCCTCGCGATCGGTCCGATCGGGCTCTACATTCGCCGCTATGTCGACGAAGGCGTCGAGTTCAAGACGCAGGCGCGCTCCGAAGCACCGGTGCGCGAGCTGTTCGCGGACCAGAAGATGCGCGTGCTGCTATCGATCGGTGTGCTCGTGATCTCGACCGCGATCAACTACATGGTGCTGTACATGCCGACGTATGCGATCAAGCAGCTCGGACTGCCGGCGTCGACCGGCTTCGCGGCGACGCTCGCGACTGGTGTCGTGCTGACGCTCGTCACGCCGCTCGTCGGTCACCTGTCCGATCGCACCGGGCGCATTCGCGTGATGACGGCCGCGGCCGTGCTGATGCTCGCCACGGTATGGCCGACGTTCGTGTGGCTCACGCATCACGCGTCGTTCGCGACGATGCTCGCCGCGCTGATCTGGATCGGCCTGCTGAAAGCGACGTATTGCGGCGCGCTGCCGGCGCTGATGGCCGAGCTGTTCCCGTCGCAGACCCGTGCGACCGGCCTCGCGGTCAGCTACAACACGGGCGTCACGCTGTTCGGCGGTTTCGCGCCGTTCATGATCACGTGGCTGATCAGCGCGACCGGCAACCGGTTGTCGCCGGCGCTGTATCTGATGGGTTGCGCGGTGTTGAGTCTCGTCGCGCTGCTGGTCGCGCGTGCCCGGCTCGGGATGCGCTGACGACGCAAACGACGGCGGCCACGTGCGTCCAACGCGGCCCGTCGTGGCATCGCTGCCGCGCGGGCCCCACGCCGTTTACGGCGCCGGGTTCGGCTGCCGTTCGTGCAGCGCGTCGATCTCGGCAAGGATCTCGTCGGACAACGTCACGTCGATGCTGCCGATGTTCTCCTTCAGTTGCTCGAGCGACGTCGCGCCGACCAGGTTGCTGCGCACGAACGGCCGGCTGTTGACGAACGCCAGCGCGAGCTGCGCGGGCGACAGCCCATGGCGTTTCGCGAGCTCGACGTAGCGCGACGTCGCCTCGACCGCCTGCGGCTTGCTGTAGCGCTGGAAGCGTTCGAACAGCGTAATGCGTGCACCGGCCGGGCGCGCGCCGTTCTCGTACTTGCCGGACAGCCAGCCGAACGCGAGCGGCGAATAGGCGAGCAGGCCGACCCCGTCGCGATGCGTAAATTCCGACAGACCGTTCTCGAACGTGCGGTTCAGCAGGCTGTACGGGTTCTGGATGCTCGCGATGCGCGGCAGCCCGAGCTTCTCGGCCGCACGCAGGAATTGCGCGACGCCCCACGGCGTTTCGTTCGACACGCCGATCGCGCGGACCTTGCCGGCCTTCACGAATTCCGCAAGCACGCCCAGCGTTTCCTCGATCGGCACCGTGTACGTGTCGTCGACCCACGGATACGCGGGGCGGCCGAACGTGGTCGTGCTGCGATCGGGCCAGTGCAGCTGGTACAGGTCGACGTAGTCGGTCTGCAGGCGTTTGAGGCTGCCGTCCAGCGCTTCGGTCAGGTTCTTGCGGTCGAACTGGTTGCCTTCACCGCGAATATGACGCGGATTGTGCGGTTGCCGCGCCGGGCCCGCGATCTTCGTCGCAAGCACGATCCGGTCGCGCTGCGCGCGATGCTGCGCGAGCCAGGTACCGATGTATTGCTCCGTGCGGCCCTGGGTATCGGGCTTCGGAGGCACCGGGTACATTTCCGCGGCGTCGATCAGCGTGACGCCCTGCGCAAGCGCGTAATCGATCTGCTCGTGTGCGTCGCGCTCCGAATTCTGCTCGCCCCACGTCATCGTGCCGAGACCGATCAGGCTGACCTCGATACCTGAATCGCCGAGTGTGCGGTATTCCATGCTGTTCCTTCGCGGGGAGGTGGAAAGCAGGAACGCTATCACATTGAAGCGAACGCTTCAGATGGCCGACGCGGACGCTTACAGGCCGCCTTCGGCCGGCCCGCCGGGCAAGCAACAGGTATGCACCGTCCCGCGCGTGCCGCGTTCGCATTGCGCCGGGCCGTCGAGCCGGCCCGACGCCGCCCGCCTCCTCATTGCGGCCGCTGGATGAAGCACGTCGCCGATGCGTGCGCAACGATCTTGTCGTCCGGCGTCTTCAGCGTGCCTTCCGCGACGCCGAGCGAACGCGACAGGTGAATCACGCGCCCTTCCGCGATCAGGTCGACGTCGCGCGGCACCGGGCGCAGCATCTTCACGTGCAGGTCGACCGTGCCGTAGCCGACGCCCGCGTCGAGCATCGAATGCACCGCGCAGCCTGTGACCGAATCGAGGACCGTCGCGGCGAACCCGCCGTGCACGCCGCCGAGCGGATTCAGGTGCCGGCCGTCCGCGCGCGCGGACATCTTCACGTAGCCGAGCTCGACGCCCAGCGGTCGCATTGGAATCGTCTCGGAAATCGACGCAAGGGGCACGTCGCCCGACACTGCCGCGCGCAGCAGTTCGATACCGGACAGGGAAAGTGGGTTCATCGGGTGGTCTCCTGATTGAAAGTGCGTCGCCGCGCGAGTAAGTTCCAAATTGGAACTCATTATTTACAACCGCGCCGGCCTTGTCAACGCAACGCGCGCCCGTCGCAACCGAAGACGGGTTCTATAATCGGTCCGCTCATTTGCCGAACCGCCGCACGAGACTCGATCATGAAATGGGATGACATCGGTACGCTGAACTGTTCGGTCGCGCGCACGCTCGCCGTGCTCGGCGATCGCTGGACCATGCTGATCCTGCGCAACGCCTTTCTCGGCTGCCGCCGCTTCGACGCGTTCCAGGTGCAACTGGGCCTCACGCGCCACGTGCTGGCCGAACGGCTCGCACGCCTCGTCGACGAAGGCGTGCTGGTCAGGCGCGCGTATCAGGAGCGCCCGCCGCGCTTCGAATACCGGTTGACGGAAAAGGGCCTCGACCTCTACCCGGCCCTGCTCGCACTGATGACATGGGGCGACCGCTGGAAGGACGACGGCCAGGGGCCGCCGGTGCAGTTGCGCCATCGAACCTGTGGCCAGTTGATGCATGCGGTCGCGGTGTGTTCGGCGTGCGGCGAACCGCTCGATGCGCACGACGTGCAGCCGGAACCCGGGCCCGGGTGGATCACGCGCGAAGACGCCGGGCCGCTCGATGCATGACGCCCGGCGCATAGCGCCCGCTGCGCGCACATCGCGCGTATAGCGTCTACGTCGGCAGCGCAGCGCTCGCAACCGGCATTCGCGCATATCCGCATTCGTCATGCCCGGACCGTATGCGATCCAAGCGCACATACACGCGTACGACATCGCCATCAATCGATCGGCGCGATCATCGCCCCCGCACTGATATCGCTCGACGTCACGAACATCGCTGCATCGGCACGCGGCGCGGCACGCCGCAACGCAACGTGGCTATTCCCATTCTGGCGTGACCGCGCCGCCACGTCTGCGTTACACTCACGGCCCGCTGTCTCGAAATTATTCGCTGTCCAAGATGTTGTCGCGCAATCGCCTCGCCGCCACCTGCCTCGCCGCCTCCCTGCTCGCCACACCGTTCGCCGCCTTCGGCAAGACGCACAGCGAATCGCTGTTGCAACAGGCGATCGACTACATCGCGCAACTGCTGCCGGCCCCGACACATGAAGCGCCGGCCACGCAGGTCGTCGAATCGGCGTTCTCGCCCGATGGCGGTGCCGAAGCGCTCGTGCTGAAGGCGATTGGTGCCGCACGCAGCTCGATTCGCGTGGCCGCCTACTCGTTCACGTCGCCGCCCGTCACGCGCGCACTGCTGGCGGCCAAGCGACGCGGCGTGAATGTCGCGGTCGTCGTGGACGACAAGGGCAATCGCGCGAAGAGCAGCAAGCAGGCGCTGAACCTGCTCGTCAACGCGGGCATTCCGACGCGCACGATCGATGCCTATGCGATCCACCACGACAAGTACCTCGTGATCGATGCCGAACACGTCGAGACCGGTTCGTTCAACTACAGTGCGTCGGCGGCAAGCCGAAACTCCGAGAACGTCATCGTCGTCTGGAACAATCCGCAGCTCGCGTCGCGCTACCTCACGCATTGGCAAAGCCGCTTCGACCAGGGCACGCCGTACCGCTCCTCCTACTGACCCATCCCGCGCACGCGATCGCAAGCGCTGCTCGCGTGCAGCGTGCCGACGGCATGCGATATTCGCTCGCGATGTCGTCAATGATCGGCGTACATCGCACGCCAATCAACCTGGCCGAATGGCCGGCACGCGGAAGCTCGGGTCGCGGCGATCCACGAATCAATGGATATCGGGCGATCGCGCCACAAGTTGCGTATCCGCGGCACACCGGTTGCCCCACGTCGACGCACCGCTTGCCGTACGCTGGGGCATGTCGCGATCGCCGCCCGGCAGCGCGCTCAGCACGCAATCCATGCTGAAATTCAACGTGTTGTGGATCATCGGGTAAAGCAGGTACAGCGCAAATGCGAGATACCCCGCGTACAGAATTCGAGCCATGGTGCGATTGGATGAATCATTGATCTCGCCCTGTTTACGGCATCGCACCGCATAGCTTGAGACGCCGGCCCCCTCCGATCGCACCACCCGATGCAGCACGCGACGCAGGAAGGCCGACGACGAACGTGCCGACATGTGCTGCCACACCCGCCCGCCGTTCAGCACGATTTATGCGGCTCGATCACCCCCCGCACGGCGGTGCGCTCGCCATCGCGTCCGCGATCTGTTCGGGCGTCAGATCGCGCTGGTGCGTGGCGATCGACCAGCGGTGGCCGAACGGATCCTCGACCTGCCCATAGCGATCGCCCCAGAACATGTCGGTCGCCGGCATCGTGACTGTCGCGCCGGCCGCGACAGCCTGTGCGATCGCCGCGTCGGCGTCCTGCACGAATAGATGCAGGCACACCGGTGTGCCTTTCAGCGTCTTTGGTCCGAGTGCGCCGTGCTCGGGCATTTCATCCACCAGCATCAGTGTCGAATCGCCGATCGCGAGGCATGCGTGCGCGAGCCGGCCGTCGGGCGTCGGCAGGCGGAACCGCTCGCTTGCGTTGAACGCACGTTTATAGAAGTCGATTGCTGCTGCGGCGCCGGCACAGATCAGGTGCGGCGTCAGCGTACGCATCCCTTCGGGGATCGGGTTGACGGACGTGGCCATGGGTGTCGCTCCTTCAGTCGGTTTGTCGTGTAGGAAAGCGAGACGGACGCACGATGCGTACGCCTCCGATCCTACGACGGACGAGCCCGACGGAAATCGACACGCCTGCCGACATTTTTTTATTCGCCGACAGGCCGACGGGATTGCGCCTGCGCCCCGGAATCAGTCCACTCGACCGTCGCGATCTTCCCGCACCCCGAACTGCCGGCGGCACGCCTCCAGCAACGCGGCAACCGCGTCGAGCGGAAGGTCCGCGAACCGGTTGATCGGCAGCATCACGCCGCCCGGCACCCTGGTGCGCGGCGAATGCGCGGAGAACTGGTAGCCGATGTAACGGTTTCCCGCGACGCTGACGATTCCGAATTCGGTGACGTCGCGCCACGGCGTGACCGGTTTGTCGCGCATCGAGCCCACCAGCCTGAAGCCGGTTTCATCGACATGCAGTGCCATCTTGCGGCGCGATATCAGGAAGAAGCCGCCACTCAGGAGCGCCAGCAGCGCGGCCAGCGCCGCCACCTGCCACAGCGCCACGTCGGCCACATACCCGCACGCGGTCAATACGGCGAGCACCGCGCAGACGAGCGCCTTTCGCCTGAAGCTGCGGCTGTCGACCGGCAGCACCACCGGCAATGTGCCCGTCACCGTTCCCGCGACCGGGTCGACGTGCCAGACGGCATCGTTCGTTTCGCTTGCGTCGCTCATCGTGTCGGTCGCTCGATCAATTGCACACTTTGACTGCGCCGTCGGACGTGCACTCGTGGGCGGCCCAGTGGCTCTGGCCGGCCAGATGCGGCACCTGGCCCATGCCATGAATCGGCGCCGCCGACGACGATACCGGAACCGCTGTCGATGCGGTCTCGGGCGACGGCGATACGGTTTCGGTCTGGCAGGCCGCGAGCACCAGGCAGGATGCGATGGCCAACGGGGCGATGGAGTATCTGGGCATGGTCTCGTGCGCGGTTGCGTTATTCGCTCGTTGTCGGCGCGACGTAGCGCGCGCCGGCCTTCGCTTCGACCCGTTCGACACGGCCGGCAACGATGCAGGATGGTTGCCCGATACTACTCCTCGCGATCGGCGTGCGGCGAATGTGCAAGAGTTCGCGTGCGTTGGCACCGCATGCGCCCGCATTTGCAGCGATCCGGCGCTCGCCGTTCAGATTTGCGGAAGATCCCGCAACGTACGCGACTCGTTCGTCACGTCGACGTCGAGCTCGATGCCTTCCGACGCGTCTCGATACAGCACGCGCTTCAGTTTCGGTCCCACCGCCGTTGCGTCGACTTCGTCGAACACCGCGTGAACGTCGTTGCCGGCCGCGAGCGCGTGCGCCACCTCCGCCACCGCCGCTTCGCTCGGCGTTGCGGCCCATGACCGGTCGGCCGGATTGACGGCCGCCCAGCGCACGTGCGTCACTCGCGCGCTGAGCGGATCGATACGGACACCATTCACCGCAAACATCGACATCGCAATCTCCTTCGAAATTGTTGCGGCCCGCCGCGCACGGCGCGTCAGGTTGCGTGCGCCCCGGACTCGCATGCATGGCCTGCCGGATCAGCCGCAAGGAATCGCCACCGCACCGTCTCTTAGCCCGGTCGTTCAGGATACTGGCGCGATGCGGTTAAGCCGCTCGGCTATCTTGCGCAACGTGCGCCAGCGCTCGAATTCGATCGGCCCCGGGATGCCCGGGCTCACGATCAGGCGCGCATCTTCGGCCAACGCGATTTTCGATGATACATTGGGACGCTTTGCAACCGTCAACAGACAATCGTGCACGGGAGAAACACATGACCGACGCCTGGGGAACCTTCCCTGCCAGAATGGGCGACCATCAGGCCTTCATCAGCTTCAACAACAGCTATGCGGAAATCGCCGAGAGCGATCCGCGCACGGCACTGCTCAGCGTGCGCGTCACGCTTGCGCATCCGACGCCCGACGGCCTGCCGAGCGGCGACGAGTTCGCCGATCTCACGAAGATCGAGGATCTGCTCGATGCCACCGTGATCGCGAAAGACGGGGTGCAGGTTGGTCGCATCACCGTCGACGGCAACCAGGATTTCATGTTCTACGTACCGTTCGACGAAGCAGCCGCGGCAGAGATCGTCGACTCGCTGGCCGAACAGACGACCTACGCGCTTCAATACGCGTACCAGGACGATCCGGACAAGGACACGTACTGGCGCACGCTCTACCCGACCGATGACGACTGGCAGTTGATGCGCGACATGCGTGTGCTCGAAGCGCTGCGGCAGCAAGGCGACGTGAGCGACGTGAACCGACGCGTGATGCACTGGGCGTACTTCCCGGAGCCGAGCGACGCGCACCAGTTCGCCGACTGGGCCGAAGCGAAAGGCTATCCGGTCGAATCGGTCGCACCGACCGAGGACGGCAAATCGGCCGTGCGGTTTGCGCACGAAGGCACGACGACGCTGGCCGACATCACGCGCCATACGCTCGCGATCAATCGTGAAGTACGCTCGCTCGGCGGCGAATACGACGGGTGGGAAACCAGCGTCGAGCAGGCTGGCTGAGCCGACGGCAACACGCGACGTGTTTTACGTAACCGGGGCTCGACAGGCTCGGGGGCAAAAACATCCCGGCAGCGCAGTGACGCGCCGCCGGGATCAAGGCATCACCGGCCCAGACCGGCAATGGGCCCAAGCGATCGCTTGGACACGAGGAAAGCGATTCATGTGGAGCAGGCGAACGGATGCCGGGGCGCGAAACGCAGCCTGCCGAACGCCTGTCCAGTTGCGCCGACGCGGCCTGCGTGCGTCGGGCGGCCAAAAAGCCCCGCTCCTGCGCGAGCGAGCGGGGAAACGGTTGACCGGGCCGGGGTAGATCGGTCAACCGGTCAAATTGTGAATCGCCGTCTGTGCAATCGTCTGTGCGGCAACTCACCCTTTCAACCGGAAAGCCCGTGTGCCGTGCGAATTGCGATACGCGCGATACGCGCCCGCATGCAGGAGCGGCGGCCGGTGCCAGCACTGCCGCCGAGATGCCCGGGCAGGTGGAAGATGAAGCGGCAATCGGGATACTCTATCTCAAGTCCCGGCGACATCATTTTTCTCCGGCCACTCCGCCCGTTGGTGCTTGTGATGTCTCATGCCTGTCCGGTTTCACTCGCTGTGTGAATCTTGTGTGACTTTCGTAGCACGTGTCATTCGGACCGGCGGTATCGCGATATTCTCGCAAGATGTCGACTGAATACGCACGACCGGATCGCTCCAGCAACTGCTTCGAGAACGGTTCCTTGCGCCGTTCGGTCATACATGATTTCGCCGTTCGTATTCCGGGTATCCGCCGGCTACGCGGCCGTGGCCGTAGCCGTGATCGCGCTACTACACTCCCCCACAAAAAATCGCACGCGCCATCAGAGAAAATAATGACACTCGCTCGGGCACAACAAGACGGCGTGGAGGTCTGGATCGTCCAGCTTCCCGGGCACGCTGCCTATGCCTATACGCATCTGAAGCGGGTATTCGCCTCCGACGATTCGCGACATCGTGTCGTGACGGTCGACCTGCGGAAACTGCTGGCCTGCGCCGACCGCGACACGACCGATTATGTGCTGCCGTCGGTGCAGTACTGGGCGCCGGGCAAGGCTGCCGGCATTCGCGAATTCCTCGACCCGGAGGCGGCGAGGATTCCGGACATGCCGTTCATCACGTTTCGCGAGACGAGAGCGCGGACGCTGCTCGGCATCACGGGCCTGTCGAAAATCGGTGTCGCGTCGTTCCGCAACGGCCAGCATCGTGCGCGTTATCTCGCGTATGCGGGAGCGACGAGCCTACCCGTCGAAGTACATGAAACCGAGGCGGATTTGCTCGTGCGTTATTGCGGCGAATAACAGCCTATGGACGGCGGTATTCCGGGAAGGACATGTCGCGTGCAGCCGTTCTGTTTACTGCCTGCCAATCTCCGGCTTTACGCCTCGATTACGTAGACCCGGTCGGTAACCTCCGTCCGGCCGATGTAGCTCGTTTCGACAGTGAGTAATTGCCAGCCATTGTGTTCGTAGAAACCGATCGCGCGAACATTGTCGTCGAGCACGGACAGATGAACCTTGTCCGAGCCGATATTTCGGGCCCACCCGCGAACGGCTTCGACCATCCGCTTTCCCGTACCGCCTCCGTGATGGGCAGGATGCACGTGAAGGCAATCGAGCAGAACGCCACGCGCCGAATCGACCGGCCTTTCGGCGCTCACGAAACCGACCGGAACGCGATCCGATTCCGCAATCAGCACGAGGCCCCACTCCGCTTCGTCGCGATCGAAATAATTTCGCCAGCGGGTTGCGTGTTCCGTCGGCGCGTCGTCCGACAGAAACGTTGCCGGAAGGATATGGCTATACGCGCTCTGCCAGCTCAGCGTGTGCAAGCGAGCGATGTGTTCGGCATCGTGTGGTGTCGCGCTGCGCAGAATGACGGTTCGGTTTTCCGGCATGCGTGGTCACTCCCGTTGTGTGATCGTGGTCGGGAAAGTGTAGCAAGCTACGATATTTCAACGGCGAGTTGAATGGCGAATCGGGCGAGATGGAGCAGCAAAAAAATGTCCCGACGCCTTCCGGGCGTCGGGACCGAACGGCCCTGCAAAGCTGCGGGCACGAGGAATTCGACAGGTTACACGAATGCAAGACTGTGAAGCGTTGGCGATTTGCGCCACACCTCGGTTCTATTCCGCCAATTTGCGTGCCGATGATCGTTTTACGATCACCGCTTTACGCCGCGGATTCACGAACGAATGCTGAATCGGTCAACCTGGAATGTGCGAATGATGGGCGTCGACATCAGGCTGCGCGTTCAAGACTTGCCTGTCCGCCTTGCGTGGCAAATACAGCACCTTGCCGCCAGTCGTGTCGTTGTGACGATTTACGAGAGCTATATCCCGCAGGCGCTACTGACGATCGCCGTACTTGGATCGGCGAAGCGCGATCGGGATCTCACGGAGTTTCTGTTGTTGTTCGTGGGAATTGCCGTCGTCACGGTCCTGCTGTCTGCGCCGTTTCCCGCATCGAATCCCATGATCCACTTCGGACTCCAGGGACCATACGACGATTCCCTGGTTTCGCTGTTTCAGACGTTACGAGATGGATCGCTAAAAGCATTCGATCTGTAAAAGCGACGGGAAATCATCTCGATACCCTCCCTGCATGCTGCCGATGCCATTCTGTTTGAGTATGCATTACGGCACGTTCGATGGCTCTTTCCCGCTTCCGTCGTTTGGAACACCACGATGATTTATTCCGCCATTCAATTCGGCGCGCATTGCTTGGTCGACATCGTGGCCGGGCTGGCGCTTTCCGTAACGTCGGTCATGATTGTGCGCCGCTGGCTGCGCAAGAGTCTTCCTGTCGCCTGATGGTGAATGCGCCGCGACAATCAGTGGCGTAGCAGAGAAACAGCCTAGCGCCCGCCACCGAAACAATCGATGCACGCTTTACAAGCATGCGTCGGCGATGACGGCGGCCGTTTGCGCGAAGCGACTCGGATACGACATCGAGATGTTCGTGGCAACGAACGCGAAATGAAGTGATGGCGAGCAGAACGCTCTGGAGAAAAGCGAGGTTCGAATCGGCGCGATTGCCCCGAGCGTCCGCGGAAAGCAAAACAGGCGCCGAAGCGCCTGTTTTGCTTGAGAATTTTGGGGTGGCTGATGGGACTCGAACCCACGACGACAGGAATCACAATCCTGGACTCTACCAACTGAGCTACAGCCACCACTGATACTGCCTTGTTTCTTCGCTGTTTCGTTTCGTGTTCAGCAGCGAAGAACAAGATTATACGAAGACTTTTCCGTCTTGCAAAGCATTTTTTTCAAAATTTTCGATGGCGTCGTTCAGATGCATGCGTGCCTCGTCGAACACGGCCAGATCGCCACGCGCGAGTTTCTTGTTGTCGGACAGCACGCGACGCCAGCCGCGTGCCCCGGCGACGCCACGATAGAGTCCGAGCGCATGCCGGACGATCGCACCGAGATACGTGCCGCGCTTCAGTTCCGCCGCGCAGTATTCGATCAGTTGCGCCTCGGCCTCTTCACGCGTCGGCACCGCTGCGGTCGACCCATAGAAGCGCGCATCGACTGCCGCGAGCACATACGGATTGTGATACGCCTCACGCCCGAGCATTACGCCGTCGACGTGCTCGAGATGCAGCGCGACTTCGTCGAGCGTCTTGATCCCGCCGTTGATCACGATCTCCAGCGACGGGAAATCGCGCTTCAACTGATAGGCATAGTCGTACTTGAGCGGCGGGATCTCGCGGTTCTCTTTCGGCGACAGCCCCTTCAGGATCGCATTGCGCGCGTGCACGACGAACGTCTCGCAGCCCGCTTCCGCAACCGTGCCCACGAAGTCGCGCACGAACGCGTAATCCTCGACCGCGTCGACGCCGATCCGGTGCTTGACCGTCACCGGCACCGACACCGCATCGCGCATCGCCTTCACGCAGTCGGCCACCAGTTGCGGCTCGTTCATCAGGCACGCGCCGAATGCACCACGCTGCACGCGCTCGGACGGGCATCCGCAATTCAGGTTGATCTCGTCATAACCCCACTGCTCGCCGAGTTTCGCCGCGCGTGCGAGGTCGTCCCGTTCGCTGCCGCCGAGTTGCAGCGCGACCGGCGATTCGTTCGGCGTGAACGCGAGGTGCCGCTGGGCATCGCCGAACAGCAGCGCGCCCGTCGTGATCATTTCCGTATACAGCCAAGTGTCGCGCGTCAGCGTGCGATGGAACGACCGGCAATGACGGTCGGTCCAGTCGAGCATAGGCGCCACGGAAACGCGGCGGGGAGGAAGCGAGGACGGTGCGGACATGGAATCGGGGCAGCAAGCGGGCGCGGGAGACAACCCGGGATTCTACCGCAACGCGGTCGGGCCGGCCCGCCAGCCGGAATCGGCTAGGCCTGGCCGCCCTCGCCCAGTTCGGCATCGACGGCTCGCCGCGCCTCCTCGAGCACGCGTTCGATCACGCGCCGTTCGGTCAGCAGCACCCCGTCGACCTTCACGAGCCGCCAGTCGATCCGCACGACACCACCTTGCAGCACGCGATAGTGGGCATGCTCGCCGTCCCAGACCTGCTCGGTCTTTACCTCGATCTCGAAGCCGCGGTACGGCTCGCTGAAATCGCCGAGATCGCTACCTCTCGGTTCCATCGCTCGCTCCGTGACGACGCAGCGCCGGGCCGCCCTGCGGCCGGCGCCGTGCCCTCAATCATATTCGTTAGACAAAACGGATTTGCCGTCGTCGGTGAGGTCGACGCGGTCGGCAGCCGCCTGATAGATCAGCCCTTCGTTCAGCAACGCATAGACGACGTCGTCGAACGCAGCAGGAACCGGCCGGCTGTCGCCGAACTGGTCGATCCACTTCAGCGCCTCGATGGCTTCAGGAGAAAGGATGGGGGTCATGCGTTGGCCTCCGGCATCGGTGTCGTTCCATCCTAGCACTTCATATCGACATCGAATACCGCGGCAAACGCGCGACGGAATAACCACGCGCCGTGGCCAGGCGGACGGACGAGCGGTCGGCCCGTCCGCGCCGCCCGGCGGCGGCACGCACTCAGAGGCGCGCGATCGAGACTTCGGTCGACTTCACGAGCGCGACGACTTCCGCGCCAACCTTCAGTTCGAGTTCGTCGACCGAACGGGTCGTGATCACCGACGTGACGATGCCGAACGGCGTCTCGACGTCGACCTCGGACACCACGGGCCCGCGAATGATCTCCTTCACCTTGCCTTTGAACTGGTTACGCACGTTGATTGCAGTGATGCTCATCGGGTTGATCGCTCCGAAGAAAAAGTCTGAGGACGAACGGCGGGTGCCGCCCGGATTTAAACGGCCCAGCGGATCTGCCCGACCGGTCGTACGGTATCGACGTCAAGCGCCGCGCGCTGATCGGCTGCCCCGGGTCCATCGGCCAGCACGCGTTGCAGCACGTGATCTTCCAGCGCCGCGAACGCGGCCGACGCACGAGCGCGCGGCCGCTCGAGCGGCACGGGCTGATCGAGGGCGACACGGCCCTGCTCGATGAGCAGAATCCGGTCGCCGAGCGCGACGGCTTCCTGCACGTCGTGCGTAACGAGCAGCGCGGTAAACCGGTGCTCGCGCCACAACCGCTCGATCAGCGCATGCATCTCGATGCGAGTCAGCGCGTCGAGCGCGCCGAGCGGCTCGTCGAGCAACAACAACTGCGGCCGATGCACGAGCGCACGCGCGAGCGCGACACGCTGCCGCTGGCCGCCCGACAACCGAGCAGGCCAGTCGTTCGCGCGCTCGAGCAGGCCGACTTCGTCGAGCACCGCACGCGCCTGATCGCGCGCGCCGCGCCCGAGGCCCAGCATCACGTTCTGCAGCACGGTCTTCCACGGCAAGAGCCGCGCGTCCTGGTACATGATCCGCGTATCGAGCACGCCGCCGCCCTCGCCACGCGTCACGAGCGCCCCGCTGCTCGGCTGCTCGAGCCCCGCGACGAGACGCAGCAGCGTGGACTTGCCGCAGCCGCTGCGCCCGACGATCGCGACGAAACTGCCTCGCGCGATGCCGAGTTCGACGTTGTCTAGCACCGTGCGCTCGCCGAAGCGCTTGCTGACGCCGGACAGCGTCACCGCATCGTCCGGCGCCGGGCTGCCCGTGCGCCGCCGCGCGAGCGGAACGACGGATGCACTGCCGTCCCGGTCGACGATCGCCGCGTCTCGCGCGTCGCCGTCGGTCACGCGTGCCTGCGCCAGTTCGGCCTCGAGGTCTGCGCCGGCGAGCGGGCCGTAGACGGCCGCCGAAGTCGTCGCATTCATGCCTTTGCTCCTGATTGATAAGCGGGGTGCCAGCGCAGCGTCACGCGCTCGATCCATTTCGCCAGCACGTCGGCCAGCTTGCCGAGCACCGCATACAGCAGGATGCCGACCACCACCACGTCGGTTTGCAGGAATTCACGCGCGTTCATCGTCATATAGCCGATGCCCGACTGCGCGGAAATCGTTTCCGCGACGATCAGCATCACCCACATCAACCCGAGCGCGAAACGCACACCGACGAGAATCGACGGCAACGCACCGGGCAGGATCACGTCGCGGTACAGCGCGAAACCGCGCACGCCATAGCTCTTCGCCATCTCGATCAGGTTCGCGTCGACCGAGCGGATCCCGTGATAGGTGTTGATGTACACCGGGAAGAACACGCCGAGCGCAACGAGGAACAGCTTCGCCTTCTCGTCGATGCCGAACCACAGGATCACGAGCGGGATCATTGCGAGCGCCGGGATGTTGCGGATCATCTGGATCGTCGAATCGAGCGCGACCTCCGCCGCTTTCGACAGACCGGTTGCCAGCCCCAGCGCCAGGCCGACGCCGCCGCCGATCGCAAAGCCGAACAGCGCACGCCACGTGCTGACCTTCACGTTCGCCCACATCTCGCCCGATGTCACGAGCGACCATGCCGCACGCACGACCGCGACAGGTTCGGGCAGCACGCGGGTCGACAGCCAGCCGGCGCGCGCGCCGACCTCCCATGCGACCAGCAACGCGAGCGGCACGAGCCACGGCGCGATGGCGCGCCATGCGCGGGCGGCCAGCACGGCGCCCGTCGTCGACGTTTTCGTTGTCATCGCAGGCCTCCTTCGTTCAGCTCTGGCCAGCCTTCGGCAGGTAGTTGTTGCCGACGATCTCGCCGAACGGGCCCGACAGCGGGCCGGCCGCCTTTTCCGCGCCCTTGCCCTTGATCAGCGGAAACACGAGTTCGGCGAAACGGTACGACTCCTCGAGATGCGGATAGCCGGACAGGATGAACGTCTCGATGCCGAGATCCGCGTATTCGCGCATGCGCTCCGCAACCTGCTCGGGGTTGCCGACGAGTGCGGTACCCGCGCCGCCGCGCACGAGACCGACGCCAGCCCACAGGTTCGGATAAACCTCGAGCGCCTCGCGGCCGCCGCGCTTGCCGCCGTGCAGCGCGGCCATGCGGCGCTGGCCTTCCGAATCCATGTTCGCGAACGCCTTCTGCGCGCGGGCAATCGTGTCGTCGTCGAGACGGCTGATGAGGCGCTCGGCATCGCGCCATGCTTCGTCCTCGGTTTCGCGCACGATCACGTGCATGCGAATGCCGAACCTGATCGTGCGGCCGCGTGCTTCCGCACGTGCGCGGATGTCCGCGATCTTCTTCGCGACGGCCTCGGGCGGCTCGCCCCAGGTCAGATAGGTGTCGATGTGATCCGCGGCGATCGTGTGCGCAGCCGGCGACGATCCGCCGAACCACAGCGGCGGATGCGGGTGCTGCACGGGCGGATAAAGCGCCTTGCCGCCTTTCGACTGAATGTGCTTGCCGATGTAGTCGAAGCCGCCGTTCTCGTGCGACGCGGACAGCAGCCCGCGCCAGATGTGCAGGAAATCGTCGGTGATCTCGTAGCGCGTATCGTGATCGGCGAACAGGCCGTCGCCTTCGAGTTCGGCCGAATCGCCGCCCGTCACGACGTTGATCAGCAGGCGGCCACCCGACAGACGGTCGAACGTCGCAGCCATCCGCGCCGCCAGCCCGGGCGATGCGATACCCGGACGCACGGCGACCAGAAACTTCAGGCGCTGCGTCGCCGGAATCAGGCTCGACGCGACAACCCACGCATCCTCGCAGGAACGACCGGTCGGCAGCAGCACGCCGTCGTAACCGAGCGTGTCGGCCGCAACGGCGACCTGCTTGAAATAATCGTAATCTGCGGCGCGCGCGCCTTCGGCGGTGCCGAGATAACGGCTGTCGCCGTGCGTGGGAATAAACCAGAAAACATTCATCTGCTGCTCCTGCTTGACTGTCCTTGCCGGAATCTGGATAAAACGAGGCCCTGCTCGCGTCGCGGGTGAGCGACGCATGCATGGTGTGCGTTCGAGTCGGGATGGTTCGCCGGTCAGGCCGTGCAGCGGGCGAGTACGCGATTGCACGGCTGCTTCTGGGAACTCAGTCTAGGGATCGGCGCAGGGCTTTGGAACGATTTTTTTGAGCTTAGGTTTTCCGCTTTCGTGATTAGCACGACGCTCCAGCGAATATCGCAGCAGCCGGGCCCTATAATGACGCACCTATCCGAATAACTTCGCGCGGACGGCCCCGGCCAGCCGCGCCTGCAATGCACTCATCGATGCAGAAAGTCATCCTGCCGTTCCTGTCCGGCTTCCTGGCCGCCCTCTTCTTCCGCGAAGCCACGCTCGCGCTGCTGCACACGGCCGATCTGATCGCCGCAGCCGGGTTCTCCACGCAACCATTCGCGCCGCTCGGCATTCCTGAATTTGTCGCGAACGCGTTGATCAGCGCGTGCTGCGCGGTTCCGATGGCATGGCTGTTGCGCGTGTCGCCGGAGCGCGAAGCGCCGTGGATCGGCGCGCTGGTGTTCGGCGGCATCGTGCTGACGGCCGCGCGCGTGTTCGCGATCGATCCGCTGCGCGGGATCTGGCCGTCGGGCAACATGATGCCGGTGCTCGCGGCCGGTTTCGCGGCGAACGCGGTCTGGGGCTTCGGTGCGCTCGTGTTCATGCGCGCCTTCATGTCGGACGACGCCCGCGACGAGTAAGACGCACGGCTTCGGCTCGGCCCCCGCCCGTCGCAGCCGGATCGAATCAGCATCCGCAAATGACAAGGCCGCCTGCGCATGCAGGCGGCCTTGTCGCTTCGTGGCCGGATACCGCGCCGCGTCAATCCTTCAGGTTGCGCAGCGGATGCGTGTCGGGCGTCCACGGGCCGTCGAACATCGCGAGCACGTCGGCCCCCCGGTCGACATCGGCCGTCGTCTTGAAGCGCCAGGCCGGCTGGTGATCCTTGTCGACGATCAGCGCGCGCACGCCTTCGATCACGTCGCCCTGCGCAAACGTCGAACGCGTGAGGTCGAGGTCGCGCCGCAGGCAATCGGCCATCGTCGCACCACGGGCCCGCTCGACGACTTCGAGCGACACGGCCATCGACAGCGGCGACAACTGGCTGCGCATCGCGTGCGTCGCCTTCTCGATCCATCCGTCCACCGCCGCACAATCCTGCTCGGCATCGAGCGACGCGAGGATCGCACCGATCTCGGGTTGCGCGAAATGCCGATCGATCCCGGCGCGCGCGTCGGCCAGCGCCGACGTGTCGGGCGTCGGCACGACCTTGTGCACGGCGGCCGCATCGGCCACGCACGCGACAACCTGCGCACCGCTGTCGACGCGCGCGCTGCGCAGCGTGTCGAGCAGCGCCGGCAGCGCGACGTCCGGGAGATAAACATCTGCGAGCTGTGCATACAGTGCGCCGGCCGCGTCGAGCGTCGCGCCGGTCACCGCGAGATAGCGGCCGAGCGCACCCGGCGTACGTGCGAGAAACCAGCTCATCCCGACGTCCGGGAACAGGCCGATGCGCGTTTCGGGCATCGCCATCTTCGTCGAATCGGTGACGACGCGCAGGCCGCCCGTATGCCGCGCTGCCTGCGAAATGCCCATGCCGCCGCCCATCACGACGCCATGCATCAGCGCGATGTACGGCTTCGGATAAGCAAAGATCGTGTGGTTGAGCGTGTATTCCTCGATGAAGAACGTGTCGACCGCATCGCGATCGCCGCGCTGCCACGCGTCGTGGAAGAAACGCACGTCGCCGCCCGCGCAGAACGCGCGCGGATGCGGGCTGTGCACGACGACCGCGACCACCTCGGGATCGTCGCGCCATGCGTCGAGCGCCCGCTGCATCAAGCGAATCATTCCGACCGACAGCGCATTCAGCGCCTTCGGCCGGTTCAGTTCGAGAAACCCGATACGGTTCGCGACATACGTGCGCACGTCGGGCTGGGCGGACTCGGCGGAAGTGGAATCGATCATGTGAGCCATCCGGCGTATCGCGGGCGCACGCTCAGTGCGCCTGCATCTTCGAGAACAGGTTCAGCACCACGACGCCCGCGACAATCAGCCCGAGGCCGATCACCGCCGGCACGTCCGGCACCTGACGATAGAGGAGCATCGCGACGAGCGTGATCAGCACGATGCCGGCGCCGGACCACACTGCATAGATGATGCCGACCGGCATCGTGCGCAGCGTGAGCGACAGGCAGTAGAACGCGACGCCGTAACCGGCCACGACGAGCGCCGAAGGCCAGAAGCGCGTGAAGCCGTCGGCCGCGCGCAGCGCGGACGTACCGATTACTTCCGCGACGATCGCGATCGCGAGCCATGCGTAACCCGGCAGTTGCATCGTTCAGCTCCTTGCGAGCGCCAGCACGGCGTAGTCCTGCCCGAGCTCGGCGCAGAGCGCTTCGACGACGAACTCGTGATCCGCGCGCTGCGGCAGCCCCGATGCGGTGATCGAGCCGATCACGCCCGCCCCCGCCACGGTCAGCGGAAACGAGCCGCCGTGCGCCGAGTATTCGGAGAGCGGCAGCCCGTGTTTGTCGGCGAGCGTGGCGCCTGCCTGCTGCATGCGCAGGCCGATCGCATACGAGCTGCGGCGGAAATGCGCGACGACGTTGCGCTTGCGGCGCACCCAGTCGGCGTTGTCGGGCGTCGCACCCGCGAGCGCCGCATAGAACAGCGGCTGTCCGAACGTGACGATGTCGAGCGCGACCGCGTGGCCCCGCGACGTCGCGAGCGCATGCATGCGGTTGCCGAGCGCCCACGCGCGAGCCGGATCGAAATGGGGAAATACGAGCGCCTGTTCCTGCGCGCCGATCGATTGCAGATCGTGAGCGATGTCCATGAATCCGTCGATGCAGTAGTGAGGGTTGCGACGGCACCGACGCAATCGCGCACGGCACCGCTACAGGAATGACGACACAAGCAAACCGCTCGATTCTAGCGCACGCGCCCGCCGTACCGGCCCCACAAGCGATGTCCAAGGGATCGCAACGCGATTGTCAGAAAGTGCTTGCATGCATGAGGGTTAGTCCATATAATTCAATTCTTCGACGGACGCGGGGTGGAGCAGTCTGGCAGCTCGTCGGGCTCATAACCCGAAGGTCGTAGGTTCAAATCCTACCCCCGCAACCAACGTCCCGACTCGATGCAAAAAGCCCGGCTCAGCGCCGGGCTTTTTGTTTTCCGCGCACGATCCTGCGCACTACCCGTTGCGCTTCGCACAGCATGCGGCACACATGCGCGGCCGTTCGAGAATGCCCCGCCCCGGTGATACACTCGCATCACCTCGTCCCCTCCACTCGACATGAAATTCTGCTCCGTCTGCGGTCACGAAGTCATCGCGCGCATTCCTCCGGGCGACAACCGCGAGCGCTTCGTTTGCGATCACTGCGGCACGATCCATTACCAGAATCCGCGTAACGTGGTCGGCACGGTGCCGGTCTGGGGCGATCAGGTTCTGCTGTGCCGCCGCGCGATCGAACCGCGCTACGGATTCTGGACGCTGCCGGCAGGCTTCATGGAAATGGGCGAGACGACGGCCGAAGCCGCCGCGCGCGAAACGCTCGAGGAAGCCGGTGCGCGCGTCGAGGTGCAGAACCTGTTCACGCTGCTCAACGTACCGCACGTGCACCAGGTCCATCTGTTCTACCTGGCGCGGCTCGTCGATCCGGCCTACGAGGCCGGCGAGGAAAGCCTCGAAGTCAAACTGTTCGACGAAGCAGACATTCCGTGGGACGAGATCGCGTTCCCGACCGTCAGCCAGACCCTGCGCTTCTTCTTCGCCGATCGCGCCGCCGGCGATTACGGCGTGCATACCGGCGATATCTTCCGCTCGCTGCGCAACGGCTGAGCCCGCGACCCATGGTCCCCTGGCTCGGTCCGGACGACCCGTTCCCGCCCATCGAACGCGCGCTCGGCCCCGAAACCGGCGCGCCGGGGTTGCTCGCCGCGAGCGCCGACCTGCTGCCTTCACGCCTCATCGACGCGTACCAGCGCGGCATCTTCCCGTGGTATTCGGACGGCCAGCCCGTGCTGTGGTGGAGCCCCGACCCGCGAATGATCCTCGCGCCGGATGAATTCAAGGTGGCGCCGTCGCTGCGCAAGACGCTCAGGCGCGTGCTGCGGGAGCCGGCGTGGGAAGTGCGCGTCGATTACGATTTTCCGGGCGTGATGCGCGCGTGCGCGCAGGCGCCGAGGCGCGGACAGCGCGGCACGTGGATCACGGCCGAAATCATCGACGCGTATACGTCGCTCTATCGCTCCGGCAACGCGCACAGCATCGAGACATGGCGCGATGGACGCCGTGTCGGCGGCCTGTACGGCGTTTCGTTCGGACGGATGTTTTTCGGCGAGTCGATGTATGCGGACGCCACCGACGCGTCGAAGATCGCGCTGGCCGCGCTCGTCGCCCACCTTCGCGACCAGGGGCTGGAGATGATAGACTGCCAGCAGAATACGTCGCATCTAGCGTCGCTCGGTGGCCGCGAGATCGCACGCAAAGCCTTTGTCGCTCACGTGCGCCGCGCGGTAACCGAACCGCCGATTCCGTGGCAGTTCGACAAGCGCGTGCTCGCCGCGCTGACGGGCCCCGCCGAACCGGCGGCGCCCTCCGGGATCGAGCGCTAGCGCGGCACTCCTTCCCTGCATCGAGAGCTGCCCATGACTCACCCGACTGAGCTGCCGCTTTCACCGCTTTCGGCGTTGCAATTCTATGCAACGGCGCCCTATCCGTGCAGCTATCTGGACGGCCGTATCGCGCGCTCGCAAGTCGCGACGCCGAGCCATCTGATCAACTCCGACATCTATACCGAGCTCGTGAAGGCCGGCTTCCGTCGCTCGGGCGTGTTCACCTATCGCCCGTACTGCGACGGCTGCCGTGCATGCGTCCCCGTACGCGTGCCCGTCGGCGCGTTCACGCCGTCGCGCACGCAGCGCCGGATGTGGAAGCGGCATCGCTCGCTCGTCGCGACGGTCTCGCCGCTGCACTACGACGAGGAACACTACGCGCTCTACATGCGCTACCAGTCCGCACGTCATGCAGGCGGCGGAATGGATCGCGACAGCCGCGACCAGTACGAGCAGTTCCTGCTGCAGAGCCGGATCAATTCGCGCCTCGTCGAATTCCGCGACCTCGACGCCCCGGGCGGCGAGCCCGGCAAGCTGCGCATGGTCAGCATGATCGACATCCTCGGCGACGGGCTGTCGTCGGTCTATACGTTCTTCGAGCCCGACGACCAGCACGCAAGCTACGGCACCTACAACATCCTGTGGCAGATCGAGCAGGCGAAGAGCCTCGGCCTGCCGTACGTGTATCTCGGCTACTGGATTCGCGAAAGCCCGAAGATGGCCTACAAGGCGAACTTCCATCCACTAGAAGGGTTGCTCGACGGCCGCTGGAAGATACTCGATCCGGATCGCGTCGACCTGCCGCCGGTAGACGCCGCGCTCGCCCGTGCGCCGCTTCCCGGCGGGCATTCCGGATCGAACTGACGCGCGCACCGGCAACACGGCACGGCTCCGGCAACGGGCACCGTTTGGGCTCGATGCAAGGGCCGCCGCACCGCGCGAGAAGCACGCCACAGGCGCCAGCGAACCGAACCCCGCCCTTGCCGCGCAACTCCCGGTAAAATAGCGGGTTGTCATTCATTCCGGCCGTCCGCCCAATTCCCGTGTTCAGTTCCCTCTATCCGCTGGCCCGCGCATCCCTGTTCAAAATGGATGCGGAAGACGCTCACCACCTCACGCTGCGCGCGCTCGGCGCGGCCGGCCGCACGGGCCTCGCCTGCGCGCTGTCGGCCCGCGTGCCCGACGCGCCGCGCACCGTGATGGGGCTCACGTTCCGCAACCCGGTCGGCCTCGCCGCCGGCCTCGACAAGGATGGCGCGGCCATCGACGGCCTCGCGTCGCTCGGTTTCGGCTTCATCGAAGTCGGCACGGTCACGCCGCGCCCGCAGCCGGGCAACCCGCGCCCGCGGATGTTCCGCCTGCCGCAGGCCGAGGCGCTGATCAACCGGATGGGCTTCAACAACCACGGCGTCGACCAGTTCGTAAAGAACGTCCAGGCGGCCCGCTATCGCGGCATCCTCGGCCTGAACATCGGCAAGAACGCCGACACGCCGATCGAGCGCGCAGCGGAGGATTATCTCTACTGCCTGGAACGCGTCTACCCATTCGCGAGCTACGTGACGATCAACATCTCGTCGCCGAACACGAAGAACCTGCGCCAGTTGCAGGGCGCGGGCGAACTCGACGCCCTGCTCGCCGCGCTGAAGGACAAGCAGCAGCGCCTCGCCGACCTGCACGGCAAGCTCGTGCCGCTCGCGCTGAAGATCGCCCCCGATCTCGACGACGAACAGGTCAAGGAAATCGGCGACACGCTGCTGCGCCACAAGATCGAAGCGGTCATCGCCACCAACACCACGCTGTCGCGCGCAGCCGTGCAGGGCCTGCCGCACGCGGACGAAGCCGGCGGCCTGTCGGGCCGCCCGGTGTTCGACGCGTCGAACGAAGTGATCCGCAAGCTGCATGCGCAAGTGGGCAGCGAAGTGCCGATCATCGGCGTCGGCGGCATTTTCTCCGGCGACGACGCGCGCGCGAAACTCGCGGCCGGCGCATCGCTCGTCCAGTTGTACACAGGCTTCATCTATCGCGGCCCGGCGCTGGTCGCCGAGTGCGTGAAGGCCATCGCGCGCGAACGCGCCGCGTAATATAGCCATAAACAAACGATATTTAATGGTCGATTGCATTTTTACTATCATCGGCCACACAGTCAGTATCATGAGCCCCGCTGGGGCAAGGAAGCTCACACGATGAAAATTTCGCTGCTGAAGAAGCTGCTGGTTGCCGGCCTGATTGGCACGTCGTTCGCCGCGGCCACCGCGCACGCGGCCGACCTCCTCGACCAGGTGAAGCAACGCGGCACGCTGCGTGTCGGCCTCGAAGGCACGTTCCCGCCGTTCAACTCGAAGAACCCGCAAGGTGAACTCGTCGGCTTCGACGTCGACATCGCGAAGGCGGTGGCCGCGAAGCTCGGCGTGAAGGCCGAATTCGTCACGACCGAATGGAGCGGCATCATCGCGGGCCTGCAGGCCGGCAAGTTCGACGTGATCGCCAACCAGGTCGGCATCACCGACCAGCGCAAGGAAACGCTCGACTTCTCGCCCGCATACACGTATTCGTCCGCGCAGCTGATCCAGCGCAAGGACGACCCGCGCCAGTTCAAGTCGCTGGAAGACCTGAAGGGCAAGAAGCTGGGCGTGGCGCTCGGCACCAATTACATGGACATGGCGAAGTCGGTGCCCGGCATCGACGTGAAGACTTATCCGGGCGCGCCCGAATACCTGCGCGACCTCTCGGCCGGCCGCCTCGACGCGGCACTGAACGATCGCCTGATGCTCGCGTATCTGACGAAGAACGCGCAACTGCCGCTGCGCCCGGGCGCGAACGTCGGTTCGGCGAACCCGTCGGGCATCCCGTTCAAGAAGGGCAACCCGAAGTTCCAGAAGGCAATCGACGACGCGATGGCGCAGCTCGAAGCCGACGGCACGTTCACGAAGATCTCGGACAAGTGGTTCGGCATCGACGTGACGAAACCGATCAAGTAAGCACGCCTCTGTTTCCCGCCTGACGGCGGGCCGGAAAGGGCGGCATCCGCAACGATGCCGCCCTTTGTTTTATCGGTCCGGTTTATGATTGCGCTTTCGCGCACGCATTCGATTCGTATTCCATGTCGACAACGTCCCTGCTCGTCCAATCGCTGCCCGTGCTCGCACAAGGTGCCGTCCTGACCGTCAAGTTCGCCGTGCTGTCGATGGTGTTCGGCCTGCTCGGCGCCGTCGTGCTCGCGATGATGGGCATCCGGCAAAGCGAACCGCTCGAAGGCTTCGAGCGCATCTGGGTGAACGCGCTTGCGTGGCTCGCGCGCGGCTACGTAAGCCTGATGCGCGGCACGCCGCTGCTCGTGCAGATCTTCGTGATCTATTACGGGTTGCCGAGCCTCGGCATTTCGCTCGACCCGACGCCCGCCGGCGTCATCGCCCTGTCGGCGAACGTCGCTGCTTACATGTCGGAAAGCATGCGCGGTGCGATCAACGGGATCGCGCGCGGCCAATGGCTCGCCGCGTACAGCCTCGGGCTGTCGTGGAGCCAGACGCTGCGTTACGTGATCGGCCCGCAGGCGCTGCGCATCGCGGTACCGAGCCTGTCGAACAGCCTGATCAGCCTGATCAAGGACACGTCGCTCGTGTCGGTGATCACCGTGACCGAACTGCTGCGCAGCGCGCAGGAAGTGATCGCGGCAACCTATCAGCCGCTGCCGCTGTACCTCGCCGCCGCAGCCGTGTACTGGGTGCTGTGCCAGATCCTCGAATGGGTCCAGCGCTGGTACGAAAAACGTCTGTCGCTGCCCGCGCGGCACTGAACGCACATCATCGGCCGGGTGGCGCTTGCGCGCCCCGGCATCTGCTTTTCCCGCCGTTCTTCCCGCCCGCCGTTCTTCCCGCTTACTCGCCCGAATAACGCACGCCGAGCGCCGCACGTGCCGCATCGGTCATCGCGATCATCTGTCGCGAATGGTCGTGCGTCATGATCGGGCTCTCGAGTTTGCCCGCGCGCAGCAAATCGCAGAAATGTTCGGTCTCGTAGTTGAGGCCGCCGCCGTCGACCGGCGCATCGAGCTCGACGGTGCGGCCATCGGCATAGCGGATCGTCGCGCGCGCGGGGTTCCACCACTTCTCGTGAATCGTCACGTGCCCGCCCGCTGCGGCGATCAGCGCGTCGCCGCGCCCCATCACGTCGAGCCCGCAAAAGAGCTGGGCGATCCCGCCATTCGCGTGATGGCTGTTCAGGCTCGCGAACATGTCGACGCCCGTCGCGCCGATACGGCCGAGCGTCTGCACGTCGCGCGCAGCGCCAAGCCAGTCGACCGCGAGAAACGCTTCGTAGATCCCGATGTCGAGCAGCGCGCCGCCGGCGCGATCGAGACGATAGACGGAATGATCTTCCGGCACCGACGACGATGCGCAACCCGCCCGTACAAGCCGGATCTCGCCGATCGGGTCGTCTTGCAGATGCGCACGCAACTGCCGGTACAGCGGAAAGAACGGCGGCTTCATCGCCTCCATGAAGAGCTGTCCGGCGGCGCGCGCCGCATCGAGCACGGTGTCGAGTTGTGCGGCGTTCAGCGTCGCGGGCTTTTCGCACAGCACGGCCTTGCCGGCCGCGAGCGCGGCCAGCGCGTACTGCGCATGACTGTCGTGGAGCGTGGCGATGTAGATTGCATCGACTTCGCTCGCGAGGAGTGCATCGAGGCTGGCGGCAGGCGTTGCGCCGCTACCGTCGCAAAAGGCGATTGCCGCGTCGGGCCGGCGTGCCCACACGCCGGCGAGCACGGCACCCGGCACGTGAGCGAGGCTTTGTGCGAAACGGCGCGCGATGCTGCCTGCGCCGATGATGCCGAAGCGCACCGGGCGCTTGTCGAGGTCGTTCATCCGGATCTTCCGTGTCGGTCGTATAACGGCGGCCGGCATGTTGCCGGCCGGCCGTCATGATAAACGGCTCGACGACTCACGGATGAAGCACGGACGACGATGCGCGCCGATTCAAGCGCGCACGGGCACGTCGACGGAGAAATCGCGCGAGATCTCGTCGGCGCTGAAATCGATCAATGCGAGCGACGCCGCTTCGGCCTCGCGCGGATCGCGCCGCTCGATCGCGTCGACGACGCGCGCATGCGCCTTCACCGCGATGTCGTGCGCACCGTCCTTCTGCACGACGCGCGGATTCACGAGACGCACTGCACCGCGCACGATCGCCGCCATCTGCTGGAAGAACTGATTGCCGCTCGCCTGGACGATCCGCGTGTGCAGCAGTTCGTCCGCGGTGTCGTAGCCGGGATCGCCGGGCTGCAACACCTTGAATGCCTCGAACGCTTCCCGAATGCCCGCGATGTCGACAGCCGTCGCGCGTACCGCGGCCTGCGCGGTAGCGCGCGGTTCGATCAGCATCCGGAATTCGATGACGTCGCGCATGAACTGGGGATCGGGTTTCGCGCGAAACCGCCAACTCACCACATCCTCATCGATCATGCGCCAGTCGCGCATCGGTCGAACGCGCGTACCGACTTTCGGACGCACGTCCAGCATGTCGCGCGCAAGCAACATCGACAATGCTTCCCGCATTACCGTACGGCTCACATCGAACTCTTTCGACAGCACGTCCTGCGGCGGCAGAATGCCGCCGTACTTGTCTTCGACGATACCCGCGACAAGCCCATCCATCACTTTGGCGACCAGTGACCGGTCTTTGCCCTGCTCCATGACACCTCCCCGTGCGTCGATTTGCGAACACCTGCTCCGCAGTTCCGCCGGCCCTGGTTACAACTGTTCTTATGATCTATAAGTTGGCGAGTTCGGGGATATTTCGCTATCTGGTAAACACCTGACAGGGTTATCCCTCTTTATGAAGGGGTGATTTATAAGGCCACAAAAAAAGCCCGGGAAGCGCTCTGCGCTTGCCGGGCCGCGATTTCGACACGATTTGAACATGCAATCCGTTACGGGTTATTACCTCCCGCCATAACGTGCATTTCAACCTGCCAATTTCATTTCAATTCTTTCAATTAACCGAATAAACGATCGTTTCAACACCGGCTTCCGTGCCGAGCAGGCACAGATTCGCGCCGCGCTCGGCGAACAGGCCGACCGTCACCACGCCGGGCCATGCGTTCACTTGCGCTTCGAAGCCACGCGGGTCGGCGATCTGCAGGCCCTTCACGTCGATGATTTCGTTGCCGTTGTCGGTAATGTACGGCGCACCGTCCTTCGTCACGCGCAGCACCGGCACGCCCCCGAGCGCAGTCACGCGCCGGCCGATCGCCGTGCGCGCCATCGGCACGACCTCGATCGGCAACGGGAACCCGCCGAGCACCGGCACGCGCTTACTGGCATCCGCGATGCACACGAACGTATCGGCCACCGACGCGACGATCTTCTCGCGCGTCAGCGCGCCGCCGCCGCCCTTGATCATCGCGCCGCTCGCGTCGATCTCGTCCGCGCCGTCGACGTACACCTGCAGCGATTCGATCTCGTTCAGGTCGAACACCTTGATGCCGTGCGACTTCAGGCGCTCGGTGGTCGCGATGGAGCTCGATACGGCGCCGCGATAGCGCGACTTGACGACGGCGAGCGCGTCGATGAAGCAGTTGGCGGTCGAGCCGGTGCCGACGCCGATCACCGCGCCTTCCGGCACGTTGTTGATCACATAATCGGCGGCCGCCTGGCCGACCAGGCGTTTGAGTTCGTCTTGAGTCATGGGAAGGAAATGCTGCGGGATTGCGGAAAACCGCCAGTTTACCGGACTCGGCTGACGGGCCACGCTTTTTCGGCGGCTGCGGCTGCGGCTGCGCCCTGCGCGCCGATCGTCAGGGCGCACCCGTCGCGGATGCGTCGTCGGCCGGCGCCGCGCCGGGGAAATACTTGTCGAGCAACGCCTGCGCGATTGCGTCGGTTTCGGCATCCGGATTGCCCGTATAGTCGGACGGCCGGAAATGCATCTGGAATGCCGCGAATACACGCCGCGTGCGTGCATCGACCACGCCGTCGGTCGGCACATCGTAGCCGTAGCGCGCGAGCTTGAGCTGCAACTCGCGCACGTCGACGAGCGCGTGCGGATCCCGACCCGCGAGCCGTGCTGCGACGGTCGCGTCGTCCGGCCACGCGCCGACGCCGGCCTGCGCGAGCGCATGCCACGGGAACAGCGGGCCCGGATCGATCTTGCGTTGCGGCGCGATGTCGCTGTGCCCGACCACGCGCGTCGGCGGAATCGCGTAGCGCGTGACGATGTCCTTCGACAGCCGGATCAGCGCATCGACCTGGGCAGGCGGATACGGCTGCCATGTGCGATTCTCTGGATCGAGCGGGCCGCGGTTCACGTTCTCGATGCCGATCGACGCCGCGTTCAGTTCGGTCGTGCCCTGCCACTCGCTTACGCCGGCATGCCACGCGCGCTTCGCTTCCGGAACCAGCTGATAGACGACCGGCATCCCGTGCTCGATGCGCGGCTGCGGCGGGATGACGTAATGCACGCTGACCGAATCGCCCGTCAGCGTGCGCAGCGATTTCGCTTCGTCGCTTTCGGTGTAGTGCATCACGAGAAACCGAATGCGCGAATCGGCGCCGCGCGCGTGCAGGCTCGTGTCGGCGTAGTAGGTGCCGCGCTCGACCAGCGACGGCGACGTGCAGGCGGACAGCAGGCCGAGAACGGCGCACAATGCGCCGAGACGGAACAGGGTCATGGTTCGCGCGTTCCAGAGAGACGTGTGCCGCGCGCGATCGCGGCACACGTCGTTCGGGTCATGGCGGCTCGCGCATCGCGCCGGGCCGCATGCATCATCCCTTCACGCGTCGCTGCCGCACCGCTTCGTACAGGCACACGCCGCTGGCAACCGACACGTTCAGGCTTTCCACGCTGCCGGCCATCGGGATGCTCATTACTTCGTCGCAAGTGTCGCGCGTGAGCCGGCGCATGCCTTCGCCCTCTGCGCCCATCACGAGCGCGACCGGGCCGTCGAGCTTCGTTTCGTACAGCGTCGCCGACGCTTCGTCCGACGTGCCGATGATCCACACGCCCGCTTCCTTCAACTCGCGCAGCGCGCGAGCGAGGTTCGTCACCGTGATGTACGGTACCGTGTCGGCCGCGCCGCTCGCGACCTTCGCAGCCGTCGCGTTCAGGCCGACCGCGCGATCGCGTGGCGCGATCACCGCGTGCGCGCCGGCCGAATCGGCCACCCGCAGGCATGCGCCCAGGTTGTGCGGATCGGTGACGCCGTCGAGCACCAGCAGCAGCGCCGGGCCCTGGATGCCGTCGAGCAGCTCGGACAGGTTCTGCGCGAGCGGAATGTCCTCGACGCGCGCGACGACGCCCTGATGGCGCTCGGTATGCGCGAGCCCCCACAGACGCGTTTCGTCAGCCGCGATCAGCCGCACGCCCGCTTCCTTCGCGGTGTGCAGGAAGTCCTGCATGCGGCGGTCGCGGCGCGTCTGGTCGTACAGCACCTCCGCAACCGTCGATGCATCGTGCCGCAAACGTGCGGTCACCGCATGAAAACCGTAAAGAACCTTCAGACGTGACATGACTGGAACAACCTTCGATCAAACGTGCGGCCGCGCAACGCGCGCAGCCGCGATCCATGGAAAAGGAAAGCGCCGCGTTGCCGGCCGGTGACCGGTAGAACGCGGCGTCTCTCGATACTGCAAGGGCACGCGCTTCGCGCGGCCCCTAACGCTCAATACTTCTTGCGCGGGTGCGGCTTCTTCGCTGCCGTCTTCGCCGCGGTACCGCCCTTCTTCTTCGCTGCACGCGCAGCACGCGCTTCCTTCACCGCGACGGTCGGCGCGCTAGCCGCCTTCTTGCGGCGCGGCACGGCATCCTCCGCCGGCGGCAACGAGCGCACGCGCGGACCGCCACGATCGTTGCCGGTAGCAGCCGGCGCCGGTGCCGGTGCCGGGCGCGGTGCCTTCACCGGCGTGTCGCGCACGAGGCGGAAGTCGATCTTGCGCGCGTCGAGGTCGACGCGGCTCACCTGCACGCGCACGCGATCCGACAGGCGATAACGGATGCCCGTACGCTCGCCGCGCAGCTCGTTCTTGATCTCGTCGTACTGGAAGTAGTCCGAGCCGAGTTCCGTGACGTGCACGAGGCCTTCAATGAAGAGCGTGTCGAGCTGCACGAAGATGCCGAACGACGTGACGCCGTTCACCATCCCGCCGTACTCCTCGCCGAGCTTGTCGCGCATGAAGTAGCACTTGAGCCACGCTTCGACGTCGCGCGACGCTTCATCGGCACGTCGCTCGTTCGCCGAGCAATGCAGGCCGAGCTCTTCCCAGATCGCCGTGTTCAAGCGCGAGCGGCCGTGCGATTCGTCGTCGGCCTGCTGCATCGCGCGGGCGCGCGGCGACAGCGCGGTGTTCAGCTCGAAGCCGTCCGGCGCCTTCGGCGTGTATTTCCTGCCCGACAGGATCGCGTAGATCGCGCGATGCGTGAGCAGGTCGGGATAACGGCGGATCGGGCTCGTGAAGTGGGCGTACGCCTCGTAGGCGAGACCGAAGTGGCCGATGTTGTCCGGGCTGTAGACGGCCTGCTGCATCGAGCGCAGCAGCATCGGCTGCAGCATCTGCGCATCGGGCCGGTCGCGGATCTGCGCCATCAGCGCCGCGTAATCGCTCGCATGCGGCTTGTCGCCGCCGCCGAGCGACAGACCCATGCCGCGCAGGAACGCGCGCAGGTTCTCGAGCTTCTCCGGCGTCGGCCCCGCATGCACGCGGTACAGCCCCGGATGCTTGTTGCGCTTCAGAAAGTCGGCCGCACAGACGTTCGCGGCCAGCATGCATTCCTCGATCAGCTTGTGTGCATCGTTGCGTTGACGCGGGACGATCTGCTCGATCTTGCCCTGCGAGTTGCAGACGATGTACGTCTCGGTTGTGTCGAAGTCGATCGCGCCGCGTTTCTGCCGCGCGGCGAACAGCGCCTTGTAGACGCCGTACAGGTCCTGCAGGTGCGGCAGCAGGTCCGCGCGACGCGCGGCCTCCGGCCCCTTCGTGTTCGACAGCACGGCCGCGACTTCAGTGTACGTCAGACGCGCGGCCGAGTGGATCACCGCCGGATAGAACTGGTACGCCTTGATCTCGCCGCGCGCGGTAATCACCATGTCGCACGCGAGCACGCAGCGGTCGACCTGAGGATTCAGCGAACAGAGGCCGTTCGACAATTTCTCCGGCAGCATCGGGATCACGCGGCGCGGGAAATAGACCGACGTGCTGCGTTCGAGCGCGTCGGCGTCGAGGCCGCTGCCCGGTTGCACGTAGTGCGAAACGTCGGCGATCGCGACGATCAGGCGAAAACCGTCGCCACGGCCGACCTTGACGGGCTCGCAGTAGACGGCGTCATCGAAGTCGCGAGCATCCTCGCCATCGATCGTCACGAGCGGCACGTCGCGCAGGTCGACGCGGAAGCGCAGATCGGCCGGGCGTACCTTGTCCGGCAGCGCGGCGGCTTCGTCGAGCGCCGGCTGATTGAATTCGTGCGGCACGCCGTACTTGCGCACCGCGATCTCGATTTCCATGCCCGGATCGTCGATGTCGCCGAGTACCTCGACGACGCGGCCGAGCGGTTGCGAATGACGGCTCGGAAAATCGGTCAACTCGACGACGACGACCTGCCCGACCTTCGCCTTCTTCACGTTCTGCGTGATCAGGATGTCGTGGCCGATGCGCTTGTCTTCGGGGGCGACGATCAGCGCGCCGTTTTCATTGAGCAGGCGACCGATCACGCGCTTGTTCGCTCGCTCGGTGACTTCGACGACGTGCCCTTCGGGACGGCCGCGGCGATCGTAGCCGACGATCCGCGCAAGCACGCGATCGCCATGCATGACCTTCTGCATTTCACCGTTCGGCAAAAACAGATCGTCCTGACCGTCGTCGCGGATCACGAACCCGTAGCCGTCGCGATGCCCCTGCACGCGACCGGCAACGAAGTTCGACGGATGGGTGAGCTGGTAGTGACCGCGCTTGTCGAGGCGAATCTGGCCGTCGCGTTCCATCGCGGCGACACGCCGGAAGAACCCCTCGCGCTCCTGACGCTTGATCGACAGCGCTTCGGCGATATCGTTGGCGGCCAGCGGCGCGTCGCTCGTACGCAGCACGCCGAGAATTTCTTCACGGCTCGGAATGGGGTACGGATATTTGCTCAAGGGTTTGTCGATGATTGTTCTCGTTGCGTTGACTGATGGTGCACGGCATCAACATAGAAGTGTCCGTCAGACAGTTCTATAGTGACGGCGACGGATCATTCTATCACCCGCCTGTGTTGCCAAATGACGCGAATGCCGCGTGCAGGCGCCTCGGCGGCCCGTTTGCGGCCCATCGCAAAAAAGTGTTGACACGAATAATTGGGGCGCTATAATTTCGCTTCTTTGCAGCAAGCAGCTACTGCAAAACGTGCCCAGGTGGCGGAATTGGTAGACGCACTAGGTTCAGGTCCTAGCGGTGGCAACATCGTGGAGGTTCGAGTCCTCTCCTGGGCACCATCTGTTTTCTAAAAAGGCCGGCTTTTAGCCGGCCTTTTTCCATTTCAAGTCGCACATCGCGCACCGGCTCGCCCTTATGCCGGCCACTCCGATCGATAGCAGAATTAATCGTTTATCGATCGCCCTCCCCCGTTGGTACGTTAGCCGCCTTGTTCGCAACGAACCCAACGAGGAGCACAACCCATGACGCCGATGAACCGCCGTGCGTTCACGCGCGCTATGCTGGCCGCCGGCCTGAGCGCCGCCGGCATCCGGGCGCACGCCGAGAGCACGCCTTCCGTGCTGCGCATCGGATACCAGAAATCGTCGACGCTCATCACGTTGCTCAAGACACGCAACACGCTCGAACAGTCGCTGGCGCCGCTCGGGCTGCGCGTGTCGTGGCATGAATTCGCGAGCGGCTTGCCGCTGACCGAAGCGCTCAACGTCGGCGCCGTCGATTTCAGCGCCGACGTGGCCGACACGGTACCCGTATTCGCCCAGGCCGCGCATGCACGCTTCGTATACGTCGCTCAGGAGGCGCCGTCGCCGAAGGCACAGGCCATCATCGTCAAGAAGGACAGCACACTGCATACGCTCGCCGATCTGAAGGGCAAGCGCATCGCCGTCACGAAGGCTGCCGGCAGCCACTACCTGCTGCTCGCCGCGCTCGCACGCACGCAGCTCGCCCCTGCCGACACGGCGATCCACTACCTGACGCCGGCCGATGGCCGCGCGGCGTTCGAGCGCGGCAGCGTCGATGCGTGGATCACGTGGGATCCCTATGTCGCGTCGGTCGACTCAAATCCGGACGTGCGGATTCTGGCCGACGGCAGCGGGCTCGCTTCATACCAGCGCTATTACCTCGCATCGAGCGGCTTTGCAGCCGCGCGCCCCGACGTCATGCAGATCGTGTTCGACCAGTTGTCGCAGGCCGGCGCATGGCTGCGCGCGCACCCGCAGGAAGCGGCCAATACGCTCGCGCCGATCTGGGGGCTCGACGCACCGACGATCGCGCGCGCCAATGCGCGACGCAGCTATCTCGTACGCACCGTGGTCGCGCAGAACTTCGGAGAGCAGCAGAAGATCGCCGATACGTTTCTCGCGGCCGGCCTCCTGCCCGCCCGCATCGACACGAGCGAAGCGCTGCGCTGGAATTTCACGTCGAAGCGCGCGGATCCGATCGGCGCCTGATGTCCCGAACACGCAATGCGCGATATTTTTATCGTCATCGAAGAAATTGTGTTGACAGTCTCGTCAGACACGCTAAAATAGCGGTCTTCGCATCGCAGCAAGCGAAACGTGCCCAGGTGGCGGAATTGGTAGACGCACTAGGTTCAGGTCCTAGCGGTGGCAACATCGTGGAGGTTCGAGTCCTCTCCTGGGCACCATCTGTTTTCTAAAAAGGCCGGCTTTTAGCCGGCCTTTTTTCATTTCCGGCGCCGAATTGCTACGTATGCCTGCGCACATGTCCTGGTTCACATCCGCGAAATCCTGTCGCATCGCCCATACCCCTGCACTTCGACGCCCTCTCTTCGGGCGCAGCAAGCAAACCAGCCCGTCGTGAAATTATTTGCGTTCGCGACCTCAAATTGTGTTGACAGATCTCCCAAACACGCTAGAATAGCGGTCTTCGCATCGCAGCAAGCGAAACGTGCCCAGGTGGCGGAATTGGTAGACGCACTAGGTTCAGGTCCTAGCGGTGGCAACATCGTGGAGGTTCGAGTCCTCTCCTGGGCACCATCTGTTTTTAAAAAGGTCGGCTTTTAGCCGGCCTTTTTTCATTTCCGCTCCCGGAAGCAATACAACGGTGCGCCCCACATCGCCCCGACAACGGGCACGGCGCGCCGAATCCCCTCTCTCGCCATCCTCGCATCCCGACATCCGCGCTGAAGCCTAACAGGCCGACCTCCACATCAGGCGCAACCGCAAATCGCCGCCCCACGAGATCACGCTGAAACGCTGCACTGGCAGACATCACCCCGCGCGGACATGCAGCCTGTCCGCGATGCGCGTGACACGCCGCTGCACGCCTGAAACACCCTCTCTCCCGCCCCGATTGCCCCAGGGCGAAAGCCCCCCCTCTCCCGCATCCCCGAACGAAACCGGGATTTCCCTAGGCTGACATGCAGTCTGTCACGCGGTTAAATAAATCAACATGATTTATTTAATGCGTCAGCCGACGACGCCCCATGGAAGGAGACACCATGCGAAGCCCGCACATCGGCCAGGGAAGCAACTCGGCCAACGTGCGCCGTTATAACGAGCGCCTGCTGCTGAAGACGCTGCGCCGTGCCGGCAGCGCGTCGAAGGCCGACCTCGCGCGTCTCGCGAACATGACGGGCACGGCGGTCGGCAGCATCATCGCGTCGCTCGCCGATGCGAAGCTGATCGAATTCGCCGGCCGCACCGAAGGCCAGCGCGGCCAGCCTGCGTCGCTGATCCGTCTCGATCCGCGCGGCGCGTTCGGCATCGGCGTCCATCTGGACCGGATGCGCATCGAAACGGCGCTCGTCAATTTCGCCGGCGATGTGCTCGGCCGCCGCTCGCACGACACGCTGCTCCCCCAGCCCGCCGACGTGCTCGACATCGTTCGGCGCGATATCGACGCGATGCAGGACCTGCTGCCCGACCATGAGCGCGCACGCCTGACGGGTGTCGGCGTCGCCCAGCCCTACAACCTCGGCGCATGGATGCGCGAGTTGGGCCTCGCGCCCGACACGTTCCGTGCGTGGGAAGACGTCGACTTCGCGAGCGATCTCGGGCGCACGCTGTCGCTACCCGTGTTCGGTGAAAACGACGGCAACGCAGCCGCGATCGCCGAACTGTTCTACGGATACGGCCGGCAGTGCGACGACTTCGTCTACCTGTTCATCGGACCCGCGATCGGCGGCGGCATCGCGATCGACGGCGACTGCCTGCGCGGCGTGACCGGCAACGCCGGCGACATCGCCGTGATTCCGGTGCCGCCGAGCCGGCTCGTGTCGGCGCCCCCGCCGCGCGGCCCGTGGGACATCCTGCTCGCGCGCGCGTCGCTGCATGCGCTCGTGCGTCACCTGCGCCATCACGGCGAGACGGTCGAGAACCGCGCCGATCTCGAGGCCTGCATCGCACGCGGCCTGCCGGCAGTCGACGAATGGATCGACGACTGTGTCGATGCGCTCGCGCCGGCCTTGCGCGCGGTGCTGTGCGTCGTCGATGCGCCGGTGGTCGTGCTCGACGCCGACACCGATGCAGGCCTGCTCGATGCAGTGACGAGCCGCCTGCGCGCCGCACTCGTCGCCACCGCCCCGGAAGCGCGCGGCACGCCGACACTCGTGCGCGGCACGTTCGGCGCCGACGCCGGCGCGATCGGCGCCGCGACACTGCCGATGTTTTTCAACTTCTCTCCGCGGGCCGGCATCCTCAAGGGCGCCCGCACCGAATCGCAGGAGGTCAACCATGTCGCGATCTGAGTCGCCCCGGCCGCTGCTCGAGATGCGCGGGATCAGCAAGACGTTCCCGGCCGTGCGCGCGCTCGACAACGTCAGCCTGACCGTCTATCCGGGCGAGATCCACTCCCTGATGGGCGAGAACGGCGCGGGCAAATCGACGCTGATGAAGATTCTGTCGGGTGCCTATCGTGCCGACGCCGGCGGCGAGATCCTGATCGACGGCGAGCGCATCGACATCGACGGCCCGCTCGCCGCGCGCGATGCCGGTGTCGCCGTGATCTACCAGGAGCTGTGCCTCGCGCCGAACCTGACCGTCGCGGAAAATATCTACGTTGGCCGCGAACTGCGCCGCGGCAACCGGCGCTGGGGCACCATCGACCGCGCGGCGATGGCGCGCGGCTGCCAGGACGTGCTCGAGCGTCTCGGCGCACCTTTCGGCCCAGGCACGCTCGTCGGCACGCTGTCGATCGCCGAGCAGCAACTCGTCGAAATCGCGCGCGCCGTGCACACCCGTGCACGCATCCTCGTGATGGACGAACCGACGACGCCGCTATCGTCGCGCGAAACCGAGCACCTGTTCGGCCTGATTCGCCAGCTTCGCGAGGAAGGCCTCGCGATCATCTACATCAGCCACCGGATGGCGGAAATCTACGAACTGTCCGATCGCGTGTCGGTGCTGCGCGACGGCTCCTACGTCGGCACGCTCGAGCGCGACGTGCTGTCGGCCGAGCGGCTCGTCGCGATGATGGTGGGCCGCGACATCTCCGGCTTCTACAAGAAGGAACATGCGCCGTACGACCCCGGCCACCTGCTGCTATCGGTCCGCGACATCGCCGACGGCGAGCGCGTGCGAGGCTGCAGCCTCGATCTCCATGCCGGCGAAGTGCTCGGCATCGCGGGGCTCGTCGGCGCCGGCCGCACCGAGCTCGCACGGCTGATCTTCGGCGCGGAACCGCGCACACGCGGCGACGTGAAGCTGGTCGATCGCACGTTCGGCGCGCATTCGCCGCGCGACGCGATCGACGCGGGCCTCGTCTACCTGACGGAAGACCGCAAGCGCCAGGGCCTGTTCCTCGACATGAGCGTGCGCGACAACATCAACATCTCCGTGTGCAACCGCGATGCACGCCTCGGCGCGCTCGATCTCGCACGCGGCGCCGAACGCGCGCGCGACGCGATCGCATCGCTGTCGATCCGCGTGCCGAACGCGAACGTGAACGTCGGCGCGCTGTCGGGCGGCAACCAGCAGAAAGTGCTGCTGTCGCGCCTGCTGGAGACGAAGCCGCGCGTGCTGATCCTCGACGAGCCGACCCGCGGCGTCGACATCGGCGCGAAATCCGAGATCTACCGGATCATCAACGAACTGGCCCGCGCGGGCGTGGGCGTGATCGTGATCTCGAGCGAACTGCCGGAAATCATCGGCGTCGCCGATCGCGTGCTCGTGATGCGCGAAGGCGAGATCGCCGGCGAACTCGGCGGCCACACGCATACCCCCATCACGCAGGAAGCGATCATCGCGCTCGCGACCGGCTCGCAGGCCGAACTCGCCGACGCGCACTGACCACGCCCCCTTCATTTCCCTCTTCATTCAAGGTACCGAAATGATCAACCCGACCAAGCAGCGGAATCTCGCTTCCGCGACGGCCCATCCGGTCGCCAACCGTACCCCCCTGATGCGCGGCGCCGATCATCGCGCTCGCATGCAGTCGCTGATGCGCACCGCCGGCATGCTGCCGGTGCTGCTGGTCCTGTGCATCGGCTTCGGGTTCATGACCGACGGCTTCTTCACGCTGCAGAACCTGTCGATCGTCACGCAGCAGGCATCGATCAACATCGTGCTCGCCGCCGGCATGACCTTCGTGATCCTGACGGGCGGCATCGACCTGTCGGTCGGCTCGGTGCTCGCCGCGTCGGCCGTCGCCGCCCTGCTCGCGTCGACCATTCCCGGCTGGGGCTGGCTCGGCGTGCCGTTCGCACTTGTCGTCGGCCTCGTGTTCGGCGCAATCAACGGCGGCCTGATCTCGTTCCTGCGCCTGCCCCCGTTCATCGTCACGCTCGGCGCGATGACCGCCGTGCGCGGCGTCGCCCGACTGATCGGCAACGACACGACCATCTTCAATCCGCAACTGCCGTTCGCGTTCATCGGCAACGGCACAATCCTCGGCGTGCCGTGGCTCGTCGTCATCGCCTGCGCGGTGATCGCGCTGTCGTGGTTCATCCTGCGCCGCACGGTGCTCGGGATGCGGATCTACTCGGTCGGCGGCAATCCGGAAGCGGCACGGCTGTCGGGCATCAACGTGCGCGCGATCCAGCTGTTCGTGTATGCGGCGTCGGGCCTGCTCGCCGGTCTCGGCGCGGTGATGTCCGCTGCACGGCTCTATGCGGCCAACGGCCTGCAGCTCGGCCAGTCGTACGAACTCGACGCGATCGCCGCGGTAATCCTCGGCGGCACGAGCTTCGTCGGCGGCGTCGGCTCGATCGTCGGCACGCTGATCGGCGCACTGATCATCGCGGTACTGACGAACGGCCTGGTGCTGCTCGGCGTATCCGATATCTGGCAATACATCATCAAGGGCCTCGTGATCATCGGCGCCGTTGCGCTCGACCGCTATCGCCAGCGCGACTCCGCCCGCACCTGACATCGTTTCCTCACCATTCAACCCCGGGACGCAGGCCGATCCTCCCGCGCCCGTCCGCCAAACAACCATCCGGAGACACAACGACATGTTCAAGCACAAAGCCGCCCTGACCGCCGTCGCCTGCGCACTCGCTTTCGGCACTGCCGCCGCCCACGCAGCCGACAAGCCGCTGAAATCGATCGGCGTCACGGTCGGGTCGCTCGGCAATCCGTACTTCGTCACGATCGTCAAAGGCGCCGAAGCGCGCGCAAAGCAGATCAATCCGAACGCCAAGGTCACCGCGGTGTCGGCCGACTACGACCTGAACAAGCAGTTCACGCAGATCGACAACTTCATCTCCGCGCACGTCGACATGATCCTGCTCAACGCGACCGACCCGAAGGCGATCGAGCCGGCGGTGAAGAAGGCGCAGGCGGCCGGCATCACGGTCGTCGCGGTCGACGTCGCGGCCGCCGGCGCGAACGCGACTGTGCAGACCAACAACGTGAAGGCCGGCGAACTCGCGTGCGACTTCCTCGCGAAGAAGCTCAACGGCCGTGGCAACGTGATCATCGAGAACGGCCCGCAGGTGTCGGCCGTGATCGACCGCGTGAACGGTTGCAAGGCCGTGCTCGCGAAGAACCCCGGCATCAAGCTGCTGTCGAGCGACCAGGACGGCAAGGGCTCGCGCGAAGGCGGGATGAATGCGATGCAGGGCTACCTGACGCGCTTTCCGAAGCTCGACGGCGTGTTCACGATCAACGATCCGCAGGCGATCGGCAGCGATCTCGCGGCGAAACAGCTGAACCGCCCGGGTATCGTCATCACGTCGGTCGACGGCGCGCCCGACATCGAAGTGGCGCTGAAGTCCAATACGCTCGTGCAAGCGTCGGCGAGCCAGGATCCGTGGGCGATGGCGCAGCAGGCCGTGAACGTCGGCTACGGGATCATGAACGGCCAGAAACCGGCCAATCCGATGATCCTGATCGAGCCGACGCTCATCACGCGCGACAACGTGAAGAGCTACAAGGGCTGGAGCAGCCCGCGCTGATCGCGCCACGTGCCCGCCGTACCGGGCCGCGCCACACGTCGGCGCGCGCCCGTTCACCTCAACTGCTGCTGTGCCGTGCGACACGCCGCGGCACAAGGTTTCGACATGACGACGACGTTTCCCCGCCTGATCGTATTCGGCGAAGCGCTGACCGATTTCATCCGCGACGACGCGCAGCACTGGCGCAGCGTCGCCGGCGGCTCGTGCTGGAACGTGGCGCGCGTCGGCGCGCGGCTCGGTGTGCCGACCGCATTCGCCGGCACGGTCAGCAGCGACATCTTCGGCGATGACCTGGTGCGCAAGAGTGCCGATGCCGGGCTCGACCTGCGCTTCATCCGGCAGGTCGAGCGCGCGCCGCTACTCGCGATGGTCGTGTCGAAGCAGCAGCCTGACTACTTCTTCATCGGCGAGCACAGCGCCGATCTCGCATTCGATCCGGCCGACCTGCCCGACGGTGCGCTGGAGGCGGCCGAGATCGTGCATGTCGGCTCGCTCGGCGTCGTGCGCGAGCCGCTCGCGGCGCGGCTGATCGAGCTCGTGCAGGCCGCGCGCGCAGCCGGCAAGCGGATCTCGTTCGACCCGAACTACCGGGCACCGATGGCCGCGCCGTCGTATCGCGACACGCTGCGCCGGCTGGCCGTACTCGCCGACTGGATCAAGGTATCCGATGAGGATCTGCGCGGCCTGTTCCCCGAACTCGACGAAGCCGCCGCGCTCGCGCAATTGCGCGCGTGGGCGCCGGATGCGGCCGTGCTGGTCACGCGCGGTGCGTCCGGCATGCAGTTGCTGCATCGCGATACCGTGCTGTTTCAGCCGGCGTTCGCGACCGAGGTTGCCGACACCGTCGGCTGCGGCGACGCCAGCATCGGCGGCTGGCTCGCCAGCCAGCTCGCCTGCCCCGACGCAACGGCTGCCGGGCATCTGCGCTATGCGGCAGCCTGTGCCGCGGTCGCCTGTGCGCACGCAGGCGCGTATGCGCCGACGGCCGCCGAGGTGGCCGACGTCATCGCGAACCGTGCTGCCGTCGAACCGGCCGACACCGCGTTATCCAGCTAGACGGCGCTGGGCGGCACTACGCGGCGCTCGCCGCATCGTCACGCACCGCCCTTCGCGCCGTTGCCGCCCGCCTGCAGCACCTGCAGACTCTCGTCGACACTCAGTTCGGACATTGCATCATCGCGTAGCGTATCGTCGGCCGCACGACGCAATGCATGCAGCGCGTGCTCCTTGAGCCGCACGATCGAGAACTGCAGCCCGCGCGCCGCGCATTCGGCCGCGAACGTACGCAACGACTCTATCGTCGTGCCGTCGACGTCCGGCGTTTCCTCGAGGCTCAGCATCACGGCATGCGTATCGGGTGCGGCCTTCATCAGCGCACGCACGCGATTGAGCATGCGGTCCGCATTCGCGAAGAACAGTTGCGCTTCGGGCCGCACGATCAACACGCCCGGCACGGGCTTCGCATCCGGATGGTTCGCGACGTCGACGAAGTCGTGACCGTCGCGCAACCGGCCGAGCACGCTGACATTCGGCTCGGACAACTTGCGCAACGTCAGCAGCAGGCTCACACCGATTGCCGCAAGCAGCCCGTGCAGCACGCCGAGCACGAGCACCGCGAGCAGCGCGGCAATCACGACGAGCCGGTCGCGATGCCACACCCAGTACGGCCGGAACACCGCGGGATGCAGCGAATGGCTGACCGCGAAGATCACGATCGCCGCGAGCACGGGCTCCGGCGTGCGTGCGAGCTGCGGCAGCAGCAACCACACGATCAGCGCGACCACGCCGGCGGCCCACAGCCCCGCGAAACGCGATTGCGCGCCGGCTGCCTCGTTCGCGGACGTCGCCGAATAGCCGGCGCCGACCGGCATTCCGTGCAGCAATCCCGACACGAGGTTCGCACACCCGATCGCGACGAGATCGCGGTTCGGCGACACGCTGTCGCCATGCTTCAGCGCGAAGTTGCGGATCGATCCGTACGATTCCGCATACAGGATCAGCATCAACGCGAACGCGAGCTCGACCGTCTGCATCCACGCATTGCGGTCGAGGTGCGGCAACCCGAATTCGAGGTGCCGGAAGTCGATGTGCCCGACGATCGCGATCCCGTAGTGCTGCCAGTCAAATACGTAGCCGGCCGCGATCGACAGCACGATCACGACGAGCGTCGCGGGCACGCGCGAGCGGCGCCCGAGCACGAACAGCAGTGCGAGCGCGGCCGCGCCGAGCGCAACGCTCGCGAGGTTCGCATGCGGCGCTCCGGTGACGAGATCGAGCGCGACGCGCGGCGCATCGCTATGCTGCACGGAGATCGCGAGAATCTTCGGCAACTGCTTGATGACGATCGTCAGCGCCAGCCCGAACGTGAAGCCGCGCAGGACCGGACGTGCCACGAAGTCCGACATGCCGCCGAGCCGCGCCGCACCCGCGAGGATGAATAGCACGCCCGTCATCGCGACGAGCGCAGCTGCCAGCGCGAGCTGCGCGGCAAGCGCCATCCCCGACTCGGCCAGCACCGTCGCCGCAAGCACAGCTGCCGACGACGACGTCGACGACACGATCGCAAAACGGCTGCTGCCCGTCAGCGCATAGACGACGAGCCCCGACAGCAGCGCGATGAGGCCCGCCTGCGGCGGCAGGTTGGCAAGGCCCGCATACGCGACGGCCTCGGGAATCAGCAGGCCCGCGATCGACAGGCCGGCCAGCGCATCGAGGCCGATGCGCTGCGTCGGAGGTGGCGGCGCCGCAACGACTGCAGCGAAATGGTCGGCATGCTGCGGGCCGGCATCCGGGCGGATCGGGACGGTCGTCATGGAGCGATGGGCACCGTGCGCGTTTCAGGGTTTGACGGCGATGACGCCCGACCAGCCGGGCAGATAGCGCGCGTCCTGGTCGTGCGCGCGATGCAGCGCGACGTCGAGCGCCTTCGCGAAATTCTTGCGGATCTGGTCGAGCGTGACGTGCTGGCGCAGGTAGTCGGCCCACAGGAATTCACTGAACGGCGTCGCGTCCTTCGCGTAACCGCCCGCCGTGCGCAGTTCGCCCGCGAGGCTGCGATACGGATCGTCCTCTAGCCCCGTGAGCGCCTTCGGCAGATGCGCGTAGTCGCGACGCGAGCCGTCCGCGCCGAACGGATGCACCCACTGGTTGTGTTCCATCATCCGCCAGAAGATCGTGTCGTCGAGCCAGGACAGATCCTTCAGCAGCATCGCGTTGATGCGCGACTCCCCTTCCTCGATCAGCGCGAGGCCGAGATGATGGTGATCGGTGATGTAATGCAGGCCGTCCGGGCCGAGGACGGCCGGGAACCAGTGCGATTCGATTGCGGCCTTGCGCGCGCGCTTGTCGAGCGCCTTCCAGTGCTTGCGCTTCGCTTTCACTTCGCGATAGCCGACCGTCATCTGCGTGGGACGCAACGCGTCGAGCCTGAGGGGAATGAGATGAACGTCGTTGCCGAGTGCCATGGTCGTACCCCATGTTGCTGATTTCCGGCAACGATACTCCTGATCCTGCGAGCCGTTAATACGTCACGACCTCGATGCGCGCGTGATTGACCATCTCTGACAACCGGCCGCGCCGGCACACGGCAATTACGCGCGCAGATCGTCGCGTTCGAGACGGTGGCGAACGTAGGGAATCCCGTCGTGCACGACATTCACGCGACGCATGCCGAGCTTGCGCGCGACGTTCAGCGAACCCGTGTTCGCCTCGGCGATATCGGCGATCACGCGCGGCAGCCGCACGGTGTCGAACGCGTGACGCACGACGGCCGCCGCGGCTTCACACGCGATGCCGCGCCCCCACGCCGCGCGCACGAGCCGCCAGCCGATCTCGACATCGCGGGCGCCGTCGGCATAGTCGGGAATCAGCAGGATCCAGCCGACGAACACGTCGGGCGCGTGCTTCTCGAAGATCGACCAGTAGCCGAGGCCGGGCGGATAGTCGCGCGTGATCCGGTGCGTGACGAAACGACGATGCTCGACCGGATCGTGCCACGGACCCGCGATATGCCGCGTGACTTCGGGATCGCGATCCATCGCGATGCTCGCGTCGAGATCGGCCAGCACGCGCGGACGCAGCCACAGCCTCTCGGTCTCGAACACGGGCAACGCAGCAGCACAACGTTCGGTCATCCGGACTCCTGATTCGACGGCGATGTGCATCGAGCACATTACATAATTGATACAAAAAGCCTTCCACAATGATACATCCGCCTGTCGCTTTGCTCGCCGCCCTCCGTTTTCGCTTTCGCAACAGTTCATTTCGTAGGGATTATTCCCGATTCGACGTTATCGCGCCCCACATCGCACGACGCTGCGGCCTACACTCGATCCATGCCCCCGCGCCGCGCGCAGCCGGGTCGGCGTCCCTCTGCACATCGTAAGCGCGCTAGCCAACGAGGAGACTTCGGACATGAGCTGGACCCGCGAACAACGCAACGTCACGATCGCCGCCTATCTGGGCTGGACGCTCGATGCGTTCGATTTTTTCCTGATGGTTTTCGTGCTGAAGGACATCGCCGCCGAATTCGCGTCGACGATCCCCGCCGTCGCCTTCGCGCTCACGCTGACCCTCGCCATGCGCCCGCTCGGCGCACTGATCTTCGGCCGGCTCGCCGATCGTTTCGGTCGCCGTCCGACGCTGATGGTCAACATCGCGTGCTACTCCGTGCTCGAACTCGCATCCGGCTTCGCGCCGAGCCTGACCGCCCTGCTGGTACTGCGCGCGCTGTTCGGCATCGCGATGGGAGGCGAATGGGGCGTCGGCTCCGCGCTGACGATGGAAACCGTGCCGACCCATGCACGCGGCATCGTGTCGGGCCTGCTGCAGGCCGGCTATCCGAGCGGATACCTGCTCGCGTCGATCGTGTTCGGCCTGTTCTACCAGTACATCGGCTGGCGCGGGATGTTCATGGTCGGCGTGCTGCCCGCGCTGCTCGTGCTGTACGTGCGTACGCACGTGCCCGAATCGCCGGCCTGGAAGCAGATGGAAAAGCGTGCGCGGCCGAGTCTCTGGGCCACGTTGCAGCAGAACTGGAAGCTCACGATCTACGCGATCGTGCTGATGACCGCGTTCAACTTCTTCTCGCACGGCACGCAGGATCTCTACCCGACCTTCCTGCGCGAACAACACCATTTCGATCCGCACACCGTGTCGTGGATCACGATCGTGCTGAATATCGGCGCCATCGTCGGCGGCCTGTCGTTCGGTGCGATCTCGGAGCGCATCGGCCGCCGCCGCGCGATCTTCATCGCGGCACTGATCGCGCTGCCGGTGCTGCCGCTGTGGGCATTCTCGAGCGGCCCGGTCGCGCTCGCCGCCGGCGCGTTCCTGATGCAGATTTCCGTGCAGGGTGCATGGGGCGTGATCCCGGTCCACCTGAACGAGATTTCGCCCGACGAGATTCGCGCGACCTTCCCCGGTGTCGTCTATCAGCTCGGCAACCTGCTTGCGTCGGGTAACGCGACGATGCAGGCGTCGTTCGCGGTTTCGCAAGGCAACAACTACGGTTACGCGCTCGCGCTCGTCGCCGGCATCGTGGCCGTCGTGATCGCGGTGCTGATCCTGTTCAGCCGCGAGCGGCGCGGCATCGACATGACGCAATCGGTCAATACGCGTACCACCGTGAACTGATCGCACGCATTGCCGCATCGCATCATCGCGCGCGCCCCGTCCCGCCGGGGGCGCGCGAATGACTTTCCGCACCTGCACATCGAACTAGAGGAATTTGTCCAGATTCCCCGCTTGCCCGCTCCGCCCGCGTTTTTTTATCTTAATAAAAACGGCTGTTTGAATCAGATAATCAAATCACCAGTTCGCGGCCGGGAAACCGGCGTGGGAGGCGGAACATGGCAGTAAGTCAGGAGGGGCGATCGTCTGCGGGACGGCCGTCCGGCGGCCGGTCATCCGGCACTCGACAGGCCGGCGGGACGAAGGCGCGGATTCTCGATGCGGCCGAGGATCTGTTCATCGAACATGGCTTCGAGGCAATGTCGATGCGGCAGATCACGTCGCGCGCGGCGGTGAACCTCGCAGCGGTCAATTACCATTTCGGCAGCAAGGAAGCGCTGATCCACGCGATGCTGTCTCGACGGCTCGATCAGCTCAACCAGGAACGTCTCGGCATCCTCGATCGCTTCGATGCGCAGCTCGGTGAGCACATCACCTGCGAGCACGTGCTCGGCGCGATGTTCATTCCCGCATTGAAGGCATCGCGCGACCCCGAACGCGGCGGCCCCGCGTTCCTCCGGCTGATCGGCCGCGCGTACACCGACCCGTCGCCATTCGTGCGCAACTTCCTGACCGCCCACTACGCAAGCGTCGCGGGCCGTTTCTTCGACGCGTTCCAGCGTGCGCTGCCGCACCTGCCGCGCACGGAGCTCGGCTGGCGGCTGCACTTCGCGATCGGCGCGCTGTCCGGCGCGCTCGCCGGTGCCGAGACCGAAAGCCTGATCGACGAATTCTCGCAAGGCCGCACGATGAACGACGTGCAGATGATCGCGCGGCTGTCTTCGCTGATCGTCGCCGCGCTGAAGGCCCCGATGCCCGACAGCGCGCAATTGTCGATCTTCGCCGCAGTGCTCGACGATGCGGGCGCGAGCGAGGCATTCGGGCTGATACCGGGTATGGCAGGCGCCGATACGGTCACGCTGCACCCGACGAACTGATCGCACCGACGGCCGCGCAGGCGGCATTTCATCGATGACTTGCGGGGTGCGGGATCGCGCGGACATGCAAGCGTTCGTGCCGGTTCGGCGCCCATGTATGCGGCCCGCGTTCACGCGCAGGCCCGGGCCGAACGAATGTCGTGCGGCGCCGTGCCGGCGCGCGGGCTTTCGTCGACTGCACAATATCGGGCAGGAACAAGCGCCGACGCGCTCACTCTCGCCGAGACACCGGAGAACCATCATGTCAGCATCCGCAGCCACCGCAGCGGCCCAGCTCCCGCCGAACACCGACGGCATCTGGTACGCGTCGTACCCGCCCGGCGTCCCGCACGAGATCGACGTCACGCAATATGCGTCCCTCGTGCAATTCTTCGACGAATGCACGACCCGCTTTGCCGAACGCGTCGCCTACGTAAGCGCAGGCGCATCGATGACCTACCGCACGCTCGCGCAGAAAGTCGACGCGTTCGCATCGTACCTGCAAGGCACGGGCGTGAAGCCGGGCGATCGCGTCGCGATCATGCTGCCGAACTCGTTTCAGTACCCGGTCGCACTGTTCGGCACGCTGAAGGCCGGCGCGATCGTCGTCAATGTCAATCCGCTCTACACCGCGCGCGAACTCGCGCATCAGTTGAAGGACAGCGGTGCGCAGACGATCGTCGTGTTCGAGAATTTCGCGCGCACGCTGCAGGACGCGCTGCCGGAAACGCAGGTGAAGAACATCATCGTCACCGCGCTCGGCGACCTGCTCGCCGACAGCTTCAATGCGAAAGGACGCCTGATCAATTTCGTGCTGAAGCACGTGAAGAAGCTCGTGCCCGCCTACCAGTTGCCGCAGGCGATCCGGCTGCGCTCCGCACTCGCGCTCGGCATGCGCGGCAAGCCGCAGCCGGTGCCGATGACGCGCGACGACCTCGCGTTCCTGCAATACACCGGCGGCACGACCGGCGTCGCGAAAGGCGCGATGCTCACGCACGGCAACCTGATCGCCAACCTGCTGCAGGCGAAGGCCTGGATCGCCGACCAGGTCACCGGCGACGTCGAGACGGTGCTCACACCGCTGCCGCTCTATCACATCTATTCGCTGACGGTGAACGCATTCATCTTCATGGGACTCGGCGGGCGCAACATCCTGATTGCGAACCCGCGCGATACGAACATGGTGATGAAGATCATCCGCCACGAGACCTTCACCGGGATCACCGGCATCAATACGCTGTACAACGCCTTCCTCGACAACGAGGAATTCCGCAAGCGCGACTTTTCGAAGCTCAAGCTCGCGATGGCGGGCGGGATGGCGATGCAGCGCGCGGTCGCGGAGCGCTTCCACCAGGTCACGGGCCGGCCGGTCGTCGAAGGCTACGGGCTCACCGAATGCTCGCCGATCGTCACGATGAATCCGGTGAACCTGACCGACATGGCCGCGTTCAGCGGCTCGATCGGTCTGCCCGCACCGTCGACCGTCGTGCGCTTTCGACGCGAGGACGGCACCTGGGCCGGCATCGGCGAGCCGGGCGAGCTCTGCGTGCACGGCCCGCAAGTGATGCGCGGTTACTGGCAGCGGCCGGACGAGACCGCGAAGGTGATCGATGCCGACGGGTGGCTCGGCACCGGCGACATCGGCGTGATGGACGAGCGCGGCTTCATCCGCCTCATCGACCGCAAGAAGGACATGATCCTCGTCTCGGGCTTCAACGTGTATCCGAACGAGATCGAGGAAGTGCTCGTGATGCATCCCGGCATCAGCGAAGCGGCGGCGATCGGCATCCCTGACGAAGTACAGGGCGAGCGGATCAAGGTATTCGTCGTGCGCCGCGATCCCGCGCTGACCGTCGAGGACGTGCTCGCGCACTGCCGCAAGAATCTCACCGGCTACAAGATGCCGAAATTCGTCGAATTCCGTGAAGCGTTGCCGCAGACGAACGTCGGCAAGATCCTGCGCCGCGCGCTGCGCGACGAGGAAATGGCCAGGATCAAGGCCGGGAAGCAAGGTTAAGCGAGCCGGGCGGGACGCGGCGGGACGATCCCGGCCGTGCTCCGGCAACACGCACAATCGGCTTAGTCGTCGTCGCGATGCTCGCGCCAGTGCCGCTCATGGTGCCAGCGCCATTTCCGGTAGCGATCGTCGCCGTAATAGCCGTATCCGTCATCCGGCTACGCGACCACCGCCGGCTGCTGCGCCACATAGACCGGTGCCGTCTCGGCATAGACTGGCGCGACCGGCACGCCGATACCAGCCGACAGGCCGACGTGCCCTGCCATTGCCCTGCCGGAAGCAAGCAACGCTGCGCTCCCGGGCCATCCCTCGATTGTCTTTGTGCTCATGTCCCGTATCCCTGATCTACAGGCCTGCCCGACTTGCGCGACGACTTTAATCGCGATACGCATCGTCAGGTGCTGCGCTGCTGCGAGATTCGTAACGCACCGTATGGAACGGGCACTAGCCATTCGACCGAATCGCGAAAACGCGCGGGAACGTCTATAGTGGGTTACGGTTCGACACAATCACGACCGCGCGCTGGCGGAACGAACAGGGTAAAATCTCGCCAAACACTTGGTGGGCGAACACGCCACACACACGCACAACATATTCTCTGACGCAGGCTCCTGCCGCACCTCAATGGCCAATCCCGCAGAATCCCATCCGCAAAACGACTTCATCAATGCGGCGCGCAAGGAACGTAAGCGCGTTGAAATCTATCTCGTCAACGGCATTCGTCTGACGGGTTGCATCGAGTCGTTCGACCAGTATCTGGTGATGCTGCGCACCCCCGTGGGTCTGCAAGGCATCTACAAGCGCGCCATTTCCACGATCCAGCTCGACACCGGCGGCTCGCGCCCCGGCGGCGGCGGCCCGCGCGGTCCGCGCACCGGCGGCCGGCCGGGCGGACGCGAAGGCGGTGGCCACAGCCCGTACGGCTCGCACGGCGGCTCCCGCGAGTCGCGCGGCGACGGCTATGGTTCGCGTGAACCGCGCGAAGGCTACGGCTCCCGCGAACCGCGCGAGGGATATGGCGCGCCGCGCGAACCCCGTGAAGGCTATGCCCCGCGCGAACCGCGCGAAAGCTACGGCGCACCGCGCGACGCCGGCGACGCATCGAGCAGCCCGTCGCCGTCCGATGCACGCGGCGGCAACGGGCCGGTCATCGTCACGCGCCGCCGGCGAATCGTGCCGGACGGCCAGTAAAACAAAGGGCAAGCCAACCGGCTTGCCCTTTTTTCTTGTCGGTCGGCGCGGCATGTCGCCGCACCTGCCCCATCCCGTTTCTGCTCAGCGTGCCGTCGTCGGCAAGCCTGCGTCGGCCTCGCGCTGCAGGGAACGCACCTGCTGCTGCAATGCACGCAACTGCGATTGCAGTTCCGCCTGCTGCGCCTGCAATGCCGCCGTTTCGTTACGCACCGTCTTCTGGCGATCCGCGACCGCTGCCTGCTGCTGACGCGCGATCGAGATGTCGGCTTGCAGGCGTCGTGCCCGCTCCTGCGTGACTTCGATCTGCTGGTCCATTTGCACCTTCTGCGATTCCAGCTTCGCCGCGCGCAACTCGTTGACCGCCAGCCGTTCGGCCTGACGCGAGAAATCGCGATAGATCGCTTCCGCCCGCGTTTCGTCGTAAGTCTTGATCACACGCCAGAACGCCTTCTGCTGGAACAGCGCGACGAAATACGAACCGTCCTTGACGCTGAAAAGCAGGCTCGCGCCATAACTGCCGTTATAGTTCGTGCGCATTTCCGTCAGCGAATGCGCCTGGATCTGGCGCTGCAGCTCGTCAACCGTGCTCTGCCCGGTCGTCTCGCCTGCCTGCGGCTGCACCGACGCCTGATCCTGCTGATCGATCACCGGAATCGCCGCCACCGGCGCGGACGCCTGCTGTACTGCCGGCGTCCCGTTGCCTGCCAGCCCCTGCGCGAGCGCGCCCTGCATGCCCCCTACCACGGCGAGCAACGCACACGCCCGCCCCAACCCCGTCATATGGCTCATCAATTTTGATACCCGCCCGTGTCGTTGTAATTCAGCGCGATTTTATCTCATTAATTACTCGCTTTCGCGCGTCTCGGGCTCCTCGTCGAATATCTGGTATTTACGCATCTTTTCCCACAGTACCTTGCGGCTGATACCAAGTTGCTGCGCCGTATCCTGACGCCGCCAACCGTTTGCGTCGAGGGCTGCGATCACGCGGCTGCGCTCGTTCATATCCCATTTGCTGCGATCGACGAAGACTTCCGCCGCGCTCTCCACCGGCACCGGCTGTGCCGAGCTGCGCGCATGCGCGACCAGCCGCTGCAATCGCGCCGCATCCCAGCCTCCCGTCTGCCGCACAGTCACGCCGACGCGCTCCGCCAGGTTGCGCAATTCGCGCACGTTGCCGGGGAAATAGCTGTCCGCGACCGCATCCGCGAGCCAGTAAGGCAGGTCGGATAGCTGCGCGAGCCGCTCCTCGCCCACCACCTCCGCGACGAACGACTTGAACAGCGCGATCTTGTCGACCGCGCCCCGCTCTTCCAGCGAAGGAATGCTAAGCTCGATCACCGCGAGCCGATAGTAAAGATCCGCACGGAACAGGCCGTCCTTCACGAGTTGCGGCAGCTTCTTGTTGCTGGCCGCGACCAAACGGAAATCGACCTTGATCGACGTCGTCGCGCCGACGCGCAGCACGGCGCCGTCCTCGAGCACGCGCAGCAGCTTGACCTGCTGGTACAACGGCAGGTCGCCGACTTCGTCGAGGAACAGCGTGCCGCCCGCCGCCTGCTCGAAATAGCCTTTATGCGCAACAACCGCGCCGGTAAACGAGCCTTTCGCGTGTCCGAAGAACAGCGATTCAAACAGGCCGTCCGGAATCGCACCGCAGTTGACCGGCACGAATTCGCCCTGCCGGTAACGCGAGTGCTTTGCGTGGAGCAGTTGCGCGATGCGCTCTTTGCCGACACCGGTTTCGCCGTGCAGCAGTACGTTGGTATCGCAGTCGGCGAACGTGTCGACTTCGCGCAGCAGCGCCTGCATCGACTCGGAGTGCGCAACGAGTTCGGACGGTTGCAGCGTTTCGGCCGCGTGTGCGCGCAACTGCGTGACGAGCTTGCCGACCATGCCGCGCAGTTCGGCGCACGTGAAGTCGAGCGGCAGGATATGCGAATAGTCTGGCGGATACTGCGACGCGTCGTGGTCGCGCGCCGCGCCGACCCAGACGACCGGCATGCCGATGTTGGCCTGCCAGTCGCGCAGGAACGCCGCGCCGGTTTCGATCATCGTCACGCTGATGATCGCGAGCGACGGCCGCAATGCGGCGCGCTCGGGCGAGATCTCCGCGTTGTCCGCACGGATCACTTCGACGTCGAAGCTCGCCATGCACCGGGCAACGCGGTCGACGATGTCCGCCTTGCCTTCCCAGACGTAGAGGTCGAGTTCTGCGATTGCGGGGGTGGGTCTCATTCTTTGGGTACGGCTTCGGTTAATGACAAGGTGCGCAGTGTGGCTGTACTGATCAGCGGCATATCCAGGGGACAGAGAGGGTTGCCATCCCTATTCGTCGACAGAATCGCTCAATATTCATTTAACAAGCATAGGGTCACCACACTTGATCGCGTCCGGTGCATTCGTCACATATGCATTTCCCAGACCCAAGCCGAGCAGACCGGTGACGCTGGTCAAAAGCGAATCCAACGGCTGCATGACAAGCGGAAGCAAGATCGGCGATAACAGCGACAAGAGCGGGCCCGTCAAATTCGCAAGCAATGGATTCAACAGAAACGCGAGGGCTCCCGCCACGCCCCCGTTCGCCGACAGCACCAGCGAAAGGTTGTTGTTCAACAAGCTCTGAGTGGCAGGCGCAAGGAATTGATCGGTACCAACGCACAGCATATATGGATTACTCGTGCTCGAAGAAGGACACGCATACGCCGACGATGCGAGGGTCGGCGGCGTCGTCGCAGTGGAATACGTGAACGTCAGCGGAGCAATGTTTTGATTGGCGATCGGGACAACCAGTTTCCCCGTCTTCAGGCTGATCTGGGCTGTCAGCGAGTCCAGACCCACGAGCGCCAGGATGGGGTTCAGCAAAGGACCCAGCAAAGGTGCGTTCGTCAGGCCCGTGAGAGTCAGCAGACTACCCACACTCACGGACAGAAGCTGAATCGAGTTTCCATCGGGCGTGTACGTCGGAGGGCCCGAAGGTACCTGGAGGCTCGGTGGCGTTGTCGGCGGAGATCCACCAATCATGGCGACGAGCACGCCGGTCTGGGTATTCACCGTTGCGGTCTTTGTGTTCGCCGTGCAGGTTACGGAAGGTACACCAGCCAGTGCCGGCGCCACATAGGCAGTGACCGGCAGATTGACGGCCGCCACCGGTACCGGCGTACTGCCATCAGAGCAAGCGTTACCTGAATAAACCAGCGACCTATCCGAGCAGGTCGACAACAAGGAAATCTTGGTGGAAAGAAACACCTGCCCTTGAGTGCTCGACGTATTGGTCGTGCAATTGGATGTCCCGCAGCTCGACGGTCCCGCCGGGCCGCTTGCAGTGGACGGTGGATTGCCAGAGAGCCACACCGAAGCCGACACAGTCATGTTCAGTAGCGGTGCAAGCGCGGTCGGTGTTTGGACCAACAAGTTCTTGATGATGATCGGGTTTGTCCCGTTCGCAACCTGCAATGCCGTCGACAACAATCCGAACGCATTGACACTGGCATCAACGGCGGAACTTCCTCCGGAGACCGCAGCGGAAACCAGTTGGCTAAGAGCAATCTGGGGACCGCCGCAAACGTTGCTGGTACAAAGCCCCGCGACGATTGCATTCAGGACGTTCAGATTCACGCCCACCAGGTTCTGCTGCGTCGCGGCTTGCACCATCGCATTGGCCAGTTGACCAAGCGTCACGGTGCCGTTGAGTACGGACGTGCTCGTGCCTACCGGTAAATCGGCGAGAATGTTACCGAGTTTCAGATTGACTTGCGCCAGCCCTTGATAATCGACGGCATTGAGACTCAGTACATTAGGTGAACCTGTCAGCGCCTGGAGCAACTGGTTGGCCAGTCCGCCATTCAAACTCAAAAGTGACGTGGTAAGCGTGAAGGTATCGGTCGGCGTAGCCTTTGCAATGGCCGATGCCCCGACCGTTCCGCTGCGGAAGAAACCGGTCACTGGCTCGGAAACGGTAACGCACACGGCATTTGCCAAGGCACCGGTTGCAGCCCCCCCCGCCGACAGGCCATCACATTTCCCGTTGGTGGCAACCTGATCTCCGCTGGTTCGCGTAAATGTCGCACTGCCGCCGGCTTGAGGCGGCGCCCAGACACCGCAGGTCACCGAAACGGTCGCGTTTGCAGGTACGGAATTCGCTGACGGGGTTGCGACCTGCTGGACTGCTGCCTTCGCCGCTTGGCACGTCTGATCGGCGGCAGCCTGCGAAACCGCTGAAAGCGAGGCCAAATCGGCCGCCGCCTGCATTTGGCGCCGTTCAGCATAAAAGCGACCGATATCGATCACGCCCAGCACAATGACCGCGATTGCTATCCAGATCGCCGCCATCACAGCAAACGAGCCACGCTGACGCCGCCGTCCCGGCCAGCTTGCACCGCGCCGCCAAGCCACGTGTGATTGATTTGCCCGCATTATTATCTCGCTTACTGCGCGCCCAACCCGCCGCCGGACATGCCGCCCGACATACCGTTAGAGGAGCCAATCTGTGAGCTCATCGAATCCGGAATCTTGTTCTTGAACGAGTCGAGATAACGTTGATAAACAAGTGTTGCGACATCGCCGAGCATCGGTTGGGTTGGCGCGGCTGCGCGGTTGTCGCGCTGCATCGCGAGCCATTCCCGGGTCGAACGGTCGACATCGGACACTTTCGGCGCCACGACCGTTTGCCCATATGCTGTCACGGCGCTCGTTGCGATACACGCGATCGCCCCTAGCACGGCGATCCGACCCGCACGCATGTTCCAATGATGATTGTTGTTGTCCATGTCGTTCCCCGCCTGTCTGTTCATTGTGCAAACCGTTGCAACAGCGGCACGGTCTGGTCGTAGCCAAAATTATTCGCCATCGGCGCGATCTGCCCACTCACGCCACGCCGCGACACCACCGGCGGCGTTGCCACCGCATGCTGCTGCGCACGTACCGCGGTGGCAATCTTCGCGGCATCGTTGCTGATGTCCTTGCGGATATCTACCGGCAAATGCTGTTGATTCATCAATCGCTGCGCGTCCGACGAGCGCCCTGCCGCAAGCAGATAGAGCACTAGGTTGCTGACGATTTTCGGATTGTGCTGGTCTAGTTCCGCGGCCTTCATCAACGGCACCCGCGCGCCGACGACATCGCCGTTGCGCAGCTTTGCGTACGCGAGATCGGACAGCAACGATGCCTCGGTTGGCGCGAGTTCAGATGCCTGCGTCAACGCCTGTACCGCATGGTCGAAATCACCGGCAGCACCGGCGATCAGTCCGAGTCCGCGGTAACCGCGTGCGGCAAGCGGCGTCTTCAGCAATTGCGTATATGCTGCCGCGCTGGCAGCCGGCTGGTCGGTCATTCGCAACGCATCCGCGCGCAGCAAAATCGTGTCCGGCGACACACCGTACGCCTTGTCGTACGCATCGATGTGTGCGAGAGACGCGTAATAGAGGCCCTGCGCCTGCATCCGCTGGATCAGGTTCAGATACATCGCCGGCGTATCCGGCACCGCCTGCTTCTGATCAGCCGCCTGAATCAGCGCCGCGCGTTCGGCCTGTGCGCTGACGCCATATCCGCTTTCCTTGGTCGCGCACGCACCGAGCAGCAACACCACGGTTGCCACGCCCGCACGCCCCACCATCTCGCCGATCCGCTTCATCGTCTTTCCTTCCACCCATCAATGATGCGTCGCCAGCGCACGTATTACCGCGACAAATCCAGGCCCGGCCGTCACGATCAGCAGCGCCGGCAACAGCGTCACCACCATCACGCCCGTCATCTTCACGGTCAACTTGCCGATCCGCTCGCGGAGCATTGAGCGCCGCGTCTCGCGCAGCCGGTCGCCAAATTGTTTGAGCGGCTCCTGCACCGCGCCGCCGTGCTTGTCGACCTGGACCATCAACCGCACGATTGCTCGCAAATCCTCGTTTTCAAACCCGCCGGACAACCGTTGCATCGACTGCTCGCGCGAGCGACCCGCCACGAACTGACGCTGCGCGACGCCCACCTCCGACGACAGCACCGGCATCATTCCGCGAAAATCGTTCGTCACGACCTGGAGACTTTGATCAAGCGACAGTCCGACACCCTGCAACAAGCGAAGCATGTCGACGAACAGCGGCAATTCGTCGTCGACGCTCTGTCGGCGCGCGGCGGCACGGCGTTGTACGTAGAGCTTCGGCAGCATGAAGCCAAGCCCGAATGCGATGAATATGCCTATCATCCAGTACCCGCCCTTCATGCGTCCGCTGGCGCATATCGCGAACAAAAGCGGCAGCCCGATCCCGCATGCGATCCGTGCGCTCAGGAACAACCCGCGCGAGCGCGCGTCGACGTAGCCGCATTGTTCGAGCAAGCGGCGATCCTCGTCCGCGACGATATGTTTGCCAAGCCCCGTATCGAGCAAGCGCATGCCCGTCGCGGACAGCCGTTCGAGCAACCGCTCAACACGCTGCCGACCGTGCACCTCGGGCTTCGCAGCGGCTTCGCCCCCCGGCATGGCCTGCGCCTTCGCAGCTTCCAGTGCGGCCATGCGCCGATCGAGCGCATCGACCAGCGCACGTTCGGCACGCGATGCGGCGGTCGCACGCAACAATGCGACGACCCCGAACAACAGCACGCCGAGTGCACCCAGCGTCAAAGCGATAGATCCGATCTGAGTTGCTGTCATTGCATCACCTGAGTCGGGCCATTCGGTACAACCACACGCTGCCTGCCAACTGCATCACGAACGCGAACATGAGCAGCAGTCGTCCGCTCGAATCGTTCCACATTCCTTCCAGATAGCTCGGATTGGTCATGACGACAAAGCTGCCAATCGCGATCGGCAGCATCACGAGCACGAACGCCGACAACCGCGTCTCCGCCGACATCGCAGTCAACTCGCGCTCTGCCTGTTCGAGATCGCGCATGAACACGGCCATGCGTTCGAGCATTACGTCCGCCCGGCCACCATACTTGACAGACAACCGCAGCACGGAACCCAGGAGTTCAAACTCCTCGGCCCGATAGATCTTCGCGATATGAAGCATCGCGCGATCGATTTCGACGCCTGTACGCAACATCCGAGACACATGATCAAGACACCCCCTCAGCGGCTCTTCGGTCGTCAACAGCGCGGCCTGAAACGCGGCCGGCACGCTGTTGCCGAGCGTCACCAATCGCACGATCCCGTCGAGAAACGATGGGATCTGCCGGACAATCTTCAGGCGTCTCCGCTGGATTCGCGACGCAAGCCAGACTCCGAATATCGTGCTCCCGCATGCAAGCGCTGCGAAACCCGCGAGCACGCCGCCACGACTACCCGCGATCGACACGATCGCAACGAGTACGATGATCGCGGCGATCGCTTTGCCACGGGCACCTTCGATCCCGGCACGACTCACGAGGTTGCCCAGGTACTCGTTGGTCACGGCATACCAGTGCGCCCAGAATGCGCGTGACGCCACACTTGGCGCACCACCGGACCGCGTCACAGTGCGCGCGCCGCCGGTTGCGACCGGTCGCGCCACCTGCGCCGCCGCACGTACACCGGGCTCGAGCCGGCTGTCGATAAAACGCTTCGCGTCGGTGCGCACGCGTCGGGTCTCTGCGTGCCGCCACAACATCAAGGCCGACGCGACGCACAGCATCGCAACCGCAAGCGCCCAGATCATCGGGCTATACATTGAAGCCTCCGCCGCGACCGAATCCGCCGCCGAAGCCACCGCCACCCAGACCGGTGTTCACCAGCGCCTGACGGTAGCGCGCAAGCTTCGGTGAATGCGGATGGATGCCAAGCGACTCCCAGTGATCGATCTCCTCGCCCTCCGGGGTCACACGCGCTTCGTAGCGATAGAGCTCCTGCGTCGCGATGATGTTGTCGGACAAACCGGTCACTTCGGTAATCGACAAGATCCGGCGACGCCCATTCGACAGACGCCCGATCTGCACGATGAAGTCGATCGCGTTCGCGATCTGCCGGCGCAGGCTCGACTCGGTGCCCTGGAAGCCCGCGAAACCCGCCAGCATCTCGAGACGATACAGACACTCGCGCGGCGAACTCGCGTGCACGGTGCCCATCGAGCCGTCGTGGCCGGTGTTCATCGCCTGCAGCATTTCGAGCACCTCACCGCCGCGGACTTCGCCGACGATGATCCGGTCCGGCCGCATCCGCAGCGTGTTGCGCAACAGGTCGCGGATCGTCACGACACCAGTGCCGTCGAAACCGCCGGGCCGGCTCTCGAGCCGCACGACGTGCGGGTGGTTCAGCGACAATTCGGCCGTGTCCTCGATCGTCACGACACGCTCGGCCTCGGGAATATGGAACGCCAGTGCGTTGAGCAGCGACGTCTTGCCGGAGCTCGTCCCGCCCGACACGAGCACGTTGCAGCGCGCTTCGACCGCCGCCTCGAGCAGAGCGCAGATTTCTTCGTTGTACGTGCCGTTGCCGAGCAGATCGGACGGCTTCAACGGATCCTTGCGGAATTTCCGGATCGAGACGATTGGACCGTCAATCGACAGCGGCTCGATCACGACGTTCACGCGACCGCCATCGGGCAGCCGCGCATCGACCATTGGATTCGACTCGTCGAGACGGCGCCCGATCGGTGCGAGAATGCGGCGCACGATCCGCAGCAGATGCGCGTTGTCGGTGAACCGTACGGGCAGCTTAGCCAGAATCCCGTGACGCGACACATACACGTCGTTGTAGCCGTTGATCAGGATGTCCTCGACCGCCGGATCCGCCAGTAGATCCTCGATCGGACCGAAGCCGGCAAGTTCCTTCGTCAGCGCCTCGGCAATCGCACGCACCTCGTTCTCGTTGAGCGGGATGCGGCGCAGGCGCACGAAGCTGTCAATCTCGAGATCGACAAACTGGTTGATCGCCTGCCGGGACCAGCGCCCGAACTCGGCGCCGAGTTCCTCGATGCGGGTCAGCAGATGCTCGTGCGCGGCATTCTTGATGTCGTGAAATTGCTGCGTCTGGGAGAACGGCGCTGCGCCGTCGGCGAATTGAATGTCGTGTGCCATCGCTTACGACCGCTTGGACGAAGGTTGAATGAAACGTTTCAGTGCAGACAGGCTCGGCGCGACACGCGACGCGCCTGCCATGCCGGACACCCCGGGCAATCGTGTAGCCAGCGATTCAAGCGCTCGCACGTACGGGTCGCGCTCGGCCATATCGACAATGAGCCGGCCCTGGTTCGCGGCATGGCAGATCGCAACACGGCGCTCGGGCAGCGTCCCGACCAGCGCCAACCCGAGACGCTCGGCGATTTGTCCGGGCATCAGGTTGAGCGCAGGATCGTACTGGTTGACGACCAGCCGCACGCGGTCGGTATCGATGCCGGAATCGCGCAGCCCGGTCAGCAGATCGGCCGCCGACACGATCGACGCGACGCCCTGATCGCAGACGAGCCACGCCTCGTCAGCCGAGGCCGTGATCTGCGTGACGAACTCGCGATTCGAAAAGCCGCCGAGATCGACGACCTGCTGGTCGAAGAATGCGCGAAACCGGTTCAGCAAGCCGATGCACGATGCATACGACACGTCGCGAAAGCCGCCGAGGTCAGGCGGCAGCGTCGTCAACGCGAGGCCGCTCTGGTGCCGGGTCAGCGCGGTGTTCACGAACGTGCGGTCGATACGGCGGAGGTTTTGCACTGCGTCAACGAAATGGAATTCGCAGCGTGTGTTCAGGAACAGCGCACCGTCCCCAGCCGGCAATCCCAGATCGACCAGCGCGGTCTGACGTCCGGGCGGCACGCTGCTGCCATCCGCCCTCTCAGCCGCTCCCGGGCCGAGCGCGCGCTTTTGCAGCCAGACGGCGAGATTCGCTGCAAGCGTGCTGACGCCCATGCCGGCACGCGCGCCGAGCAGCGCAACGACCTTCCCGTGGCGGCTCGCCGGCTCGCCAACATGCGCGAGCAGTCCACGCGTTGTCCTCAATGCTTCCTCTGCCGGTGCTGACACATCGATGAAGTCCCGCACGCCGGCACGGAGCGCAGCGAGTGTGCTTTCCGGCTGTGCGAGCGACCCCAGCGCGACGATCGGCAAACCCGGATGCGCAACCCGCACCATCGCGGCGGCAACGCTCGCCGCTTCTCCACCCTCCGAGAAATCGATGAACACCAGTGCCGGGTTGACACCCGTGATGCGCTGGGCAAGTACACCCGGCTCGAGCGACGTCGCCTCCACCGCGCCGGCCGACACAAGCGTATCGGCAAGCCAGCGGACGTGCGCTTCCTTCGGCGATGCGCAAACGAAATAATCGGTCACGGCGGGTTCACACAATGATTGGGTTCGTGCATTCATGTCGAACACCCCCGATTACGCAAGGCTTCTCGGTGCGCCGGAGCGCGCGATGCTTCGCGTTCATTTCGAAAATCCCGGCGCGGCATCCGGCGCCGCAATGCCGCCCAGATACGATCGCCAGACCGGCCCGTCACGCTGCTCGGACAACTCGCCAGGAGTCGCCGGCAACGCCGCGCCCTTCGCGATCGGCGCAACGAGATGCGGCGTCACGATGATCAGCAATTCCTTGTCGTTCTGCTGATAGTTCAGATTCTTGAAGAACGTACCGATGATCGGAAGGTCGCCAAGCAGCGGAACCTTGCTGACGTTCGACATCGTCTGGCGGTCGATCAGGCCGCCGATCACGAAGCTCTCGCCGTCGCCGAGTTCGACCGTTGTGTCCGCGCGACGCGTCGTGATCCCTGGCACTGCGACACCACTGATCGTCACGCTGTTTACGAAGTCGAGCTGGCTCGACTCGGGCGCAACCTTCAGCGCAATCCGCTGCGGACTCAGCACGGTCGGCGTCAGCGAAAGCCCGACACCATATTGCTTCCACTGAATTGCAGTCGAGCCGAGACCTTGCGGTGACGGGAACGGAATTTCACCGCCCGCGAGGAAGCTCGCACTTTGACCGGACAGCGCAACGAGCGTCGGTTCTGCGAGCACCCGCGCGAAATTGTTCGCTTCGAGCAGCGACAACTCGCCGAAGATGCCGCGCCCGGCGGCATTCACAACCAGGTTGAATGCCGACGTCACGGGTGACCCGAGCGTCGGAATGTACCCCGCAGAGCCGGGACCGGAGCCGCCGCTATACGACTGCACGCCTCCCGGCGAAAACGAGCCGAATGAGAAACCGTTGTTCTGCTTGAAGAAGTTGAACCCGACCTGCTTGAGCACCGATCGGCTGAATTCGACGACGCGCACGTCGACCTGCACGACGTTCTTGCCGGCAAGCGTCGACCGATCGATCACCGCGCCTTTACCAGCCATGTTCTTGGCGACTGCGACTGCGCGTTCATGTGCGTCAAGCGATGCTGACGCACCGCGCAGCACCGCCGTTCCACCATATGCATTCACGCGCGGCGTGGAATCGTCGAGCACCGCTTGCGCGGCTGCATCGATGACCTCGATGCTCCAAACCGTAGGCTCGTCGTGACCACGCTCCCACAGCATCACATTCGTCGCGCCGGGCGCTTTCGCGGTCAGCAGTACCGAGCCGGACCGGCTGCCTTTCATGATCAGCACGTCGGCGATCGCCGGATCGCCCACCGCCACGCGCTGCAGTGCGTGACCAGCCGAAATCTGTCGCTGAGCGCCGACCGGCAGTTCGATCTTCCCGCTCGCGCTCGCGAGCGATGCGAATGTCATGGTCCAGATAGCAATCGCGAATGCAATCAGTGTGTTTTTCATTGTTTGGTAGACCGTCACGCGGCCTTTACTTGTCGTCGCTGATATCGATGGCCATCGATGTCATTCAATACGCAACCGTTTCCGACCGGCCGCCGCGGATCACTTCGATACTGCCACCGCCTCCACTACCGGCCGACCGCACTGCCGGCGGCAGACGCGACGGCAACGGCGGTACGTTCACGTTAGCCACGGCAGTCCTCGGTGTGCCGGACAGTTGCTGCAGCGACACCCCGGCCGCGGCCAGTGCCGACGGCGACAGCTTGTTATCCGTACGCACGGCAACCGTTTGCACCGCAAGCTCGTCATCGCGCGGGTTACGCAGTGCGAGCGTCAAGCGGCCGCTGGACTCGCCAAGCGTCAATGCATCGACCTGTGCGGTCGGCACGGCGAGCACCGCGATACGAACATTGCTCGCCTGACCGCTATTGCCGTTCGTGTTGTTGCCGCTGTCGCGCTCCGGCGTCGCATCCCCGAACGACAAAACCCGGACCTTCGACATCAGAAGTCGCGCTTGCGTCTGCGAGACTTCTCCGTCCAGCATCGTGCCTCCCTCGCGCTTCAGGTTCACGAAGACGTCCACAAAGTTACCGGGCCGCAGCCGATTGCCAACCGCGTTGGTCTCGTCGACGCGAACTGCAATCGCTCGCTCGCCCGGTTGAATGTCCTCGGCGAGCCCCGACACTAGCGCATCCGAAACGACCGGCGCCGACGCCAGTATGTCCCTCGCGGGAACGCGGCCGATCAAGTCGGCCGGATCGGCAAATGCACCGGCCGGTGCGGGTGCAGTCGGTTGAACTTTCAACGCGTCGGCAGCAATCGGCTGCCCGACGGGCAGCGTACGCGTCGCGAATACGACCGGCACCGGGTTCACGGCGACAGTCTGCGGTGCCGGTGCGGAATGTGGTGCGCTGCGTCCAAGCATCCATGCATAGATTCCGAGCAGAACAGCGATCGCAATCAGCAACCCCGCGATGATTTTTGTCAGATTGTTGGCCATGTTGATATTGGAATGCCGGAATCAGGTTCTGGAGCGTCGACACGGTCGAAGGACTACGGCCATGAAGAGAGAAAGCTCACGCGCATCAAAGCATGTTGGGCGAAATCTGCACGGTCGCACTGCTCTGCAGTTGGGGTGCCGACACGATGAAGAGCCACGGAATCAACGGTTTGTTCGCGTACGAGTAAGTCATCGTTACCATTACGTTGAACGTGGATGCCGACGACGACGTAAACGCTGCAGCGCAGGAACTGGGTGCCGACGGCGTGAAGGACGCGCTGCAACTCACGGCTTGTGTCGATCCCCCGGCTACCTGGGTCGCGACCGTAGCGAACTGTCCCCACGGCGTGCCGCCCCCATTGACCGCCGAGCACGCAGTCGTCGCAGCGGCTTTCAGCCGATCACATGGTGACGACGTGTAATTCAACGCGGCACGCGCACCTTCGGACGCTGCGAACGTCAGGTTCTGTTTGACGACGAAAATCAACCCGAACGTAACGATCGCGTAAAAAATCAGGAAGAACAGCGGGAACACGAATGCGAACTCGATTGCCGCCACTCCCCGTTGCCGGCGCCATTTGCACGATTGGCGCACTTGCTGCCATCGAGCCATTACATTCCCCTCACAAACATAAGTCGTAGAAGCCATACAGCAGCGGGCAACACGAGAAACGCGGCATAAGGCGTCGCTCGATGACCGCCGAGCACCATCGCGGGCGAGCCACGCTTGCAGAGCGCGACTATCGATGTACGCGACAGAAACATCAGCCAAAGAGCGTGCAAACCCGCGGCGAGGCTCGCGGCAATCCAGAACCACAACAACGCTTGCGCACCACACCACGCGCCGAGAACGGCAAATACCTTGACATCGGCCGCGCCCATTACGCGCAATACGAAGAATGGAGAAAAGCCAATCAAACCTACGGATGCACCGACCAGCGCCTGAATTACGGAAATACCGAATGGATTTTCATTGAAGGCCCCACTCGCGAATGCGCCAATCAAACCAACAATGACTAGCGAATTCTGAATACGCCGAAAACGGATATCACAAATTCCGACGAAGGAAGCCCACGCCAGAAAAATTCCGGCGAAGAAGAAATGCGCCATGGCAGCACCCAGCCATCAGGTGGGCAGCAAGCAAACGTCCACTCCCTAGCTTGCCGCCCACCGTCAATTAGCTTTTGCCAGCGTTAGTGTTAGTACACCCGGTACCACACACCTGAGTAGCGACTTGATTGAACAGGCCGTTTAAGCCACCGCTAAGCTGGGTCAGCCCGGTAATGAGGGCAATTGCGACCAGCCCCGCGATCAGGCCATATTCGATCGCGGTAACCCCGTCTTCTTCCTTAAGGAAGCGCTTGATGAGTGCTTTCATTTTTGTTTCCTCGTGCCTATATAACGTTTTTTGGCCTTTTATACGTCGTACATCCTCGCATATCTGGCCGCTTGCCCCGCGTCGGTTCGTCACATTTGCTGCAACGACGACCAGGTGCGCTTTCTTTATAGTTCGCCCCGAGGGGCATGTATCACAATTTGATGCAAGTTAACATTCGCGATAGGAACCCTCCTCGAACGTCGTGTACCGATCTGTACATTTGCTTACATCTGACCTGAATCTTATCTCTGATTCTCTCCAATTTCCAACCCCTTTTTAGCGATCGGGATCGAAATATTTTCCGTAAGCACAGCATATTTGTACGGCGTTTCGGTACGCCTTACACATAAGGACTTACGCTAGGTTAGATGTGCACATCCAATCCACCAGTAAAACAATCGCCCGCCCAGCCTGCAGCTCCCCCGCATAAACCCGACGTTACGCCGCACGCGTAACGCCAATGTTGTGACGTTACGTTACGAAACAGGTGAAACCGTTCTCATCTGACCGCTTTTAAATAATTTCAACATTCTTTCAATTTCCGCGAACTCCTTTTCCAACAAGGAATTACCCCGTTTAAAGGCAATCGTCGAACTGTCGACCATCGAAGTGGCACGACAGTTGCAGAGTAGACCTCGCATTACTCAACACAACACAGCTTCAATGCGAGGACGAAATGGACATTCAGGTTATCCCTCATGGCACGTTCCGGGCGACTATGATCGCGGCCACCGTGGCAGCCATGCTTTCCCTCTCCGCGTGCGGCGGTTCCGGTTCAATCAGCCAGGGGCTCGGCGGCGGCTCGAGCTCGGGCGGCGGCGACTCCATCTCGACCTCCGACGGCGGCACCTCGGGCAGCACGTCCGGTTCGACGAGCGGCAGCACGTCGGGTAGCACCAGCGGCTCGACCAGCGGCAGCACGAGTGGCTCGACGAGCGGCACCACCAGCGGAACGACAAGCGGAACGACCAGCGGTACGAGCGGCACCTCTGGTGTGTCGGCGAACCCGGTAGGAAATGTCCTCGCAAGCGGCAGCAATATCGTCACCAGTCTCGGCGGAACCGTATCGGGCCTCGGCAGCGTCGTCGCCAGCCAGTCGCTGCCGGGCGTCAACCCGGCCACGACACAAGCAGCAGGCGGCATCGTGCAGAACGTCGGCGGCGCGGTCACCGCGCTCGGCAATGGCCTCGGCAACGGCCTCGGCCAGCTCGGCGCGGTGAAGGACCCTGTCGGCATCACGGTCGCCAGCACGGGCGCCGTCGTGAACCAGCTCGGCGGTGCGGTCACGCAAACCGGCACCCTGGTCTCGAGCCTCGGCAGCGGCCCGCTGTCACCGCTCGCCCCGGTCACGGGCGCCGTTGGCGGTCTCGTGACGACGGTCGGGAACGCCGTATCGGGCGGCGGCACCACGCTGACCAACGCATTGTCGACGGGCCCGATCCAGCAGGTCACGCAAACGGTCAGCTCGGCCATCACGCCGATCACGACGATGATCGGCCAGACGACGCAAACGGTCGGCACGGCCACGGGCCTCGGCGCCCCCGTCAACACGCTGCTTGGCACGATCGGCAACGGCCTGAACCAGGCCGGCGCGATGATCGCATCGACGGGCGGCAACCCGGTCACGACCGGCCTCGGCAACACCGTCTCGTCGACGGGCAACACCGTGAAGGCAGTCGGCGGCCTCCTCACGGGCGGCACCGGCGGCGTAACCAACCCGCTCGCTCCGCTCACGGGTCTCCTCACGACGGTCTCCGGCACGCTCGGCGGCGCGACAGGCGGCACCAGCGGTGGCCCGCTCGCACCGGTCACCGGCCTCGTCTCCACTGTCACCGGCGCACTCGGCGGCGCAACGGGCGGCACCAGCGGCGGCCCGCTCGCACCGGTCACCGGCCTCGTCTCCACTGTCACCGGCGCACTCGGCGGCGTAGCAGGTGGCACCAGCGGCGGTCCGCTCGCACCGGTTACGGGCCTCGTCTCGACCGTCACCGGCGCACTCAGCGGCGCAGCGGGCGGCAGCAGCGGCCCGCTCGCGCCCGTCACGGGCCTGGTGTCGACGGTCACCGGCGCACTCGGCGGCGCGACGAACGGCAGCAGCGCGCTTGCCCCCGTCACTGGCGCGGTTTCCGCGGTCACCAGCACGGTCGGCGTCCCAGCACTCAGCGGCGGCACCGGCACCGTCACGAATTCGGGCTCGGGCTCGAATCTGCTCTCGCCCGTCACGTCGCTGATCGGCGGCCTGCTCGGCGGCACGCACGGCAAGTAATCCGACATCCGTTCATCGAAAAGACAGCGAGGAGTCACATCATGTCCCAGCAACGTTCCATCCCGACCATCGCCCTGCGCCAATGGCGCGTGCCCCTCACCGCCTTCGCCGCAGCCTGCCTGCTGGCCGCCTGCGGCGGCGGCGGCGTCAGCTCGCCGCCGACGAGCAACAACGGCGGCAGCTCCAGCGGCACGAGTGGCACCAGCGGAACGAGCGGCACCAGCGGCTCGTCGACGGGTACCAAAGGCGTCATCAGCACGGTCGGCCAGACGGCTACCGATCTGGGCAGCACGGTCGGCAACATCAGCCTGCCGGGCCTGGGCGACGGTGTGACGAAGGGTGTCGGCAGCACCGTTTCCAGTACCGGCACGATCATCGGCGCGGCAGCCGATGCCGTCAGCAACGGTCTGGGACAAATCGGGACGACGAAGGATCCGGTCGGCACGACGGTCGCCGGCCTCGGCAATGTGGTCGGCGCGACGAGCAACACCGTGTCCGGGCTGAGCCAGACGGTCAAGGCGCTGGGCACGGGACAGCTCTCGCCTCTGGCCCCCGTCACGACGCCGGTCGGCACCGTGCTCGACACGGTCGCCAACGGCCTGACGGCCGCCGGCACGACGATCGGCTCGACGTTGTCGTCGGGCGCCGTGCAGCAGGTCACGCAACCGCTCAGCTCGGCCATCACGCCGCTGGTGATCACCGCCGGTCAGGTCACGCAGCAGGTCGGCACGACAACGGGCCTCGGACAGCCGGTGTCGGGTCTGCTCGGCCAGGTCGGCGGCGCCATCAGCTCGGCAGGCAAGCAGGTCGCCGGCACATCGAATCAACCGCTCGTCGGCGACGTCGGCCAGCTCGTCGCCGCAGTGGGCAATACGGTGACCAACGCGGGCGGCCTCGTGAACCCGAACGGCCCGAACGGCGCAGCACCGATCCCCGGCCTGATCACGAGCCTCGTCGGCGGCTCGACGGCAACCGTCCAGAACGGCACGGCGTCGGGTTCCAGCTCGACGAACCCTCTCGGCGGCCTGCTGTCCGGACTCGGCTCGACGCCGCTCGGTTCGCTCACGGGTGCGCTCGGCGGTGCAACGGGCGGTTCGGGCAGCAGCCCGCTCGCACCGGTCACGGGCCTCGTGTCGACTGTCACGGGCGCACTGGGCAGCGTCGGCGGCTCGGGCGGTAGCAGCCCGCTCGCGCCGGTCACGGGTCTAGTGTCGACTGTCACCGGCGCACTGGGCAGCGTCGGCGGCTCGGGCGGCGGCAGCCCGCTCGCGCCGGTGACGAACCTGGTGTCGACCGTCACGGGCACCCTCGGCGGCGCAACGGGCGGCACTGGCAGTGCAAACCCTCTCGCGCCCGTCACCGGTTTGCTGAATACTGTCACCGGAGCAGCAGGCAGCGTGACGGGTTCGGCATCGTCGGGGGGAGCGGCGGGCCTCCTGGCACCGGTAACAGGGTTGCTGGGCACGCTGGGTAGCGTTGGCAAGTAAGGAGGACGGTCGCGCCCTTGCAGCCGGAGCAGGAGGCACGGCCGTACAAACACAACCGGCAATGCGGCACGCGGCGCGCGACACCCGGAGGTCGCGCGCCCGCATTACAAAGAAGACGCCAAGCAAGGCCTACGAGGAAGAACAATGAAATCCAGACTGGACAGATGGATGATGCTGCTCGCCATCGCGGCGGCAGGCACGGCACATGCGCAGACGCGCGCGGCAGGCAACCCGCTCGACTCCCTGCCCCAGATCAACGCACCGAAGCAAGGCCCGAGCGTCACCGTCCAGGTCGCGCCGCAGGCACCACAGCTTCAGGAATTGCTGTCGCGCCATCTGACGCCCAAGACATTCCAGGTCGAAGGTGTGAAGTCGATACCGTTCGACGAAATCTCGCGCCGCTTCACACCGCTCGTCGGCAAGGACATCACGATCGGCGAGTTGATCGAAACCGCCAACGGCGTGACCAAGCTGTACCAGGAGCGCGGCTATGCGTTGTCGTTCGCGTTCATTCCCGCGCAGACGTTCGAAAACGGCGTCGTGCGCGTGACGGTCGTGGAAGGCTACGTGTCGGACGTCAAGGTCACCGGCAAGCCCGGCGCGATGGAATCGAAGATTCGCGCGATCGCCGCGCACATTACGGCCGATCGGCCACTGCGCCGTGCAACGTTCGAACGCTACGTGAACACGTTCGGCCTGCTGCCCGGCGTCACGGTGAAGGCCAACGTGCCGCCGCCGCAGACAACCGATGGCGCAACGACGCTCGAGCTCGCGGTCGACCGCAAGGCATTCAACGTCAGCACCGGTATCGATTTCAATCACCCCGGGGTCCAGGGCCTCATCACCGCAACCGAAAACGGCCTGACTTCGTTCGGCGAGCAGTTGAGCATTTCCGCACTCGCACCGCCCGGACGCGACAAGCAGACCTACTTCGCGTTCAGCGGCTCGGTGCCGGTGGGCAGCAACGGTCTCGTCACGCGCCTCGATGCAAGCACGTACCGCGGCAAGCCGACCGACAACCCAGGCCTGCCGTCGACCGTCCAGCGCACCGTCAAGAGCGAGAAACTGGGTCTTTCGGCTTCCTATCCGATCCTGCTGAACAACCAGCGCAGCCTGCTCGGCACCGTGTCGGGCTATGCAGCGCACAACGACGATCACTACCAGAACCAGGTCAATGGCAACGTGCTCGACAATCGCTCGCAGGTTCGCGTGATGCAGCTGCAGCTCGACTACACGAGTGTCGAACCGAAGCAGGTACGCAAGCTGAGCGTCAACGTCGCCAAGGCGTTCAACATTCTCGGCGCATCGAAATCGCAGACCGGCCTGGACAACGGCGTGCCGCTTACGTACCCAGATCCGACTTCGCTGACCTTCGTCCGTACCGGCGCGACCTTCACGCAGACCAACGAATGGCCGTTCAAGATCGGCACGTCGGTCTCGGTGACCGGCCAGTACAGCGCCGACTCGCTGCCGACGTCGGAACAGATCTCGTTCGGCTCGACGCGCTACGCGCTCGGCTATCAGCCCGGTGAAACGTCGGGCGACTCGGGCTGGGGGATGTCGCTGGAGGTCAACCGCGGATTTACGCCGGGCTGGACGTACCTGAAGTCCGTCACGCCATACATCGCGTACGACATGGCGCGTGTGTATCTGCATACCGGCACGCCGTCGCCGAGCCGCCTGTCGTCGGTCGGCATCGGCGTGAGATTTTCCGACAGCCGGTACTACAGCCTCGATCTGAACATCGCGAAGCCGGTCGGCGATGCGCCTGTCGAAAGCGCATCGCGCAGCCCCCGCGTGAACGCCGCGTTCTCGTACCAACTCAACTGATCGGGCACCGAACAGTCCGCATCCTGCGGACTGTTTCGATTAGAGTCCCCTCTATCAAACGCAGCGCACGGTTTCACGTATTCTGGCAAAGCTCGCAACATGCCACCGCCCCATGCAGACGGTCGTGCGGGCGAATCGAACACGACGTGAAACAAGGAGGAAGACAATGATTCAAGTGACCCGCCCGCTGCGCGCATTGGCAATTGCCAGCGCGCTGCTCGCCTGTGCCGCTCCATCGTTCGCGCAAGCCGACAGCCCGATCGGCATGTGGCAGACGATCGACGACAACACCCATCAGCCGAAGGCACTCGTGCAGATCGCCGACGATGGCGACGGTTCGCTGTCGGGCAGGGTCGTCAAAGGTCTCGGCCCGAGCGACACGCCCGATCGCCGCTGCACCGCATGCACCGACGAGCGCAAGGATCAGCTCATCAAGGGCATGACGATCATCAAGGCGATGAAGAAGGACGGCGACCAGTGGGACGGCGGCAACATTCTCGATCCGGAAAACGGCAAGGTCTACAAGTGCAAGATGACGCTTGAAGACGGCGGCCAGAAGCTCGTCGTACGCGGCTACATCGGCGTATCGCTGCTCGGCCGGTCGCAAACCTGGGTTCGCGCACAATAACGCGGCGCGCGTCAAAGCGCGCGATGCAATGAAAAATCGGCCTGCGGCGACGTCGTCAGGCCGATTTTGTTTTGGTGTGCGAGGCGATGAAGTCCACCGTGATCACGCCGCGTGCTTCAACGTGTTCGACGCGTAGCTGTCCGGCGCACGATAGGTCGGTGCTGCAGCACTGCGCGCCTGCGCCGCTTTCGACTGCGCGTGCTTGCGCATCCGTGTGGATAGCGCGTTGCAGAGATTCACACCTGCGTCGCCATACAGCTCGCGCATCACGTGCATCAGCGTGCCCGTGTCGTGCCACACCTTGAAGCGGCGATGGCATGTCTGGTACGACGGGTAGCGACGCGGCATGGCGGACCATGTCGCGCCGCTGTATATCACCCAGAGCACGCCATTCAGGACAGCACGCGTGTTGGCCAGCGGCCGGCCGCGCAATTCGGTGCGCGGCTGCATTTCAGGCAAAAGCGGCACGACGCAGCGCCACTCATGATCGGTCAGATCGCGATACGGTGTCATGGACATCTCCAGCCTTAGGAACCATGACACAACGATATCGGCTGACCTCAGCGACGAATATAAGACAAGTCCGAAAATGCCCTGATATCAGCAGAATCTGACCGGAATTGACGTTTGAAGCGCGTCACTTGCCGAAAGCTGCGATCAGGTCAGCGACGTATCGACGATGCGACGCGGCGTCTCGATGTACTCCTTCGACTGCATCTCGACGATCCGCGATACCGTGCGTGCGAACTCGTTCGCCATCGGGCCTTCGACGTACAGCTGTTCCGCAGGCACCGCCGCGGACATGAGCAGCTTGACCTTGTGGTCGTACAGCACGTCGATGAGCCACGTGAAGCGGCGCGCCTCGGACGCCATTCGCGGCGACATCTGCGGCACTTCGGACAGGACGATCGCATGGAAGCGGCTGGCGAGTTCGAGATAGTCGTTCTGCGAACGGGGACCGCCGCACAGCGTCGCGAAGTCGAACCACACGACGCCATCGGCCTTGCGCAATGCCTTCAGCTCGCGCTTCTCGATATGCAGGATCGGGCTTTCGTCCGGTACCGCGGCAAGCTTCGCGAACGCATGGCGCAGCTCGCGATCGGCGTCCGCACCGAGCGGCGTGTGATACATCTGCACCTGTGCCAGCGTGCGCTGGCGATAGTCGACGCCCGCGTCGACGTTCAGTACGTCGAGCTTTTCCTTGATCAGCGCGATGGCCGGCAGCATGCGATCGCGATGCAGGCCGTCGGGGTACAGATCGTCCGGATCGTAGTTGGACGTCATCACGAACTGCACGCCGTTGTTGAACAGGCGATCGAGCAGCCGGTACAGGATCATCGCGTCCGCGATGTCCGACACGTGAAACTCGTCGAAGCAGATCAGCCGGTAGCGCTTCGCGATGCGCCGCGCCAGCTCGTCGAGCGGATCGGCCTGCCCTTTCAATTCCTCGAGCTCGCGGTGCACTTCCCGCATGAATTCGTGGAAATGCAGGCGCGTCTTGCGCTGCACGGGCACTACCGCATAGAAACTGTCCATCAGGAAGCTCTTGCCGCGGCCGACACCGCCCCACATGTAGACGCCACGCGGCAGGTCCGGATGATTGATGAGCTTCTTGAACGCGTTCGAGCGGCGCGCCTTGTAGTCGACCCACTCGTCGAAGCAGCGCTGCAGACGATCGACGGCCGCACGCTGCGCGGGATCGGACTGATAGCCGCGCGTGGTTAATTCGCGCGCGTAGTATTCGGTGACGTTCATCAGGGCAAACCGGAAAAACAAAGGCGAGCGGGAAAAACCCGCCCGCCTTCGTCATGAGACGGCCGCGCCAGCCGATAGCCGGCTGGCGCTATACCGCGCTCAGCTGTTCAGCGAGCGCTTGTCGACGGCGAGCGCCGCTTCGCGCATCACTTCCGACATCGACGGGTGCGGATGGCAGATGCGGGCGATGTCTTCCGACGCCGCCTTGAACTCCATCGCCACCACGGCTTCCGCGATCAGGTCCGACGCGTTCGCGGCGATCACGTGCACGCCGAGCAGTTCGTCGGTCTTCGCGTCCGCGATCATCTTCACGAAACCGTCCGGCGCATTCATGCCGAGCGCACGGCCGTTGATCGAGAACGGGAACTTGCCCGTCTTGATCTCGCGGCCTTCCGCTTTCAGCTGCTGCTCCGTCTTGCCGACCCACGCGATTTCCGGGTACGTATAGATCACCCACGGAATGCAGTTGTAGTCGATGTGCGGCTTCTGGCCGTCGATCACTTCCGCGACCAGCACGCCTTCGTCTTCCGCCTTGTGCGCGAGCATCGGGCCACGCACCACGTCGCCGATCGCATAGACGTTCGGCACCGCCGTACGGCAGTGGTCGTCGACGTCGATGAAGCCGCGCTCGTTCGCCTTCAGGCCGATTGCCTCGAGGCCGAGGTTATCGGTGTTCGGCACACGGCCGACCGACACGATCAGGCGGTCGGCGTCGAGCGTCTGCGCGTTACCGTCCTTGTCCGTGTAGGCGATCGACACGCCGTCGGCGGTCGTCTTCACGTCGCCGATCTTCACGCCGAGATGGATGTCGAGGCCCTGCTTCTTGAACAGCTTGGCCGCTTCCTTCGCAAGCGCTTCGTCAGCTGCGCCGAGGAACGCCGGCAGCGCTTCGAGCACCGTCACTTCGGCACCCAGACGACGCCACACCGAGCCGAGCTCGAGGCCGATCACGCCTGCGCCGATCACGGCGAGCTTCTTCGGCACCGAGTCGAACGTCAGCGCGCCTTCGTTGTCCGACACGATCTTGTTGTCGACCGGGATGTTCGGCAGGTGGCGCGCCTTCGAGCCCGTTGCGATGATCACGTTCTTCGCGGTGACGACTTCGGCTTCGCCTTCGCCGCTCACTTCGATCTGCACGCCGGCGTCGGTCTTGCCGGTGAACTTGCCATGGCCCTTCAGCCAGGTGATCTTGTTCTTCTTGAACAGGAACTCGATCCCACTCGTCATCTTCTCGACGATCGCATCCTTGCGGCCGAGCATCTTCGCGACGTCGATCTTCACGCCGTCGACGGTGATGCCGTGGTCGGCCAGGTGATGCGACGTGTTCTCGAACTCTTCCGACGACGCGAGCAGCGCCTTCGACGGGATGCAACCGACGTTCAGGCAGGTGCCACCGAGCTTCAGCGCGCCGGCCGGGTTCTTCCACTTCTCGATACAGGCAACCGTCTTGCCGAGCTGCGCGGCGCGAATCGCGGCGATGTAGCCGCCGGGGCCGGCGCCGATCACGACGACGTCAAATTCCTTGGACATGACAATCCTTTCTACTTGTGCGCCCGCACGCTCGCGCATGTGCGCGAGCGTGCGGAGCGGGTCAATGCGGTGAGACTCGGCTTACAGGTCGAGCAGCAGGCGTGCCGGATCTTCCAGCGCATCCTTCATCGCGACGAGCGACAGCACCGCTTCGCGGCCGTCGATGATCCGGTGGTCGTACGACAGCGCCAGGTAGTTGATCGGGCGGATCACGATCTGGCCGTTTTCGACAACCGGGCGCTCCTTCGTCGCGTGCACGCCGAGGATTGCCGATTGCGGCGGGTTGATGATCGGGGTCGACAGCATCGAGCCGAACACGCCGCCGTTCGAGATCGAGAACGTACCGCCCGTCATTTCTTCGATCGACAGCTTGCCGTCCTTTGCCTTCTGGCCGAATTCGGCGATCTTCTTCTCGATTTCGGCGAGGCTCAGTTGATCCGCGTTGCGCAGGATCGGCACGACCAGACCGCGCGGCGAACCGACCGCGATACCGATGTCGAAGTAGCCGTGGTAGACGATGTCGTTACCGTCGATCGACGCGTTCACCAGCGGGAACTTCTTCAGCGCGTGCACGGCCGCCTTCACGAAGAACGACATGAAGCCGAGCTTCACGCCATGTTCCTTCTCGAACTTGTCCTTGTACTTCGAGCGCAGGTCCATGACCGGCTGCATGTTGACTTCGTTGAACGTCGTCAGGATCGCGTTGGTCTGCTGCGATTCGAGCAGACGCTCGGCGATACGCGCACGCAGACGCGACATCGGCACGCGCTGTTCCGGACGGTCGTTCAGCCACGTCGTTGCCGACGCCGGCACCTTCACTTCCGGCAGCGACGGCTTCGCAGCGGCGGTCTTCGCCGGCGCGGCGGCCGGAGCAGCCTTCGGTGCGCTGCCTGCGGACAGCGCGTCGCCCTTCGTGACGCGGCCGTCGCGGCCCGAACCTGCGACGTCGCCTGCCGACAGACCCTTCTCGGCCAGCAGCTTCGCTGCGGCCGGCGATGCAGCAGCCGAGCTCGATGCCGTTGCAGCAGCCGGCTGCGCTGCCGGTGCGGCTGCAACAGGTGCTGCCGCCGGCTTGACTTCGGCGGCGCCTGCCGCTGCTTCGGCCGCGCCGGCCTTCGCTTCGGTGTCGATCGTCGCGATGATCTGGTCGGCAACGACCGTGTCACCGTCGTTCTGCAGCACTTGCGTGAGCACGCCCGCTGCCGGTGCCGGCACTTCGAGCACGACCTTGTCGGTCTCGAGTTCGATCAGGATTTCGTCCTGCGCGACTGCTTCGCCCGGCTTCTTCTTCCACTGCAGCATGGTGGCTTCCGAAACCGACTCCGAAAGCTGGGGGACTTTGACTTCTACGATAGCCATGTGATTTTCCTGGATGCTTAATCTGGGTAATGACGAGGTTCGTGCGATTCCTTCGGCCGGTGCGGCGCGCAACGCGCCCGGCGGGCCAAAAGAGACGGGAAAGCGCAGCGCGCCTTCCCGTTTCGCTTCCGTCGGTTATTTCGCGATCGATGCGCTCTTCAGGCGGCCGAAAGCACCTTCGATGAGGGCCTTCTGCTGCTCGTAGTGCTTCGCGTAGTAGCCAACCGCCGGCGAGGCCGAAGCCGGACGGCCGCTGTATGCCAGCTTCTGCCCGTCCTTCATGCCTTCCTTCAGGTGGTGCTCGACGTAGAACCAGGGGCCCTGGTTCTGCGGCTCGTCCTGCACCCAGACCACTTCAGTCGCGTTCTCGTACTTCTTCATCTCGGCTTCGAACTGCTTGTGCGCGAACGGATACAGCTGCTCGATACGGATGATCGCGACGTCGTTCGCCTTCGCTTCGCGGCGGTGCGCGACGAGGTCGTAGTACACGCGGCCCGAGCAAGCCAGCACGCGCTTGACCTTCTTCGCGTCGATGCCGCCGTCGGTTTCGCCCAGCACCGGCTGGAACGAACCCTTCGCGAGTTCCGACAGGTCCGACACCGCTTCCTTGTGGCGCAGCAGCGACTTCGGCGTAGCGACGATCAGCGGCTTGCGGAACAGGCGGATCATCTGGCGGCGCAGCAGGTGGAAAATCTGCGCCGGGGTCGTCGGCTGAACGACCTGCATGTTGTGGTCAGCACACAATTGCAGGAAACGCTCGATACGGGTCGACGAGTGCTCCGGACCCTGGCCTTCGTAGCCGTGCGGCAGCAGCATCGTGAGACCCGACACGCGGCCCCACTTCACTTCGCCCGACGAGATGAACTGGTCGATCACGACCTGCGCGCCGTTCACGAAGTCGCCGAACTGCGCTTCCCACAGCACGAGCGTGTTCGGCTCGGCGGTCGAGTAACCGTATTCGAAGCCCAGCACCGCTTCTTCCGACAGCACCGAGTCGATCACCGTGAACTTCGCCTGACCTTCGGCGATGTTCTGCAGCGGCACGTACGTGCCGTCGTTCCAGCGCTCGCGGTTCTGGTCATGCAGCACCGCGTGACGGTGCGTGAACGTGCCGCGGCCCGAGTCCTGGCCCGTCAGGCGCACCGAGTAGCCCGATGCAACGAGCGACGCGAATGCGAGGTGTTCGCCCATGCCCCAGTCGAGCGGCTGGTCGCCACGCGCCATGTTGCGGCGGTCGTTGATCACGCGCTCGACGAGCGGGTGAACCTTGAAGTTTTCCGGGACCGTCGTGATGCGTTCGCCTAGGCGCTTCAGTTCGGCGAGCGGCACGGCCGTATCGGCTGCGTCCGTCCACTTGCGGTTCAGGAACGGAACCCAGTCGACCGCGTATTTGCTCTTGTAGTTCGACAGGACCGGATCGACGGTGTGGTGGCCGTCGTCCATCGCCTTGCGGTACGCCTTCACGTAGTTGTCGGCGTCTTCCGCGGTGATCACACCCTGCTGCACGAGCTTCTCGGCGTACAGCGCACGGGTGCCCGGGTGCTGCGCGATCTTCTTGTACATCAGCGGCTGCGTGACCGCCGGCGTGTCCTGCTCGTTGTGACCCAGCTTGCGGAAGCAGACGATGTCGATCACGACATCCTTGTGGAACTGCATCCGGTAGTCGATTGCGATCTGGATCGCGAGAACGACAGCTTCCGGATCGTCGCCGTTCACATGCAGCACCGGCGCTTCGATCATCTTGACCACGTCGGTACAGTACAGCGTCGAGCGCGCATCGCGCGGGTCCGACGTCGTGAAGCCGATCTGGTTGTTGATGACGATGTGCAGCGTGCCGTGCGTGCCGTAACCGCGCGTCTGTGCGAGGTTCAGCGTTTCCATCACGACGCCCTGGCCAGCGAAGGCCGCGTCGCCGTGGATCTGCACCGGCAGCACTTGCAGGCCGTCTTCGTCGCCGCGACGGTCCATCCGCGCCTTCGCGGAACCTTCGACCACCGGGTTCACGATTTCGAGGTGCGACGGGTTGAACGCAAGCGACAGGTGGACCGGGCCGCCTTCGGTCGACACGTCCGACGAGAAGCCCTTGTGGTACTTCACGTCACCGGCCGGCAGGTCGTCGACGTGCTTGCCTTCGAATTCGGCAAACAGGTCGGCCGGCATCTTGCCCAGCGTGTTGACCAGCACGTTCAGGCGACCGCGGTGAGCCATGCCGATGATGATTTCCTGCACGCCGCTCTTGCCCGCGTGCTGGACGACTTCGTCCATTGCCGCGATGAAGCTCTCGCCGCCTTCGAGCGAGAAACGCTTCTGGCCGACGTACTTGGTGTGCAGGTAACGCTCGAGGCCTTCGGCGGCCGTCAGGCGATTCAGGATGTGCTTCTTCTTGTCGGCCGAGAAAGCCGGCGTCGCGCGGGTCGATTCCAGGCGCTCCTGCCACCAGCGCTTCTGCTCCGGATCGCTGATGTACATGTACTCGGCGCCGATCGTGCCGCAGTACGTGTCACGCAGGCCCTTGACGATATCGCGCAACGAAGCCTGGTCGAAACCGAAATACAGGTTGCTCGCGCTGTACGTCTGGTCGAGATCGCCTTCCGAGAAGTCGTAGAAAGCCGGTTCGAGTTCGGGAATGGCGGGACGTTCGCGACGCTTCAGCGGATCCAGATTGGCCCATTGCGAGCCGAGGAAGCGATATGCGCTGATCAGGGACTGGACGTGAACCTGCTTGCGCGCGGTTGCCAGATTGCTGGTGCTTTCGCGCGGGATGAAGGCATTGGCCTTCGCACGCTCGGCGAACGATTCGACGATCGGGAAATGAGCGACGTCATTGGCGTTCGACCCGTCGGTTGCAGGGACGTTCTGCAACGCGTCGAAATACTCACGCCAGTTCTCCGGCACCGATGCCGGATTGTTGAGGTATGCATCGTACAGTTCTTCAACGTACGAAGCATTGCCGCCGAACAGATAGGAGTTCAGCTGAAACTGCTTCATTACATCTGACATTTTACGCTCACCTTTCTTCGAGCTTCTCGAGAAATAGCGGGTTACTCAACCTTCCGCGACACGGCCTGACCGTTTAGCGGATTGCGAATCAAGTCTTGCTTGGAAGGACCTAAAACTTGCGTGCGCGCAGCATATCACAGAACCGATACCGAAGTTCACGACGAAATGTGCCTGAAAGCACCGCGCGACGGGGTTTTGCCCGATTGCAACGACCCGCGGGAACAGTGTTTTGCAGGCTATCCGGTTGCGCATTGCGCAGATGCGAAAAAGGCCGCCCGAAGGCAGCCTTTTTTGTCATGCACGGGAGCGATCGAGCTTAGTCGACCGCACCTTCGCGGCTCGCGCGACGACGCTCGTGCTCCTTAAGGAAGCGCTTGCGCAGACGGATCGACTGCGGCGTCACTTCGACGAGTTCGTCGTCGTCGATGAATTCGACCGCGTATTCGAGCGACATCTGGACCGGCGGCACGAGACGCACGGCCTCGTCGGTACCCGACGCGCGCACGTTCGTCAGCTGCTTGCCCTTGATCGGGTTCACGACGAGGTCGTTGTCGCGGCTGTGGATGCCGATGATCATGCCCTCATACAGCGCATCACCCGGCTTCACGAACATGCGGCCGCGATCCTGCAGCTTCCACAGTGCGTATGCGACCGCTGCGCCGTCGTCCTGCGAGATCAGCACGCCGTTGCGGCGCTCGAAGACCGAGCCGTCCTTGACCGGTGCGTACGAGTCGAAGATGTGGCTCATCAGGCCCGTACCGCGCGTGAGCGTCAGGAATTCGCTCTGGAAGCCGATCAGGCCACGCGCCGAGATCTTGTACTCCAGACGCGTGCGGCCGCGGCCGTCCGACGCCATGTCGAGCATCTCGCCCTTACGGCGACCGAGCTCTTCCATCACGCCACCCTGGTGCTCGTCTTCGACGTCGACGGTCAGCAGCTCGTACGGCTCGTGCCGCACGCCGTCAACCTCCTGCATCACGACGCGCGGACGCGACACGGCCAGCTCGTAACCCTCACGGCGCATGTTCTCGACGAGAATCGTCAGGTGCAGTTCGCCACGGCCCGACACCTCGAACACCGTTTCGTCGCCCGTGTCCTTCACGCGCAGCGCAACGTTGTGGTTCAGCTCCTTCATCAGACGATCGCGGATCTGGCGGCTCGTCACGAACTTGCCTTCGCGGCCGGCCAGCGGCGACGAGTTGACGAGGAAGTTCATCGTCAGCGTCGGCTCGTCGACGGTGATCATCGGCAACGCTTCCGGCGTATCGACTGCGCAGATCGTCGCGCCGATACCGACGTCTTCAATACCGTTGATCAGCACGATGTCGCCCGCTTCAGCCGATTCGACCTGCACGCGCTCGAGACCCTTGAACGACAGCACCTGGTTGATCTTGCGGTTCAGCACGTCGCCTTCCGGGCCGAAGCGCATCACGACCGGCTGACCCGGCTTGATGCGGCCACGCGTGATACGGCCGACGCCGATCCGGCCGACGTACGTCGAAAAGTCGAGCGACGTGATCTGGAGTTGCAGCGGCGCTTCCGGGTCGGCCGGGCGAACCGGCACGTGCGCGAGGATCGCCTCGAACAGCGGGCGCATGTCGCCTTCGCGGGCGGCCGGGTCGAGCGACGCGTAGCCATTCAGGCCCGACGCGTAGACGATCGGGAAATCGAGCTGCTCTTCGGTCGCGCCGAGCTTGTCGAACAGGTCGAAGGTCTGGTTGATGACCCAGTCGATCCGCGCGCCCGGACGGTCGATCTTGTTGACGACGACGATCGGCTTCAGGCCGAGCGCCAGCGCCTTCTTCGTAACGAAGCGCGTTTGCGGCATCGGGCCTTCGACGGCGTCGACCAGCAGCAGCACCGAGTCGACCATCGACAGCACGCGCTCCACCTCGCCACCGAAGTCCGCGTGCCCCGGCGTGTCGACGATGTTGATGTGCGTGCCTTCGTATTCAACCGCGCAGTTCTTCGCGAGAATCGTGATCCCGCGCTCTTTTTCGATGTCGTTCGAGTCCATCACGCGCTCGGCAATCTGCTGGTTCTCGCGGAAGGTGCCGGACTGGCGGAGCAGTTGGTCGACGAGCGTAGTCTTGCCGTGGTCGACGTGAGCGATGATGGCGATATTGCGAAGGGCGCGGGTCATAGAAACCTGGAAATCGTTGAACGCGCAAACGCGCACGCTCGTTCGACACGTGCGCGCGCATTGCAGCTTGGAAACCACAAATTATAGCACGTGCGAATGACGAGAGCCGGGCTGCCCGCTGCAACGCAACAAGCAGCGCGCCTCCGCCCCTTCCCTTGCGCACCAAATCGACCGCTCGAAGCTGCCGCCAGTCGACCAAAAACCCTTACTCCCGCAAGGGGATTTTGACCCGCGGAGCGCACCCTGGTCGGTTCGATTAACATTTGCCGCGGCAAGCAATTGTGCCTATACTGCTGCCTAGTCAACTATTGCAGCTTCAGGGTTTTATGTCGGATTCTCCTTCCCAACCGCCCGTTTCGCCGCTGTCGTCGTATCAGATGAACGATAGCGTCGGTTATTTGATGTCGCGCGTGAAGTCGGTCATGACCAACCTCGTCACGCAACGCACGCAGGAAGAACTCGGCATCACCGGCACGCAGGCGAGCATGCTGTTCATGATCGCGGTCGGCAAATGCTCGACGGCCGCCGAACTCGCGCGGGAATACGGAATCGACGCGAGCGCGGTCACTCGCCTGCTCGACCGCGTCGAGAAGCGCGGCCTGCTGTGCCGCGTGCGCAGCATCGAGGATCGGCGGGTCGTGCGTCTCGAACTGACTGACGAAGGCCGTGCGCTCGCCGAGCGGCTGCCGCCGGTGTTCCGCAGCGTGCTCGACGAACTGCTGGGCGGATTTACGCCGGAGGAAGTCGGGTTCCTGAAGAGCATGCTGCGCCGCATTCTCAGCAACTATTGCGAGACGGCAGGTGGCAGTGTCACGCAATAGTTGCCATAACAATTACTTTTGACAGATTAATGTAAGGAAATCCTTGCAGTGTCCATTATTCATTCCGAGTCAGGGATCAGCGCGATGAAATCCACCCCGTTGTCCGTGCGCGCCGGTTCGTGCCGCGCCGCCGTCGCCGCCGCGGTTGCCGCGCTGGCACTGGCTGGCTGCGCGAACTACATCGGCATCAAGAGCGACAAGCAGATCGCTCCCGCGTCGCAATTCGAAACCGCCCAGAGCCTGCCGGCCCAGGACGGCCACTGGCCGGCGCTCGACTGGGCCAACCAGTTCGGCGATCCGCAGTTGCCGAAGCTGATCGACGAGGCGCTCCAGGGCAACCCGTCGATCGCGCAGGCGCAGGCGCGCATCGCGAAAGCGTCGTCGTATATCGAGACGTCGCGCTCCAACCTGATGCCGAAGGCCGAGGCCAGTTACTCGTGGACGCGCGAGCTGTATTCGTCGAATGCACTGTTCCCGCCGCCGTACGGGGGGCAGTGGTACAGCGAGAACAACGCGCTCGCAAGCGCATCGTGGGATCTCGACCTGTGGGGCAAGAACCGCGAACGCCTGCACACGGCCGTGTCGCAGGAAAAGGCCGCCGAAGCCGACATGCAGCAGGCGCGCATCACGCTCGCGTCGTCGGTCGCCCGCACCTACAACTCGCTCGCGCAACTCTATGCACTGCGCGACATCGCGCAACGCGAGATCACCAACCGCCAGACGGTCGGCAAGATCACCGACGGGCGGGTGTCGGCCGGCCTCGACACCAACGTGGAACGCCAGACCGCACGCGGCAATATCGCGACGACCCAGGCATCGCTGTCCGACCTCGACGGCCAGATCACGACGGTGCGCTACCAACTCGCCGCGCTGCTCGGCAAGGGACCGGATCGCGGGTTGCAGATCGCCGAGCCGGTGATGAACCCGAGCGCCGATGTGGCCCTGCCCGGCAACCTGCCGGCCGACCTCGTGTCGCGACGCCCCGACATCGTTGCCGCGCGCTGGCAGGTCGAGGCCGCGATGCATGACGTGAAGGAAGCGAAGGCGGAATTCTTCCCGGACGTGAACCTCGCGGCCGGCTTCGGCTTCGATGCATTCGGCTGGGGCAAATTCCTGAACTTCGCGAGCCGCCAGGCGCAGCTCGGCCCGGCGATCCACCTGCCGATCTTCGATGCCGGCGCGCTGCGCGCGCAGCTCAAGGGCCGCTACGCGGACTTCGACCTGTCGGTCGCGAACTATAACCAGACGCTGATCAACGCGCTGAACGATGTCGCGACGCAAGTTGCCTCGATCCGCGCGGTCGATCGCCAGATGGACGACGCACAGCGCGCGCTCGACGCGTCGACGCGAGCGTACGACCTCGCCGTGATCCGCTACAAGGCCGGTCTGTCGCCGCAGCTTCAGGTGCTGACCGCAGACAGCAACCGCCTCGCATCGGAACAGACCGTGACCAACCTGAAGATGCGCCGGCGCGACATGCAGCTCGCGCTGATCAAGGCGCTCGGCGGCGGGTTTGACGCGACCGGCACGCGACTCGCCGCGCCCGACGCGGACAAGCAGACAAAACAGGCCGCCAACTGATCCGGCGCCATCACTACGCAGACACTCGAAATAACGGACGGAGAAAATCGCCATGAGCGACGCTCAACAAAACGCCGCCAGCGCACAGCCGCAGAACAACGGGAAGCGCAAACGGATGATGACGCTGCTGATCGCGGTCATCGTGATCGCGGCCATCGCGTACGGCCTGTACTACTTCCTCGTCGCACGCTTCCATGAAGAGACCGACGACGCATACGTAAACGGCAACGTCGTGCAGATCACGCCGCAGGTCACGGGTACCGTGATCGCCGTGAAGGCCGACGATACGCAGACGGTCAAGGCCGGCGATCCGCTGGTCGTGCTCGATCCGGCCGATTCGCAAGTCGCCCTGCAGCAGGCAGAGGCCAACCTCGCCCAGACGGTGCGCCAGGTCCGCGGCCTGTTCGTCAACGACGACCAGTACCGCGCGCAAGTCGCACTGCGCGAGTCCGACCTGTCGAAGGCGCAGGACGACCTGCGTCGCCGCCTGGCTGTCGCGCAAACGGGCGCCGTGTCGCAGGAAGAAATCTCCCACGCACGCGACGCCGTGCGCGCTGCGCAGGCGTCGGTCGACGCGGCCCAGCAGCAGCTCGCATCGAACCGCGCGCTGACCGCGAACACGACGATCGCATCGCATCCGAACGTGCTGGCTGCCGCCGCGAAGGTTCGCGACGCGTATCTCGCGAATTCGCGTAACGTGCTGCCCGCCCCGGTCACCGGCTATGTCGCGAAGCGCTCGGTGCAAGTCGGTCAGCGGGTGTCGCCGGGCAATCCGCTGATGTCGGTCGTGCCGCTGAACGCGGTGTGGGTCGACGCGAACTTCAAGGAAGTCCAGCTCAAGCACATGCGCATCGGCCAGCCGGTCGAACTGACGGCCGACATCTACGGCTCGTCGATCGTCTACCACGGCAAGGTCGTCGGCTTCTCGGCCGGCACGGGCTCGGCGTTCTCGCTGCTGCCGGCGCAAAACGCGACGGGCAACTGGATCAAGGTCGTGCAGCGCCTGCCGGTGCGTATCGAAATCGATCCGAAGGACCTCGAGAAGCACCCGCTGCGCATCGGCCTGTCGATGCAGGTCGACGTCGACATCAAGGACGAGCGCGGCGACCAGCTCGCAAATGCGCAGAACACGGTCTACGAGACCGACGTGTTCGCAAAGTACGGTGACGAAGCCGATGCCGAAATCGCTCGCATCATCGCGGCGAACGCCGGCGGCAACGCGGCGGCACCGGCCGCGGCGAAGTCGAACGGCACCGCCAAGATGATGTAACGGCTCGATTCCGGAAAAACTACCGACATGGCACAGGCTCCTGTCTCCCACCCGCCCTTGCAGGGCGGGCAACTCGTGCTCGGGACGATCGCGGTATCGCTCGCGGTGTTCATGAACGTGCTCGACACGTCCATCGCGAACGTCGCGATCCCGACCATCTCGGGCGACCTCGGCGTGTCTTCCGACCAGGGTACGTGGGTCATCACGTCGTTCGCGGTCGCGAACGCGATCTCGGTCCCGCTGACGGGCTGGCTGACCGACCGTTTCGGGCAGGTTCGCCTGTTCCTCGCATCGATCATCCTGTTCGTCATCTCGTCGTGGATGTGCGGGCTGGCGCCGAGCCTGCCGTTCCTGCTCGCGTCGCGCGTGCTCCAGGGCGCGGTCGCCGGGCCTATGATCCCCCTGTCGCAATCGCTGCTGCTGTCGAGCTATCCCCGTGCGAAAGCGCCGATGGCGCTCGCCCTGTGGTCGATGACGACGCTGATAGCGCCGGTCGCAGGGCCGATCCTCGGCGGCTGGATCTCGGACAATTATTCGTGGCCGTGGATCTTCTACGTGAACATCCCCGTCGGCATCGCCGCGGCGCTTGCCACATGGTCGATCTACCGCACGCGCGAATCGACGGTGCGTCGCGCGCCGATCGATGCCGTCGGCCTCGCGCTGCTCGTGCTGTGGGTCGGCTCGCTGCAGATCATGCTCGACAAAGGCAAGGATCTCGACTGGTTCGCGTCGACCACGATCGTCGCGCTCGCGCTGATTGCGATCATCTCGTTCGCGTTCTTCGTGATCTGGGAGCTGACCGCGGAACATCCGGTCGTCGACCTGTCGCTGTTCCGGATGCGGAACTTCACCGGCGGCACGATCGCGCTGGCGGTCGGCTACGGGCTCTACTTCGGCAACCTCGTGCTGCTGCCGCTGTGGCTGCAGACCCAGATCGGCTATACGGCGACCGATGCGGGCCTCGTGATGGCACCCGTCGGGCTGTTCGCGATCCTGCTGTCGCCGCTGACCGGCAAGTTCCTGCCCCGCACCGACCCGCGCTACATCGCAACCGCCGCATTCCTGACGTTCGCGCTGTGCTTCTGGATGCGCTCGCTCTACACGACCGGCGTCGACGAATGGTCGCTGATGCTGCCGACGCTCGTGCAGGGCATCGCGATGGCCGGCTTCTTCATCCCGCTCGTGTCGATCACGCTGTCCGGCCTGCCCGGCCACCGCATTCCCGCGGCATCGGGCCTGTCGAACTTCGTGCGGATCATGTGCGGCGGCATCGGCACGTCGATCTTCCAGACCGCGTGGGATCATCGGAACAACTTCCACCACGCACAACTGGTCGAGCAGGCGAATCCTTACAACCCGACGTTCAACCAGGCCGTCACGCAGATGGGCAACCTCGGGCTCACGCCGGAGCAGGCGCATGGCCTGATCAACAACATGGCCACCCAGCAGGCTGCGCAACTCGGCGTGAACGATCTGTTCTACATTTCCGCGGCGATCTTCGTGCTGCTGATCGGGCTGATCTGGATCACGAAGCCCGAACGCGCGGGCGGTGGCGATGCGGGTGCGGCTGCGTCGGCCGCGCACTGAGCACCACGCTCAAGGCCACGCTCCAAACAAAAAGCCCGGTCGATTCGACCGGGCTTTTTTTCGTTCCGCCAACGGCGCCTGCGCGCCTCACATCACTCAGCCGTCACGACGAGACGTTCGGGAGCGAGCACGCCGTTGGCCTTGCGCGCCACGCCAAGCAGGCGTCGTGCGTCGTACACGCGCACCCGATCGCCTTCTGCCGCGTCGATCGAATCAAGCGCCGACAGCGGCAGGCGCTGGCCGTGCAGGAAGCGCTTCGCACAGGCGTCATCGAGACGCACCAGCGGAAACGTCGACAGCAGCGCATCGACCGGCTGAAGCCACACGTCGCGTGCCGCTTCCGCGGCATCGGACAGCGTGTCGAGCGTCACCGCATGCTCGAGCGTCAGCGCACCGACACCCGTGCGGCGCAGCATCGTCAGATGCGCACCGCAGCCGAGCGCTTCGCCGATATCTTCCGCGAGCGTGCGCACGTAAGTGCCCTTGCTGCAGGTCACGCGAAACGTCACGTCCGGCAGTTCGCAGGCGAGCAGATCGAGCACATGAATCGTCACGTTGCGGCCTTCCCGCTCGACGGTCTGGCCCGCGCGCGCGTATTCATACAGCGGCTTGCCGTCGCGCTTGAGCGCCGAATACATCGGCGGCACCTGCACGATCTCACCGGTAAAGCGCGCCAGCGCTGCTTCCACTCCCGCGAGGTCGCATTCGACGGCACGCGTGTCGAGCACGTCGCCTTCCGCATCGCCGGTAGTCGTGCGCACGCCGAGACGCATCGTCGCTTCATAGGTCTTGTCGGCTTCGAGCAAGTCCTGCGAAAACTTCGTCGCCTCGCCGAAACACAGCGGCAACAACCCCGAGGCCAGCGGATCGAGCGTGCCGGTATGACCGGCCTTCTTCGCGAGCAGCAGGCGCTTCGCGCGAATCAATGCGTCGTTGCTCGACAAACCGACAGGCTTGTCGAGCAGAAGGACGCCGTCCAGTGCGCGCCGCGGCACACGTGGACGCTGGTTTGCTGCAGTCGTCATAGGGCGCGCGAGCTCAGTCGTCCTTCGCGGGCGCGTCGGCTTCGTCGTCGTCCTTCGCGCGCGTCGAGTTGGCTTCCTTGATCAGGCGCGACATTTCGACCGCCTTCTCGATCGTCTGATCGTAGTGGAAATGCAGCGTCGGCACGGTATGAATGTGCAGGCGCTTGAACAGCAGGTTGTGCAGGTGACCCGACGCATGGTTCAACGCTTCCTGCGTCTTGTCCGGATCGCCGGTGAGCGCCGTGAAATAGACCTTCGCGTGCGCGTAGTCCGGCGTGAGCTCGACGCTCTGGATGGTCACGATACCGATCCGCGGGTCTTTGACCTCGCGCATGATGAGTTCGGACAGATCGCGCTGAATCTGATCGGCAATCTGAACGTTGCGATTGGGGGAAGTACGCTTCCTGGACATGATCGATCCGTGATCCGTTTATCAGGATAAAGCGGCGCGCCGTTGGCACGCCACCATGAAAATGGGCGGGACAGGCCCAAGCCTGCCCCGCCCCATGAGCCGATACGCGACGATTACAACGTACGTGCGACTTCGGTCACTTCGAAGACTTCGAACTGGTCGCCTTCGATGACGTCGTTGAAGTTCTTCACCGACATACCGCACTCGAAGCCTTGCTTGACTTCCTTCACGTCGTCCTTGAAGCGCTTCAGCGATTCGAGTTCGCCCGTGAAGATCACGACGTTGTTGCGCAGCACGCGAACCGACGACGAGCGCTTGACGATACCGTCGGTGACCATACAGCCGGCGACCGTGCCGATCTTCGGCACCTTGAACACCTGGCGCACCTCGACCATGCCGGTGATGACTTCGCGCTTCTCCGGCGCCAGCATGCCCGACATTGCCGCCTTCACCTCATCCACTGCGTCATAGATGATGTTGTAGTAGCGAATGTCGATACCGTTCGACTCGGCCAGCTTGCGCGCCTGTGCATCCGCACGCGTGTTGAAGCCGATGATGACCGCCTTCGATGCCGTTGCCAGGTTGACGTCGTTTTCGCTGATGCCGCCCACCGCGCTGTGCACGATCTGCACACGCACTTCGTCGGTTGACAGCTTGAGCAGCGACTGCACGAGTGCTTCCTGCGAGCCCTGCACGTCCGCCTTGATGATGAGTGGCAGGTTCTGCACTTCGCCTTCGCCCATCTGCTCGAGCATGCTTTCCAGCTTCGCGGCCTGCTGCTTCGCCAGCTTGACGTCGCGGAACTTGCCCTGACGGAACAGCGCGATTTCGCGCGCCTTGCGCTCGTCCGGCAGCACGATCACTTCCTCGCCTGCGCCCGGCACTTCCGACAGACCCTGGATTTCGACCGGGATCGACGGGCCAGCTTCCTTCGTCGGCTTGCCGTTCTCGTCGAGCATTGCACGCACGCGGCCATAAGCCGTGCCTGCCAGCACGATGTCGCCACGGTTCAGCGTACCGGACTGCACCAGGATCGTCGCGACCGGGCCCTTGCCCTTGTCGAGCTTCGCTTCGATCACGATGCCCTTGGCCGGCGCTTCGATCGGCGCCTTCAGTTCCAGCACTTCGGCTTGCAGCAGCACGTTTTCGAGCAGGTCGTCGATACCGGCGCCCGTCTTTGCCGACACCGGCACGAACGGCGAATCGCCACCGTATTCTTCCGGCACGACGCCTTCGGCGACCAGTTCCTGCTTGACGCGGTCCGGGTTCGCTTCCGGCTTGTCGATCTTGTTGATCGCCACGACGATCGGCACGCCACCCGCCTTCGCGTGAGCAATGGCTTCCTTCGTCTGCGGCATCACACCGTCGTCGGCAGCCACCACCAGCACCACGATGTCGGTCGCCTTCGCGCCGCGTGCGCGCATTGCCGTGAACGCCTCGTGACCCGGCGTATCGAGGAACGTGATGACGCCGCGCGGTGTATCGACGTGGTAAGCGCCGATGTGCTGCGTAATGCCGCCCGCTTCGCCCGCTGCAACCTTCGCGCGGCGGATGTGATCGAGCAGCGAGGTCTTGCCGTGGTCGACGTGACCCATCACCGTGACGACCGGCGGACGCGGCAGCTGCTCCGCATCGGTACTGGTCTCGCCTTCGACCAGCAGCGCTTCCGGATCGTCCAGCTTTGCCGCGACTGCGCGGTGGCCCAGTTCCTCGACGACGATCATCGCCGTTTCCTGATCCAGCACCTGGTTGATCGTGACCATCTGGCCCATCTTCATCATCACCTTGATGACTTCAGAGGCCTTGATCGACATCTTGTGCGCGAGATCGGCAACCGAAACGGTTTCCGGCACGTGCACTTCACGCACGATCGGTTCGGTCGGCGCCTGGAACGTCGATGCGCTGTCCTGGTGACGGCCGCGACCCTTCGGGCCGCCGCGCCAGCCGCGGTCGACACCGCCGCTCGAATCTCCACGCGTCTTGATGCCGCGGCGCTTCGCTGCGTCGTCCTGCCAGCCGCCCTTGCCGCCGCCCGGCTTCTTGTTGCGGTCGCCCGCACCTGCCGGAGCCTGCGTCGTAGCCGGCGCTGCACCTGCCGGCTTCTTCACGGCCGGACGTGCTTGCGCGCCCGCGCCAGCCGGCTTGGCCGGCTTGTGCAGCGTGCCCTTCGCTTCGGCCGGCTTCGGCGGTTCCACCGGCTTCGGCGGCTCGACCGCCTTGACCACTGCCTTGCGCGGCGTGTTCATCATTTCGCGGATCGCGCGTGCTTCGGCTTCTGCCGCCGCGCGACGCTTGCTGATCTCTTCCTGCTCGGCGCGCGCCTTATCCGCCGCCTCGCGGGCAGCGTCTTCGGCCTTCTTCGCCGCTTCACGCTGCGCCGCACGTTCTGCGGCTGCGCGTGCTTCGTCCTGCGCGGACTGCGTACCTGTCGCTTCCTGCTTGGCCTCGGCGGCCTGCTGGGCAGCAGCCTGCTGAGCCGCAGCGGCTTCGGCCGCAGCACGCTTCGCCGCAGCTTCTTCCTCGGCACGACGACGCTCGGCTTCAGCCGCTTCCTCGCGGGCACGACGCTCGGCTTCTTCACGCTCGAGGCGCTCTTGACGCTCGCGCAGTTCCTGCGCCTGCTTCTCGAGCAGTTCGGCCTCGCGGCGCGCCTCTTCCTCGCGACGCTTCAGTTCTGCGTCATCGTCCGCTTCGGCGACCTGCGCCTGACCCTGTTCCGCACCCTCGCTCACTTCGTCGCGCTTGACGAACGTGCGCTTCTTGCGGACCTCGACCTGAATGGTGCGAGCCTTGCCCGTCGCGTCAGATTGCTTGATCTCCGACGTATGCTTGCGGGTCAGCGTGATCTTGCGCTTGTCGCCGTCGGTTGCGCCGTGCGACTTGCGCAAATGATCGAGCAGACGCGCCTTGTCCGCTTCGGACAGCGCATCGTCTTCACTCGCTTTCTGGACGCCCGCTGCCTGCAGCTGCTCGAGCAGCACACCAGCAGGCATTTTCAGTTCCGCGGCAAATTGGGCTACGTTGTTACTCGCCATTCATTCCTCTTAGTGCAAGGACCGATTCCTTGCGGTTAGCATCGGGTCAGGCCATACGGCCGCCATCAAATCAGTGCGCCATGGTCATTTCTCACTGGAACCAATGTTCACGTGCTTTCATGATCAACGCCTTAGCGGCATCCTCTTCCATCCCGGTCATGTCGACCAGTTCATCCACAGCCAGCTCGGCGAGATCATCCCGCGTCTGCATGCCATGTTCGGCCAGCTTCGCGAGCAACTCCGGCGTGACGCCGTCGAGGCCCTTCAAATCCAGCGCTGCATTCTCGACCTTTTCTTCATTCGCGATCGCCATCGTCAGCAATGCGTCGCGCGCGCGGTTGCGCAGCTCATGCACGGTGTCCTCGTCGAATGCCTCGATTTCGAGCATTTCGTTGAGCGGCACATAAGCGATTTCTTCGAGACTCGTGAAGCCTTCGTCGATCAGGATGTCGGCAACTTCTTCGTCGACATCGAGACGCGCCATGAACAGCGCACGCAGGCGGTCGCGTTCCTCGCCCTGCTTCAGGGCGGACTCGTCCGGCGTCATGATGTTGATCTGCCAGCCGGTCAGTTCGCCGGCAAGGCGAACGTTCTGACCGCTGCGGCCGATCGCGACAGCCAGCTCGTTCTCGTCGACGACGACGTCCATCGAGTGCTTTTCTTCATCGACGACGATCGACTGGACAGCTGCCGGCGCGAGCGCGCCGATCACGAACTGGGCGGGATCCTCCGACCATAGCACGATGTCGATATTTTCGCCACCGAGCTCGTTGCGCACGGCCTGCACGCGCGAGCCGCGGATGCCGACGCAGGTGCCGATCGGATCGATCCGCTTGTCGTAGGCGATCACGCCGATCTTCGCGCGCACACCCGGATCGCGAGCGGCTGCCTTGATCTCGAGCAGGCCCTGCTCGATTTCCGGCACTTCCATCTCGAACAGCTTCATCAGGAATTCCGGCGCCGTACGCGACAGTTCGATCTGCGGACCGCGCGCGGTACGGTCGACCTTCGCGATGTACGCACGCACGCGGTCGCCCACGCGCAGGTTTTCCTTCGGGATCAACTGGTCGCGGCGCAGCAGCGCTTCGACACGGCCCGATTCGACGATGAAGTTGCCCTTGTCCAGGCGCTTCACCGTTCCCGTCATGATCTTTTCGCCACGCTCGAGGTAGTCGTTCAGGATCTGCTCGCGCTCGGCATCGCGCACCTTCTGCAGGATCACCTGCTTCGCAGCCTGCGCACCGATACGGCCGAACTCGATCGACGGCACCGGCTCCTCGATGAATTCGCCGACTTCGACGTCGGATTTCTGCTCACGCGCTTCGAACAGCAGGATCTCGCGATCCGGCTCCTGCAAGCCCGCCTCGTCGGGTACGACGAGCCAGCGACGGAAGGTTTCGTGCTCGCCGCTTTCGCGATCGATATGGACGCGAATTTCGGCGCCTTCGTCGAACAGCTTCTTGGACGCGGACGCGAGCGCAGCCTCGAGGGCGCCCAGCACCACATCCTTGTCGACGTTTTTCTCGCGCGCCAGCGCATCCACCAGCATCAACACTTCGCGACTCATTATTTGCGGCTCCTAAAGTCAACTTGCGGAATCAGGCGGGCTTTATCGATATCGGCCAGCGTGAAATCCAGCATGGCTGCCTCGCCCTTCTCCCTCTCAAATTCCAAACCGATCGTTTCGCCATTCGGCGCGTGCAGAATGCCACGGTACGTCTTGCGCCCGTCCAGCGGCTTTTTCAAGGTCACGGAAGCCTCGCTGCCGGCGAAGCGCTCGAAGTCGGCCAGCTTCTTCAACGGGCGGTCGAGCCCCGGGGACGAGACTTCAAGCCGTTCGTAATCGATGTTTTCGACCGTCAAGACGTGCTGGAGCTGACGCGTGACCTTTTCGCAATCTTCGAGCGAGATGCCGGCAAGCTGATCGATATAGATGCAAAGCATGCCGCGCCCGGTGCGCTCAAGATCCACCAGCTCGTAGCCGAGCCCGGTGACCGTGGTTTCTATCAGTTCCGTCAGTTGCACAGTGTCCTCTCAGGTGTTCGCGCCCGCCGCTCGCGATTCACCCGCGGGCGCGCGCCTTAGCCGGCGCAGGAAGCGCTACCCGAGATGCCTAACCGTTTCAGCAAAAAAAAATGGGCGGAACGCCCATCTTCTTACTGGTGGTCGCACCTGAGCCGCACATTGAATCCGTACGCCCAGCGACTCCGCGATTATAGCGATTTTTGGCGCAAACGCCAAGCCAGCCGGTAAAAGCGGCGCCCAGCCCGCCTTTACCGACCAAAAATGCGAAACCGGACCGTCCGACGAAGCGGAACAATCCGGCTGCGCTACATATATACAGTCAGCGACGTGCCGACAAAACCGAAACGACGTCGATTCCGTCGGCACACCGCAGCCTCACGCTGCGGTACGCCAGAAGCGCTTAGCGACCGCGCGAGCGATTGCGCTGCGGACGCTGCTGACCGCTGCGCGCACCGCCACCACCGTTACCGGCGCCTTCGGCGCGATTGCCGTTCGGATTGCGGTTGCCACCCTTGCCGCCGCCGCGCTTCCCGCCGGCGCCTTCACGCTTCGGACCGGCGCCATACGACGCGCGGTTGCCGTCGACATCGCGACCGCCGCCCGAGCGATTGCCGTAACCCGACGGCGCAACCGGCAAGCTGCCGTAGCCGCTCAGACCCGGCAAGCCCGGGCCACCGCGACGACCGCCGCCACCGCCGCGACGCGGCTGATCGAGCTGACCGTGCGTCGTCAGCACCGGCTCACGGCCGATGAAGCCCATCGACGTCTGCATCGGATCCGGCTGGCGGCGCTCGGCCTGGCCACCCGCACCGCGCTTGCCCCTTTCCTCGGTCGGCGCCTTCAAGCCGACGGTCGCCATCAGCTTGCGCACCTGCGCCTCGTCGAGTTCCTCCCAGCGACCGCGCTTCAGGCCGCGCGGCAGCGGAATCGGGCCGTGGCGCGTACGAATCAGGCGGCTCACCATCAGGCCGGCCGCCTCGAACATCCGGCGCACTTCGCGGTTGCGGCCTTCGGCCAGTGCGACGTGATACCAGTGGTTCGTGCCCTCGCCGCCGCCATCCCGGATGCGCAGGAAGTTTGCCGGACCGTCATCAAGTTCAACGCCGTGCAGCAGCTTCTGCCGCATGCCTTCGGACAGCTCGCCGACGACGCGCACCGCATATTCGCGCTCGACGCTGTAGCGCGGATGCATGAAGCGGTTCGCGAGATCGCCCGAAGTCGTCAGCATCAACAGACCTTCGGTATTGAAGTCGAGACGGCCGACCGCGAGCCATTTCGCGGTCTTCATCGGCGGCAGGCGGTCGAACACCGACGGACGGCCTTCCGGATCCGCGTGGCTGACGATCTCGCCGGTCGGCTTGTGGTACAGCAGTACACGCGGCGGCTTGTTCGGCAGTTTGCGCTTGACCGGCTTGCCGTTGATCCGGACCTGATCGGTCGGCATGATGCGCTGGCCAATGTGCGCGGGTTCACCGTTCACCGACACGCGACCGGCGACGATCAGCTCTTCCATTTCGCGACGCGAGCCCATGCCCGCTTCCGCGAGCACCTTGTGAAGCTTCGGCGCGTCGTCGTCCGGCGACAGCACGCGCTTGCTCGTCGGCTGGCTACGGCCGCGGCGCAGCATCGGCGCGCGCACGCCGCCGCCGCCCGCCGCGTTGTCCGCGTCGAACGCCGGCGACGTCACATAGGCGAACAGCTCGTCCTGCGACGCCTCGCCGTCAGTCTTCGCTGCGCCGCCTTCGGCTTTCGCCGCACCGCCGCGCCGCCCCTGGCCGCCTTGCGCACTCTGGGTACCCTGGACACCCTTGGCTGCGCCTTCGCGCTTGCCGGCCGGCTTGCGCACGCCACGGGCCGCACCTTCCTTGCGCGGCGCACGGGCGGGCTGTTGCGCTTCCGCGGTTTCGGCCGGCTGCGCTTCCGCGCCATCGCCGCCCTGCGGCTCGCCATCGGCGCCCTTCGACTTGGCCGCCGCGCGGCGACGTGCGATCAGGCTGCGCGGGCCGCGTCGCAGACCGCGGCGGGGACGCTCGTCACCACCCGCGGCCTGAGCGTCCTGCTCCGGCGCATCGTCGGCACGCGCTGCCTGCACGGCAGGCGCGGACGATTCAATATCGTGGATATCTGTCAAAACAACCTCAAAATGTCAGGTCTCGCGCCCGGCGGGGCGCGGCAAGAAGTCGGCCGCGATCAGGCGCGGCGCTGTTCGGGTTCTGCTTCGTCGTCCGGCAGCGCGTCGGCGCCGATGGGCGCACTGGCACTGCGTACGGCATCGGCAAGACTGTCGGACGTATCGTCCAGCATCTCGCCGTCCGCGGGACGGGAGCGCGAGGCGTCGGCCTGACAAGCCTTGTCCGGCATGTCACCGGCCGCTTCCACTCCATTTCCGGCAACCGCGTCGGCGGCCGGCTTGCGATCTTCCTCGTTCCATTCCGCGCGCAGCGGCTCCGGCCGCACGCCGGCCGGCGCTGCTTCGGCGCCGCCCTGTTCCATTTGCACGCGATCAGCTTCCAGCGTATCGCGGTTCGGCATTTCCTGCGTCGCCGAGATATCGGTCGCGGCGTCGCTCAGCTGCGCCTCAGCCGCTGCTTCACCTGCTTCCGGCAGATCGTCGGCAACCGGCGCCGCATCGCCGTCGAAGTCCATCGCCTGCTGTGCGAGCAGCGCGGCCTCGATGTTCGCGGCAGGCTCCTCGAGCGCGGGCAGGTCGTCGAGCGCCTTCAGGCCGAGATCGTCGAGGAACTGCTTGGTCGTCGCGTACAGCGCCGGGCGCCCCGGCACGTCGCGATGCCCGATTACTTCGATCCAGCCGCGATCCTCGAGCTGCTTGACCACCTGCGTATTGACCGTGACGCCGCGAATCTCCTCGATGTCGCCACGCGTGACGGGTTGCCGATACGCGATGATCGCGAGCGTTTCGAGCACCGCACGCGAATATTTCGGCGGCTTCTCGGGATGCAGGCGGTCCAGAAAATGGCGCATCGCCGGCTTGCTCTGAAAACGCCACCCGGTTGCCAGTGCCACCAGTTCGACGCCGCGACCGGACCAATCCTGTTTCAGATCTTCGAGCAACGTGCGGACCGTGTCAGCCGACACGCCGTCGGCAAAGAGCTTGCGCAAATCGCCAAGCTTCAGCGGTTCCTGCGCGCAGATCAAAGCAGTCTCGAGGACGATCTTCGCCTCTTGGGTATTCATGCAGCTAGGCCAGACCCTGTGGTCAAACGAACCGGATCAACAAACAGACGAAAGGAACGGAAGACGCGCTCGCCCGATTCTGATCGGTCATATTGATGGGAGCACGAACCGGGGGCGGCGAACCAACTTCAGGCCAGGCCCAAACCGGACGGAAACAGCACGGCTCAACGGCGGAACCGCGTGACTGAGCGCCATATTACGCAAAATTGCCCGGTGCGTAAAGACAAGCCGAACACCCCCCGCCCGCACGCCGCGCCCGCTCCGTCCCCGCTTCAGCACAGGGCCCCGCCGCGCGCGAGGAAGTTGCGCAGGCGCTCGACGCCCGCGTCGAGCCGAGCGGGATCGCACGCGTAGCACCAGCGCACGAAGCCCTCTCCCTCGGAGCCGAATGCGCGTCCGGGCGCCAGTCCGAGTCCGGCCTCACGCACCAGCGCCTTGCAGAACGCAAGGCTGTCATCGGCGCCCGGCAAGCGCAGGAAAAGATACATCGCACCCGGCGGAGGCGGCACGTCGACGCCCGGCAACGTCCGCAGCGCGGCAACCAGATGATCGCGTGCACCGCGCAGCGACGTGACGAACGACTGCACGAACGGCTCGCCGTCACGCAACGCGACCTCGCCCGCGGCCTGCACAAAACCCGGCGCACACGACGTGTTGTACTCGACCAGCTTCGACAGGTCACCCATGACCGACGCCGGTGCGACGAGCCATCCGAGCCGCCAGCCCGTCATCGCCCACGCCTTCGAAAACGAATTCAGGACGACCACCCGGTCGTCACGCGATGCGATATCGAGGAACGACGGCGCACCGCCCGGCCCGAACGCAAGCCGTTCGTACACTTCATCGGCGACCAGCCAGATTCCATGCCGCTGGCAATGCGCGAGCACGGCCTGCTGGTCGTCGCGCGACATCGTCCAGCCGGTCGGGTTGTTAGGCGAATTGACGAGCAGCATCCGCGTGTCGGGCGTCAGCGCCGCGAGCAAGCGATCGACGTCGAGCTGCCAGCCCGCATCGCCATAGTCAAGCCGCACGCATTCGACATGCGCACCGAGGATCTTCGGGATTTCGACGAGATTCGGCCAGAGCGGCGTGACGGCGACGACGCGGTCGCCTGGACCGACCAGCATCTGCGCGGCCAGCATCAGTGCGCTGACGCCCGAACTCGTGACGGCGACCGTATCGGCCGACGTCGCGCCGTGACGCGCGCTCACGTAGGCCGCGATCACATCGCGCAGCGGCGCAGTGCCGAGATTGTGCGTGTAGAAGGTCGCGCCGTCGCGCAGCGCCGCGGAGGCCGCGTCACGAATGAACGCCGGTGTCACGCGATCCGATTCGCCGAACCAGAACGGCAGCACGCCGGGCACGCCGACGCCCGCGTTCGCGACGTCCCTGATCAGCGACGCACGCAGCGCCCGGACTGCGCCGCGTGCGGCCGGCTCGCCCGTCGCCGGGTCGAAATCTGCGGAATGCGCCATCGAGAACCACCGCCGAGGAACACGATCCGCGTAGTGTACCGGCCCGCGCACCAGACCGGTGCCGTCAGTCGAGGTCTTCCGCTCGCGCCGGCATCTGGCGCGCAAGTTCCCAGATCGCCTGCGCAGCCGGCGACAACGACCGATCGCGGCGGCGCACCAGCTCGACGGTGCGCTCGGTGCGCGGCGTCAACGGCCGCGCGACCAGCGTCGATCCGGCCGGCAGCGGCAGCGACAGCCACGGCTGCACGCTCACGCCGACGCCGGCCTCGACGAGGCCGAACACCGTCGCCGAATGTCCGAGCTCCTGCATGACCGTCGCGCTCACGCGATGGGCGGCCAGCGCTGCATCGATCAGCGGCCGGCTTCCGGACGCATGGTCGAGGAGCACGAGGCGCTCACCGTCGAGCGCGGTCCACGGCACCTCGGCACGTGCCGCGAGCGGATGATCGGCACGTGCGACGAGGCAGAACGAGTCGGTCATCAGCGGCTCGCACACCAGATCGGCGACAGCGAGCGGCCCGATCACGACGCCGAAGTCGACCTCGCTCGACTTCACCTTGCGCAGCACATCGCTCTGCACGTCGTCGCGCAGGCCGAGCGTGACGAACGGAAACTGGCGCTCGCACGACGCGACGACGCGCGGCATCAGCCGGCACGCGATCGTCGGGCTCGCCGCGACGATCACGCGCCCGCGCCGTTGCTCGCCGATTTCGCGAATCTCCCGCAGCGTGTCGTCGAGATCGTCGATCAGACGCGACACGCTGGCGATCAGGTTCGCACCGACGTCGGTCAGTTGCACGTCGCGAGTCGTCCGGTCGATCAGCTTCAGCCCGAGTTCGGCCTCCAGTTCGCGCACGCAGCGGCTGACCGCAGACTGCGTCAGGCCGATCTCGTCGCCCGCGCGACTGAAGCTCTTCAACCGCGCAACCTCGATGAATACGCGAAGCTGGCGCAGCGTAACGTTCATCACCCTACCTCATCAATCGTAGATACCGATGCGCGATTTTAATGCGCGAAACCGGCGTCGATGCGCAATTCCGGCACCGGCCGCACATGTTTCGCTGCGGTGCAATATTCGCGCAAACGCACGTGGTGCGGGCGAATTGCACAAGATTGGTGATTGTCCCGATTTGCTGCACGGTTATTTTGGCGTCTTATACGCCCCTAGCTGACTTAGCCGTTAGCTCGCTGCCAAGCGGCTCTCGAGGGAATCGCCCCCGACGTGGCACGCTTCGTGCATTACCTGGCGCACAGGGCGCAGGTTTCGTCGGACGGAAGGCAGTAACGCCGCTGCCGGCCAACCGGACGCCCCCACCCGGCACTCGACGCTCGAGTGCTTGAAGAGTGCGCGGCGCAGGGCAGCGCACCGGAGTTAGCTTCGCTGAGGTGAGGACATGATGCTGTTCGACGATTTGAGAGATAACGAGTGGGCGCTGGTCGAGGGTCTGTTTTGCTCGGAACCCGAACGGAGCGAACGGCGCGGCCGTCCCCGCGTGGAGGCCCGTTCGGTGGTAAATGCAGTGCTGTGGGTGCTGTCAACGGGTGAAGGCTGGTCGAAGCTGCCGGGCCGCTATCCGTCCCCGCCGACCTGCCGCCGCCGCTTCGATGAATGGCAGGCAGACGGCACGCTCGCCGAAATCGTCAAGCGACTCGGCACGAGCGGCCGCCAGATTTCGCTGCGCGGACGCATTGGCGCGAGTGCGGCAAAGCCGCCCGCACCGCCGAGTCGCGACCGGCTGCGCGGCGCCTTCTGGACCAACCCCGAATCCTGGCGCGCCCCTGTGAAGATGGCGTAACGCATGCTCGATCGGGCGGCTTCGGCCGCCCGGTTTCTTTTCGGCCCCACGCGTTTGCGCGGCACGCGCGTTGCCATCGATTACCGTTGTCGTGCAGCGATACATCTATTTACCAATATTTACAGCAACCCTGCACTCCCACGCTTACCTTAGCGGAATATCAACAGGCCGCACCGACGGCTTGAAGGGAGCCCCGCCATGAAATCAATGTCACTGCTCGTCGCATGCGGCATTGTCATTTCGCTGGCGCTGACCACCCCCGCTCACGCAGACGATCGCGCGAAGCCGCCTCACCGCCAGCAGGATCACCGAAATACCCTCCGCCAGCAGCAGCCCGTTGCGCCGCCGAACCGACAGACAGTGCCGCGTGGCGACCTGCGCGGCGACATTGCGAGCAATGCACGCGCGCGTATCGGCTCACAGCCGTCCGACATGCCGCGTCACCCGTAACGCAGGTACTTCTCCAGGATTTCGTCAAAGAAAATTCCCGGATCCGGGAACTGCCAGGCATACGATGAGTCACATCGTTGCCATGAGCACAGCGTGGCAACAGCAAAAGTATCCGGTACGCCCGTATCCTCGTGATACGGGCTTTTTTTGGCGCCGGCGACGGCGCTCACGAGGACAGGAAGATTCGCCTCTACAGGCGGCTTTCGAGGATCGCCACGGCGCTTGCGTCGCTCAGCACGTAGTCGTCCGTGCGGCGATCGGTCCAGGACAGCAATTTCTCGTCGCGCTCGAGGCGCGCACATTCCGCTCGACCGTTGTCGGTGAGCACCGCGATGTCGACCGGCGCATGAAAACCCGGCGCGGGCGCAACGGTCTTCTGCCTGACCGTGTCCATCAGCCCAAGCGACCGAAGATACTCGAACACGCCCGGGCGGCGCGCCCACGGTACCTGGCGGTACTGCACTCGTCTCAATGCGTCGAGCACCGCTTCGTTGGAATACGTGGCCATCTCGATTCTTTCTTAAAGTGCAGCGACAATGCGAAGCGGTGCGCCGGGCAGGGTCTCCACCCGCCGATACCGCCACCGATTCTGGAAGCCGACGTTCGGCGTCGCGTCAGGGCCGGATCGTCAGCCGTCCATAAAAAGACACCATACCCCAATCAAATTGATTCTGTTCGATTCATTTGTACTTCTCTTCATCTGTTTCATGCTCTGCCGCAAGCGGCGTCGACTCATTGCAATCGTCGCTGCCGCCCTGTTCTGGCTGCTCGCGACAGGCTGGCTCGCCGCACCGCTCATCGCATGGAGCGAAGCAGGTGTCACACCGGTCGAGCACCCCGACATGCACGGCAATACCACGCTGATCCTGATCGGCGCCGGTACCCGACGCGCCGATTCCGGGCTACGGCCACCGCCCGACGGCGACGCACGCATCCGCAAGACCGCGGCGCTCTACCGCACGTGCCGGCAACAGGCCACCCGCTGCACCGTCGTGATGTCGGGCGGAGATCCGCAACATCACGGCGACACGGAAGCGGCCGTCTACGGGCGCCAGCTCATCGCGCAGGGTGTCGATTCCCGGGATCTCGTTCTCGAGCCGAAGAGCCGCACGACCTATGAAAACGCGCAATTCACTGCGTCTATACTACGCTCACAACATGACGACTCGCTCATTCTCGTTACGTCGTCATACCAGATGCGTCGCGCGCTGCTCGATTTCCGCCGTTTCGGCCTCGATCCGCAACCCGTGTACTCGAATCGCCGCCGTGCGCAGACCGGTTGGCTGCCCCGCCGGCACAACCTGTCCGACGCCGAACAGGCACTGCACGAACTGATCGGCATCGCACAATTTCACGTGTACCGGATGCTCGGATGGTTTTGACAGGTGACACGCACCGGACGCGCAACGGCAGCCCGGCCCGCGATGGCATCCGCGTGACGGAATGCCCGAAGTGTTGCGCGACTTCAACGGGGCCTTGCGCGGCGCGGCGATCCGGTGCACATTGATCCGTCACTTTTGTTACACTCGACACGCACTCGATTGCAGTCGCCAGACAAAACGGCAACACTCGGGTTCATCACCACTTAGCGGAGGTAAAGCAATGAAGAAGACGTCCCTGGCTATCCTGGTTGCGATGTCGGCGCTGACTGGCGCAGCGTATGCGCAAGAGAGCACGCAAATCCAGACCATCACCGACCCGGCCAAGATCGCCGAGATCGAGCAGCGCGCACAAGCCCTGCAACAGCAGCAAGCAGCCGAGGCTGCACAGCCGGCGGCGCGCGAAGAAGAGCATCACCATCATCACGCCAAGAAGGCTGCTCACCACAAGGCAGCCAAGAAGGCCGGCAAGGCCGCGCCGGCAGACGCCGCAAGCCAGTAAGTTCGGCGGCACCGCACAAGCGAAAAGCCGAATCCGGGCAACCGGATTCGGCTTTTTTGGTTGCGGCGCCTGCGCGCTGTGCTAAAGTCGCGCACCGAAATTTTCCACCCGTGCGCACCCCGGTGCGGAGGACAGCATGAGCAACATTCAACTCGACATCGAGTGGACCGAAGCCGCCACTCGCAAGATCAAGCAACTGATGCCGCGCGGCTCGGAGGACGCATTCCTCGCATTGCCGCCGATCGAGTGCCTGCCGATGGAAGGCGACGTGCTTTTCCTCGGCCCGCAAGGCAAGCAGCAGCCGTTCATCGTGGCCGAACGCCAGTATCACCACGATGGCGATGCCGACTGGACGATCATCCTGATCCTGGACGTACCCAGCGCGTCGCACTGACGCGCCGTGGCGGCCGGCAATACGTCCGGCCGCACCGCCCTCCTCACGCGAGCTTCGACAGCACGCGGATCTCGGAACGATCAATCCAGTCCGCGGCCACCTCCCGATAGGCCAGAATATGCGCGGAACGCGCGTGCGCGGCCAACGCCTCCTCGCTCTCCCAGCGCTCGACGAATACAAACCGTGCCGGCTCCTTCAGGTCCCGGTGCAAGTCGTACTGCAGCGCGCCCGCTTCCGAGCGGGTCGGCTCGACGATCCCCTCGAGCACGGCGCGCAACTTCTCTTCCGCGCCCGGCGTTGCCACGATCAGCGCGACGACTGCGATTTCCGCCATTCCCGGCTCCTTCATTCAGAAAGACCCGAAAATACGCGAATCCAGCATCGGCCGGATCGGCACATCTTCGATGACGGTCTCGCAAAAAAAATTGCCCGCGCTTCAGACGAAGCGCGGGCGAAACCGTCGCCCTACGAGGATAGGCGACGGGGCCATCGGGACCCGCGCATGGCACGGATCGTCATCGGTTGTACCGGCGCTCGTTGCGCCGGCGCTTGAAGGCGCCAGTACCGTCGGTCGCGCGCTCGCAACGCACGCCCGGTATCTGACACCGTCCTCCCTGTTCCAACAATTCCGATTTATAAAGCAGGTTGCGTGCCAACTTCAAATACGCCGACACACCATTGATCCATAAGGATATTTTCTAAAACCTTGACGATGTAACACCCGTTCCGCCGTCGTAACGCGCGGATGTTACGTAACGTCACACGGAGGGACCGAACCTCGCGCACACGCCAATACCGACGCGCGCGGACATAAAAAAGCCCGCCGGATGGCGGGCTTTTTCAGGAGCGGGAGCGAGCCGCGATCAGCGCAGCTGATTCACGAGCAGCGCCATGATCTGCCGGGCCGGCGACGACGTATCGATCGCACCCGAATCGTCGATGACCGCGACACGCGTCTGATCCGGCGTCAACGCCTTCACGTTCACGCGATATTGCTTCGCCTGCTTTTCCTTCTTGCCGTGGAACAACTGGCTCCAGAAGCCCTGCTCGGCCGCGCTCAGATCCTTCGGATCGACATAGCGCACGAAATACAGGCCCTTCGTGCGATCGCGATCGTCGACCGTGAAGTTCGCACGGTCGAGCGCGAGGCCGACGTGCAGCCACGACCGGTCGTACGGCTCGCCGAGCGTGACTTCGGGCGGCACCGAGCCGGACGAGTCGACGTCGCTTCCTTGCGACGACGCGCGCGCGACGTTCTGCGCGGCAATCGCCGCGGCGGCGGCCTTCGATGCGTCCGTGTCAGCCTTCTTGTCCTTCGACACCGCGTTGTCGTTGATGTTGGCGATCGGCGGCTCGCCGTTCTTCGCACGCTGCTCGTTCTGCGCGAGCACCGCCATCAACCTCTTCAGGTATTCCGTCTCGAGCGCCGGATCGTTCGGCTTCGCTTCCCACTTGCTCGAATCGTTGTTCGCACCGGTGAGCGCCTCGCGCATGCCCTTCTGGCTGATGAACACGTAGGTGCCGCCGTTGGGCGCCGAATCGAGACGCGTGCGGTACTTGTTGCGCTCTGCCGTCACGTACGAGTTGCCCATCGCTTTCGAAATCACGCCACGGATCAGGCCGTCGTTGATCTGCGGATGAGTTTCGTTCCAGTCGGTTTCCATCACACCCTTGTCGCGCTGGTCGACGACCAGCAGGAAGCCCTGCTCCTGCCAGAAACGGCGAACCTGCGGCCAGATGTCGGCGGGCTTCTTGCCGTCGATCACGAGCCAGCTCTCGGTGCCGTCACGCTGGATATGCATGCCCGAAACGGCTGGAACGACGGTGTCCGTCGCGGGCGCCGCCTGCTGAACCTGCTGGAGCGCGGACAGGGAAGTCGCGCCACCCTGCGGCGGCAACGAGCGCTGATCGGCCGTCTCGTCGAGCATGTTGGGCGGCACTGCGAGCGACGCTTCCTTCGATTTCGAATCGCTCTTGTAGTCCACTTTCGTGGGCGACGACGTACCGCAACCGGCAACGAGCGCGCCGGTGGCGAGCACTGCAGCGAACCGCATGGTAAGACGAAGATCAGTCATGTTCGGGGAATCCTCTTCCGCTAAATCACGGCGCTTTCCGTGGATCAACCTTGCATTTTACCGGGGCCGCGCCGGGATGTGCAAAAAAGCGACGGGCAAGAAAAAACCCGCGTCAGCCTGAACTGACGCGGGTTCTTGTCTGGTCGGGGCGAGAGGATTTGAACCTCCGACCACCTGCACCCCATGCAGGTACGCTACCAGGCTGCGCTACGCCCCGAAAGAAAAAAATTATAACAGACAGTTGTCCCGTTTAGAACGGGTCATATGCATTTTGTGATCGTTCTCGTGAAATTTTTCGACGGGTACGCCCATGACCGACGCCCACACAGTGTCGCAGCGAAGCCCTTCTCCCATTCCCGCCTAATCAAAAAGGACGATGGCCGTTTCGCCACGGATCGCTACCGTGCGCTTACCCGGCGCGAGCGCGGCGCGCACGGCGAATCGTCCGACCGCATGTCGATCGACGCGGCCTATCCGCGCTTCGCCGCGTCGTGCGGAAAGCGTCGGCAGCGATCCCGATCGCAACCGCGATCGCGACTTCCTGTAACAGTCTCCGACAAAGGCCAGTGAATGAACCAGAAAAACGAATTTTCCCGTCGACATTTTCTTCGGCTGGGTGCCGGCACTTTGGGCATCGTGCTCGGAAGCACGCCGCTACTGTCCGCGTGCGGTGGCGACTCGATCTCGGTCGCCCCGGTCACGACGCCCAGACTCGGTTCGGCGGCGAACTTTCGTGACGCCGCGGGACCCGATGGAACGGGCTACGCGTCGACAAGCGGCGCAGCGATGAAAAAAGGCGTGGTCTACCGGTCGTCGGCACTCGCATTGTCCGCTGCCGACGTTGCGACGGTCGACACGCTCGGCATCACGCAGGTCTGCGACCTGCGCACGACGTCCGAGATCCACGCGCAGCCGGACGTGCCGCTGGCCGGCGCCACATGGCAGAACCTCAACGTGCTCGGCGTCACCGACATCGGTCCGCTACCGACCAACGGTGCGACCGCAGCAGCCTTCATGCAGACCATGTACCGGGCATTCGTGACGACGGAAACGGCGCGGACGGGTTACCACACGCTGTTCGCCGGATTTGCCGCGTCCGGCGGCAATCTTGTCTTTCACTGCACGGCCGGCAAGGATCGCACCGGCTGGGCTGCAGCCATTCTGCAAACGATCGTCGGCGTCCCGCAACAGACGATTCTCACGGATTACCTGCTGACCAACGTCTACAGCGCATCCGAAATCGCCGCCTATGTCGCGCAGGCGCAGAGAAGCGGCGGACAGGATGCGGCCGACATGATGGCCGCATTGCAGGGCGCGCGAACGGCCTATCTGCAAGCGGCATACGACCAGGTCGCCACGTCGTACGGGTCGATGGCGTCGTACATCGACAACGGCCTGCAGCTCGACCAGGCAACGCAAAATGCGATCCGGCAGCGCCTGCTGGTCTGAGCGACTCCACCGGCGCCGATAGCGAAATCGCCCGATTGCCATTTCCGAATCGGTCGCGCGGTTCGGCCGATACGCAACCCGGCGCCGACCAACGCCGGGTTCGCCGATCCGGCACCTGACGGGTTGCCTCCCCGAAAACAAAAACCAAACGACCGTTTGATCCTGTCACCCCGCCGCCGCGAGTCCGTTGTCCTGCCGCGCGCCGGCCGGTCCCGCTCCGGCTCCCGCTGTTTGGTAACGCGGCTCTAGCGCGCTATGACACACTGCACGGCATCGACGTCCGCGCCGTGCATCGGCCGCGTGCGCTCGTCGATCATGACAAGACATGGAGACAGACGATGCGGAATGCGGTCCGGCACGGCCATCGCTCGCCTTTGGCAGTTTTCGACTGGATGTTCGGCCCGCGGCGCGCGGCCATTTCGATTTCATATGGCACGCCCCGTGCGCTCGGCTGCGGCGCGCTTGCGCTCACGCTGCTCTGCGCCGGCTGTGCGGAACCTGCCGCGCAGCGTGACGGCAACGCATCGAGTGCGTCGACGAAGATCGAACGCGCAAAAGCCGAACGTCTCGCGCAAGAGCAGCAAATCGCCCGCACCGTGCCTTCGCTCGCATCGATCAGCCTCACGCAACCGCGCCCGTTCACGCTGCGCGACTCGGGTCAGAGCGGTGCAATGACGTTTCTGCGCGACGTCGATTTCCGCATCGTCAACAACCTCGGCTTCTTCATCCATCAGTTATCCGCAACGCTCGTACCGACGCAGGCCGGCGCGCCAATCGTGTTCGACGATCCGACGAGCTTCGAGATCGACGTGCATGAGGGCGCCGTCACGCTCGACAACGCGAAGCTGACGGCGCTGTTCAATACGTACATCTTCGGTTATCGCAACGCACCGCTGCGCAAGCTCGTCGTATCGGCCGGCGACGGCGTGATCCACCTGCAAGGCGAGATGCAACGCGACGGCTGGGTGCCGTTCTCGCTGACCGGCACGCTCGCGATCCGCGACGGCAGCCAGCTCGTGTTCCACCCGACCGGCGTGCGCGTGTCGGGCATCAACGCACAGCCGGTGATGCGCGCGGCCAACGTGAAGATGGCCGATCTGCTGAAGGTGGAAACGCCGATCGCTCGGCTTGCCGGCGACGACCTCGTGATGTCGGTCGACAAGCTGATGCCGCCGCCGCGGCTGAAGATCAGGATCACCGCGCTGCGCGTGACGCCGGCCGGCCTCGACCTGACGCTCGACGACGGCACGCGTGCCGGCTTCGCGCTGCCCGCGAACGCACCGCAACAGGCGATGTACATTCGCGGCGGCGACGTGAAGTTCATGCGCTCGATGCCGATGAACGCCGATATCCTGATCGGCCCCGTCGATCCGACCCGGCGTAACCTGAACTTCGTGTTCGACCTGTACCACTATCGCGATCAGGTGTCGGCCGGCTATTTCAATTTCAACGAAAACGGCGCGATGACGATCCGAATGCCGTCGTACGCGGGCCCGGCCAGCGGCGCCCCGCTCGGCAATGCGGCCGCTCGCCTGAACGACAGTTTCCTCGCCGCCCAACAGAACGCGCTGCACGATTCGCGCGAGCACTGGGAAGCGTTTGCGCTCGCGGCCGGCGCCACGCAGCCGGGCATGCAGAAAGTCGCGATGCGGCGTTCGTCGACGACACCGTTCAACGAACGGCACGTATCGAACCGCAACCCGACGATCCATCTGCACAACGTCGACTTCAACCTGTCCGGCGACATCGGCTTCCATGTCGAGGATCTCGACGCGCAACTCGTCGCTAAACGCCCCGGCGAACCGGTCGACCTCGACGATCCGAACCAGTACGACATCCGCATTCTCGGCGGTACGGTCGTCGAGTCTTGGAAGGCGATGTCGGCACTCTTCAACAACTATCTGCTCGACTACTCGCCGCGCTCGCTGAACGACCTGCAATTGAGCGCGGACGGCCAGAACCTGCGCGTCCAGGGCGGCATCAAGCTGTGGAATCACGTGCCGGGCGTGTGGCTGCCGACCGACATGAAGGGCTCGCTGTCGGTACTGGACGACCGCCACCTCGCGTTCAAGCCGTCGCAGGTGTCGGTGCTCGGCGTCCCGCAGGCGAAGCTGTTGCGCTCGCTCGGCATCGAGCTCGCGTCGCTGACGCCGCTGCAGCGCCGCGGTGCCGAATTGCGCGGCGACACGCTCGTGCTCGACCAGTACACCGTGTTTCCGCCGCCGATGCTGAACGGCAAGCTCGGTCAGGCGACGGTCGAGCGCGACGGGCTGCGCCTCACGTTCCGGCGCGCCGCCGACGCGCCTGCGCCGAAGCGGCCGCAGATCGACGCGCCGAGCTACATGTGGATGGAAGGCGGCGACATGAAGATGTTCAACGTGCTCGAACTCAACGTGCGCGCGTTGATCCGGAACTCCGCCGAGGCCGGTCCGATGCGTTTCGACCTCTACGGCTACCGCAGCCAGGTCGCGCAGGGTTCGGTGCGGATGCTGCCCGACGGCACGCTGGTCGTCGACATGGGGCAGCCGAATCCGCTCGCGTCGCGCTGACGAATGCAGCTCGCATGCATCAAAAAAGCCCGGTGGCGCTTCGCCAACCGGGCTTTTTACTTGATTCGCGCGTCTCGCTCAGTCGTGCTTCAGTCCGTCGATCACGTCGAGCAGCGCCTGCCGCAATGCGATGACGTCGACCGTCGTTCCCTGCTTGCCCGGTGCGCGCGCGTCAGCGGCCGGTGCTTCAGGGGCGGCCGGTGCCGCAGCAGCGCGTTCGCTGCCGGGCGAGTCGAGCCGGTTGCGCGCCCCGTTGATCGTGAACCCTTGTTCGTACAGCAACTCGCGAATCCGCCGGATCAGCAACACTTCGTGGTGCTGGTAGTACCGGCGGTTGCCTCGCCGCTTCACCGGCCGCAACTGCGTGAATTCCTGTTCCCAATAACGCAGCACGTGCGGCTTGACCCCGCATAGTTCACTGACTTCACCGATCGTGAAGTAGCGCTTCGCGGGAATCGGAGGCAAGACGACTTTCTCAACCGTAGTGGTCATCGTCGGTTAACCGTCGGTAAAGGGTGCGCGGCGGCCGCGCGGAGACGTCGGCGCGCGGCTTTACTCCGCGCCGTTTTCGACCAGCGCCTTCAGCTTCTGGCTTGCGTGGAAGGTTACCACCCGGCGGGCCGCGATCGGAATCGCCTCGCCCGTTTTCGGATTACGGCCCGGACGCTGCGGCTTGTCGCGCAGCTGGAAGTTGCCGAACCCCGACAGCTTGACACTTTCACCGTTTTCGAGCGCGTCGCGGATCACTTCGAAAAACGCCTCGACCATGTCCTTCGCTTCACGCTTGTTCAGCCCGACGCTGTCGAACAGCAGCTCCGCCAGTTCCGCTTTCGTCAGCGTCGGCGTCTCGGTGGACGCCGGCGCCGAAGCGTCGCGGTTCATGGCGCTGCGTTGCGCCGTCAGGAGGGCTTCGAATTCACTCGAGGTCATGTCGTTCATATCTGCCATACAGCGCGTTAAACCAAAACTCACGATGGGGAAAAGCCACCCACGAACGGGCGGCTCTCCTTAGCCGCGCAGACGCGCACCAGCACGAGCCATCCGCTCGACCAGCGTCTGGATCGCCTGATCGACGACCTCGTCCTGTAGCGTGCCAGCCGCGTCCTGCAGCGTCACGCGAAAGGCAAGGCTCTTCTCGTGCGCGGCAAGACCACCGGAAGTATTTGATTTTGCACGAAATTCGTCGAAGAGTACAACCTTCTGAACGAATCGGCAGGCGTCTTCGGCCAGCGCCTTCTTCATTTCGTCGAAAAGTGCCTGAACCTCGACTGCCTGGTCGACCACTACGGCGATATCGCGGCGAACCGGCGGGAATTTCGACACGTCGGTCGGCGCCGGCAGCGCACGCGCGATCAGCGCGTCAGCGTCGATTTCGAACATCACCGGCGCGTGCGGCAGCTCGTACTTCTGCATCAGGCGCGGGTGCAGCTCGCCGATCCAGCCGACCAAGCGACCATCGATTTCGATGTGCGCGCTGCGGCCCGGGTGGAGGGCCGGATGTTCGGCCTTCACGAAGCGCGCAGCCGCCGGCGCGAGCAGCGCCTCGAGATCGCCCTTCACGTCGAAGAAATCGACCGCGCGAGTGGTCACGCCCCATTGCTCGTCGACCGCCGGCCCGTAAGCCAGTGCGCCGACACGCTTCGGTTGCGTGTACCCTTCGACCGTCAGCTCGCCCGCCTTCACCGACGGATCGGCAAGGAACACGCGGCCCGCCTCGAACACGCGCACGCGATCCGCGCGACGGTTCAGGTTGTGGCGCAGCACCGAGATCAGGCTGCCGAACAGGGTCGTGCGCATCACCGAAAGCTGGCTCGCGATCGGGTTCAGCAGGCGGATCGGGTTGTCGTTGCCGGCGAAATCGTGCTCCCACTCCGCATCGACGAAGCTGAAGTTGACCGTTTCCGCATAGTCGCGCGCCGCGAGCGCATGACGGATATCGTGGATCGAGCGTTGCGTCTCGTTGGTCGCACGCATCTCGCTCGTCGCGACCGGCGGACGCGCCGGGATCTTCTCGAAACCGTAGATACGCGCCACTTCCTCGATCAGGTCTTCCTCGATCTCGATGTCGAAGCGGTGCGACGGCGGCGTGACCAGGAACGCGTCATCGTCGCGCTCGAACGGCAGGCCCAGGCGCGTGAAGATGTTCGCGATCTCGTCGGCTTCGATCTTCACGCCGATGATGCGATTCGCGCGCGAGACCCGCATCTTTACCGGAGCGCGCTGCGGCAGGTTCACCGCCTGATCGTCGACCGGGCCGGCCTTGCCGCCGCAGATCTCGAGAATCAACTGCGTGATGCGCTCGACGTGCTCGACAGTCGTCGCGTAGTCGACGCCGCGCTCGAAGCGATGGGCCGCATCGGTCGAGAAGTTGTACTTGCGCGCACGGCCGCGGATGCTGTCCGGCCACCAGAACGCCGCTTCCAGGTAGATGTTGGTCGTATCGAGCGTGACGGCCGTGCTGTCGCCGCCCATGATGCCCGCGAGGCTTTCGACCTGGTGATCGTCCGCGATCACGCCGACCGTTTCATCGAGCTCGACGGTGTTGCCGTTCAGCAGCTTCAGCGACTCGCCGCGCTTGCCCCAACGCACCTCGATGCCGCCGTGGATCTTGTCCAGATCGAACACGTGCGACGGACGGCCAAGCTCGAACATCACGTAGTTCGAGATGTCGACGAGCGCCGACACGCTGCGCTGGCCCGAACGTTCGAGGCGCTCCACCATCCACTGCGGCGTCTTCGCGCGTGCATTCACGCCACGAATCACGCGACCCGAGAAACGGCCGCACAGATCAGGCGCGGCAATACGCACCGGCAGCGTCTCGTCGAGTTCGGCGCGCACCGGGCGGATGTCGACCGGCGTCAGCGGAGCGCCCGTGATCGCGGCCGTCTCGCGTGCGATGCCGAATACCGACAGGCAATCGGCCTTGTTCGGCGTCAGCTTGATTTCGAAGACCGTGTCGTCGAGATTGAGCGTATCGCGGATATCCTGGCCGACCGGCGTGTCTTCCGGCAGGATCAGCAGGCCGCTGTGGTCTTCGGACAGTTTCAGCTCGCGTGCCGAGCACAGCATCCCCTGGCTCTCCACGCCGCGCAGCTTCGACAGCTTGATCGCGAACGGCTTGCCGCCCTCTTCTGCCGGCGGCAGTTCCGCACCGACCAGCGCGACCGGCACCTTGATGCCGGGCGCCACGTTCGGCGCACCGCAGACGATGTTCAGCGTCGCGCCGGTGCCGGCGTCGACCTGGCAGACATTGAGCTTGTCCGCATCCGGATGCTTGACGACTTCGAGCACGCGGCCGACGACGATCTTCGACGTCGGCGGCGCAGCCTTGCTCAGCGATTCGACTTCGAGCCCCGCCATCGTCAGCGCGTGCGACAGCTCGTCGGTCGTCAGCTGCGGGTCGACAAAGGTTCTCAACCAGGATTCAGGGAATTGCATGGATGTCTACGTTCGAAACAGGTTAGATCGACGCCCGGGCCCTGCGGAAACGTCCGGCGGGGCATGCACGGGCACATGTCGGCACGGCGCGTGCGTTATGCGAACTGGCGCAGGAAACGCAGGTCGTTCTCGAAGAACAGCCGGAGATCCTGGACGCCGTAGCGCAGCATCGTCAGGCGCTCGAGGCCGCTGCCGAACGCGAAGCCGATGTAGCGCTCGGGATCGAGGCCCATATTGCGGATCACGGTCGGATGCACCTGCCCCGAGCCGGAGATCTCGAGCCACTTGCCGGCATTCTTGCCGTGCTCGAACATCATGTCGATCTCGGCCGACGGTTCCGTGAACGGGAAATAGGACGGCCGGAAGCGCACGAGGATGTCGTCGCGCTCGAAGAATTTCTTCAGGAAATCGGTATAGACGCCCTTGAGGTCGGCGAAGCTGATGTTCTCGTCGATCCACAGCCCTTCGACCTGATTGAACATCGGCGAGTGGGTCGCATCGCTGTCGACGCGATACGTGCGGCCCGGCGCGATGACCTTGATCGGCGGACGGTTCATGCGCGCGTAACGCACCTGCATCGGGCTCGTGTGCGTGCGCAGCAGCAGCTGGCGGCCGTCGGCATCCTTGCCTTCGACGTAGAAGGTGTCCTGCATCGAACGCGCCGGATGGTTCTCCGGGCTGTTCAGCGACGTGAAGTTGTACCAGTCGGTCTCGATTTCGGGACCGTCGGCCACATCGAAGCCGATCGAGCGGAAAATCTGTTCGACGCGTTCCCACGTGCGCATCACGGGGTGCAGGCTGCCTGCACCGGCGCCGCGACCCGGCAACGTGACGTCGATCGCCTCGGCGGCGAGGCGCTGGTTCAGGAGTGCGTCGGCGAGCGCCTGGCGACGTGCGGTCAGCGCGGCTTCAACCTGCTGCTTCGCGACGTTGATGCGTGCGCCTTCGGTCTTGCGTGCTTCGGGATCGAGCTTGCCGAGGCCCTTGAGCAACTCGGTCAGCGCACCCGACTTGCCGAGGAATCGTGCTTTCTCGTTTTCGAGCGTGGTGATGTCGGCAGCCTGTTCGAAGGACTGCTGCGCGTCGGCGACAATCTGGTCCAGATCCATAGATCCCATCATTTCCAACGTCATTCGATCTTGGCGTGCGAAATCGCCCCGCCAAACAAAAAAGGGGCTCGGAAGAGCCCCGTTTTCGCTGCAGCGGCCGAGACTACCGGAACATCGCTGCAACTAACCACGCAGTGCTAATTTCTCAATTAGGCTGCAACGGCGGCTTTCACCTGCTTGACGATCGCAGCAAAAGCAGCCTTGTCGAACACCGCCATGTCGGCCAGGACCTTACGGTCGAGTTCGATCGACGCCTTCTTCAGGCCGTTGATGAACACGCTGTAGGTCATGTCGTGCTGGCGAACTGCCGCGTTGATACGCGTGATCCACAGTGCGCGGAACACACGCTTCTTGTTGCGGCGATCGCGGTACGCGTACTGACCAGCGCGCATCACCGCTTGCTTGGCGATGCGATAGACGTTATTGCGACGGCCGCGATAACCCTTGGCCAGGTTGATGATCTTCTTGTGGCGGGCCCGTGCGGTTACCCCACGTTTGACTCGAGGCATGTTTCTCTCCTTAGAGTATCAGTTGAGGGGTTACGCGAACGGCAGCATCGCGCGGACGGAGTTCAGATCGGAATCATGAACTGCCGTTGCGCCGCGCAGGTGACGCTTGTTCTTCGTGGTTTTCTTGGTCAGGATGTGACGCTTGAAGGCTTGACCGCGCTTGACGGTACCGCCCGGACGCACCACGAAGCGCTTTGCAGCACTCTTCTTGGTCTTCATCTTAGGCATGACGAACAACTCCAGTTTATTAGATGGCGATGGGTGTGCGGTTGGCTTGCGCCCTTGACCCGCCCTTCGAAACCCAGTCCACTTGTGTACGGCGAACCGCTTGCGCAGCCGCCGTCATTGCTGGCGCGCCGCCCTGACCGGGCCACGCACCGAACCACTTTCGAACCTGCGCGCGTCGCGCGCGGGCCCGTTACTTCTTTTTCTTCGGCGAGAGCACCATGATCATCTGGCGCCCTTCCATCTTCGGCATCTGCTCAACCTGGCCGACTTCCTCAAGATCCGTGCGCAGACGCTCAAGCATCCGCATACCGATCTCCTGGTGAGCCATTTCACGGCCGCGGAAACGCAACGTGATCTTCGTCTTGTCGCCCTCTTCGAGGAAGCGCACGAGATTGCGGAGCTTGACGTTGTAATCCCCGTCATCGGTACCCGGGCGGAATTTGACTTCCTTCACCTGGATGACCTTCTGCTTCAGCTTCGCTTCGTGCTGCTTCTTGGACTCCTGATACTTGAACTTGCCGTAGTCCATCAGACGGCAGACCGGCGGAACCGCTTGCGGCGCGATTTCCACCAGATCGACATCCAGCTCTTCCGATTTACGGAAAGCATCAGCGAGTTTTACGATACCGAGCGGTTCGTTCTCGAGCCCGACCAGACGCACTTCCGGCGCAGTGATTTCACCGTTGATGCGATGCGACGACTTATCAGTAGCGATGTTACGTTTCCTCTAAAAATTAAAAAAACGAGCCGCGCTGCCAGGGCGGTTACTTGAACGAGCGCAGGTCTTCCTGCAGACGCTCAACGAAGGCTTCGATCGGCATAACGCCAAGATCGACGCCGCCACGGGCACGCACGGCTACCGTTTGCGCATCACGCTCCTTATCGCCCACGACGAGGAGATAAGGCACCTTTTCCAGCGTGTGCTCGCGTATTTTATAGCTAATCTTCTCGTTGCGCAAATCGGCCGCCACTCTAACCCCTTGTTTTTGCAACGTTTGGGCCAGAGATTGTGCATATTCCGCCTGACTTTCGGCGATATTGAGCACAACTGCCTGGAACGGCGCGAGCCAGACCGGCATCGCACCAGCATGGTGCTCGATCAGAATGCCGAGGAATCGTTCCATCGAACCGACGATCGCACGGTGCAGCATCACGGGCCGGCGGCGGCTGTTGTCTTCCGCGACGTACTCGGCGCCGAGGCGCTCCGGCAGCACCATGTCAAGCTGCAGCGTACCGCACTGCCACGAGCGACCGAGCGCATCCTTGATGTGGTATTCGATCTTCGGGCCGTAAAACGCACCCTCGCCCGGCAGCTCTTCCCACGACAGGCCGCACGCCGTCAGCGCGTCGCGCAAGCCCTGCTCGGCGCGATCCCAGGTTTCGTCCGTGCCCGCACGCTGCTCAGGGCGCAGCGACAGCTTGATGTCGATATGCTCGAAGCCGAAATCCTTGTACACGCTCATCGCCAGCGTATTGAACGCGATCGACTCGGCAATGAACTGCTCTTCCGTACAGAAGATGTGCGCATCGTCCTGCACGAAACCGCGCACGCGCATCAGGCCGTGCAGCGCGCCCGATGCCTCGTTGCGATGGCACGAACCGAATTCCGCGTAACGCAGCGGCAGGTCACGGTACGAGCGCAGGCCGTGCTTGAACACCTGGACGTGACCCGGGCAGTTCATCGGCTTGATCGCGTAGTCGCGCTTCTCCGACTCCGTCGTGAACATGTTCTCGCGGTAGTTCTGCCAGTGGCCCGACGCCTCCCACAGCGAGCGATCCATGATCATCGGCGTCTTGATCTCGAGGTAGCCGGCATCGTTCACGCGGCGGCGCATGTACTGCTCGACCTGCTGCCACAGCGCCCAGCCCTTCGGATGCCAGAACACCATGCCCGGCGACTCTTCCTGCATGTGGAACAGGTCGAGCTGCTTGCCGAGCTTGCGGTGGTCGCGCTTCTCCGCTTCCTCGAGCATGTGCAGGTATTGATCCTGGTCTTCCTTCCTGGTCCAGGCCGTCCCGTAGATGCGCTGCAGCTGCTCGTTCTTCGAGTCGCCGCGCCAGTACGCGCCCGCGACCTTCATCAGCTTGAAGACCTTCAGCTTGCCGGTCGACGGAACGTGCGGGCCGCGACACAGGTCGGTGAAGCCGCCGTGCGAGTACAGCTTGATTTCGTCGCTTTGCGGAATCGACTCGATGATCTCTGCCTTGTACTTCTCGCCGATGCTGCGGAAATAGCCGGCCGCCTCGTCACGCGACACGACACGACGCGTGACCGGCTCGTCCTTCTTCACGAGCTCCTGCATGCGCTTTTCGATCTTTTCCAGATCTTCGGGCGTAAACGGGCGGTTGTACGAGAAGTCGTAGTAGAAACCGTTGTCGATCACCGGGCCGATCGTCACCTGCGCGTCCGGATACAGCTCCTTCACGGCATACGCGAGCAAGTGCGCGGTCGAGTGACGGATGATGTCGAGACCGTCGGCATCCTTGTCCGTGACGATCGCGAGCGATGCGTCGCGATCGATGACCGTGGACGTGTCGACGAGCTCGCCGTCGAGCTTGCCGCCAAGCGCAGCTTTCGCAAGGCCGGGACCGATCGAGGCAGCAACCTCGGCAACTGTCACCGGATGCTCGTATTGTCGAACTGAGCCGTCAGGCAAGCGTATCGAAACCATAGCAATCTCCGTGATACCAACAGTGGGCGGCAAACCAGGCACGCGATATAAAAGTCACGCGCAAAATTTCGCGACAAAAAAAATGCGGCCCCGCTTTCGAGGGGCCGCATTCGATACTTCACTCAGACTGAAAGGGCGAAAACGTTCCTCGACTAGCGTCGCTCCGAAAAGGTTTCGGTCAACGTTCGCGGTGTCATAACCGTATTCGCCTTGTTCGCGTTGAGTTATTACTGCATCGAACACCCGGAAGCCGGGCATTCTCAATTCGTTGGTAGGCTCGATTGGACTCGAACCAACGACCCCCACCATGTCAAGGTGGTGCTCTAACCAGCTGAGCTACGAGCCTAGTGAAGCTAAGATTATATGGAGCACCCGCTAACTTGGCAAGTGTTTTATGCGGTCGCAGCAAAACAACGATGTTCCAACCCCATTACAGGGCCGTCACGCCTTCCGCCCCGCCCGCACGACGCCCGGCACTTCGCCGAGCAGCGTACAGGCGCGCTGCACCTGCGCCGAGTTCGACACCTCGACCGTGAACTGCATGAATGCCGCATTGCGGCGACTCTGCGTCTTCACGCCGACGACGTTCATCTTCTCGCGTGCGAACACTTCGGAAATATCGCGCAGCAATCCCTGGCGATCGCTCGCCTCGATCATCAGGTCGACCGGATAGACGGACGCGCCCCGCCCGCCGAGCACGTCGGCCGACCAGGTGGTCTGGAGCACGCGCTCCGGCGCGCGGTCGGCCATCCGCTGGAAAGTCGGGCAGTCGCTGCGGTGGATCGACATCCCCTTGCCGCGCGTCACGAAACCGCTGATCGGATCGGGCGGCGCCGGACGACAGCAGCGCGCAAGCTGGGTCAGTAGCGCATCGACGCCGACCACCAGTACGCCGGTCGACGCGCCATGCGCAACGCTCGCCCCGCTGCTGCGCTTCTCGAAATCGGCGGGCGCCTCGGGAGCATGCTCCGGCGGCGGCGCATCGGACAGCGCCTGCTCGACGTTGCGCAGGCTGAACTCTTCCTTACCGACCACCGAGAACAACTCGTCGGGCGACTTGAAGCCCAGCTTCGCGGCAAGATTGTCGAGATTGACCGACGTCTTGCCCTCGCGCTGCAGCGTCTTTTCGACGAGCGCGCGGCCGTGCGCGATGTTCTCTTCCTGCTCGATCGAGTTGAACCATGCACGCACCTTCTGGCGCGCGCGCGGGCTCTTCAGGTAGCCGAGCTGCGGGTTCAGCCAGTCGCGGGACGGGCCACCCTCCTTCACCGCGACGATCTCGACCGTCTGGCCGTTCGCAAGCGACGTATTCAGCGGCACCATCACGCCGTCGACGCGTGCGCCGCGGCAGCGATGACCCAGCTCGCTGTGCAGGTGATACGCGAAATCGACCGGCGTCGCGCCCTGCGGCAGCGCGATCACGCGCGCCTGCGGCGTGAGCACGTAGATGTGGTCGTCGTCGAGCGACGTCTCGCGCAGTTGCGCCCACGCCTTGTCGCCCGACACCTCGGCGCCGTCCTCGACGTCGTCCTTCCATGCGAGCAACTGACGCAGCCACGCGATCTTCTCGTCGTACTTGTCGCTCGCGGAGAACTGGCCGCCGTAGCCGCGCGCGCCGGCTTCCTTGTAGCGCCAGTGCGCGGCGACGCCGTACTCGGCGAAGCGGTGCATGTCCTGCGTGCGGATCTGCACTTCGAATGCGCGGCCATCGTCGCCGATCACGACCGTATGCAGCGACTTGTAGCCGTTCGGCTTCGGCCGCGAGATATAGTCGTCGAATTCCTTCGGAACCGGCTGCCACAGGTGATGCACGATGCCGAGCACCGCGTAGCAATCCTTGATGTCCGGCACGATCACGCGGAATGCGCGCACGTCGTACAGCTCGGAGAAATCGAGCTCCTTGCCGCGCATCTTGCGCCAGATGCTGTAGATGTGCTTGGGCCGCCCGCTCACGTCGGCCGGGATATGCGCTTCCGCCAGTTCGTGCTGCAGCCGCTCGATCGCCTGCGCGACGTACGCTTCGCGCTCGATGCGCTTCTCGTCGAGCAGCTTGGCGATACGCTTGTAGGTGACCGGATCCTCGAAGCGGAACGCGAGATCCTCGAGCTCCCACTTCAACTGCCAGATGCCGAGACGGTTCGCGAGCGGCGCATAGATCTCGAGCGTCTCGCGCGCGACGTCGGGTGGCGGGTCGATCTTCGCAGCCGCGTAGTAGCGCAGCGACTGCAAGCGCGACGCGAGCCGGATCAACACCACGCGAATGTCCTGCGCAAACGCGAGCAGCATCTTGCGCAGCGCTTCGATCTGCGTGCGCCGCTCTTCCGCCGCGTCGCGCCCTGTGTCGGGCATCGCGTTCTGCGCGGCGCGCAGGCTGACGGTGCCGAGCCGCAGCAGCTTGCGCACATCGGCCACGAGCCGCGCGACCTCTTCGCCAAAGCGTTCGGTCAGCTCGCGCTCAGGATCGCTCAGATGCGGCGTCAGCACGAACAACGCCGCCGCCTGCATCGCGTGCGGATCGACGTTCAGCGTGCGCATGATCGACGCCGTGCCCGCCGAGTGATCGGCAAGCAATTCGCCCGACGACAGACGCGCGTCGCCGGCCCGCTCGCGCACGAACGCGAGCACGTCGTCGAACGACGGCGTCGCGACGGAAGAAACGGAAGCAGACTCGGTCATCGTACGGCTTGGCGCAATGCGGTCATCGTCGGTGTTTCGCTCAGCTCCGTTGCGCGGCGACGACGACGATCTCGACGAGCAGCGCGGGATCCGCGAGCTTCGCTTCGACGGTGGCTCGCGGCGGCGTGTTGCCCTGCGCGACCCACGCGTCCCACTCCGCGTTCATGCCTTCGAAGTTCGCGAGATCGGAAATGTAGATCTGCACCGACAGCAGATGCGCCTTGTCGCTGTTCGCTTCCGCGAGCAGGCGATCGATGTGGCCGAGCACTTCGCGTGTCTGGCCCCGGATGTCCTGCGTGGTGTCTTCGGCGATCTGGCCGGCCAGATACACGGTACCGTTGTGGATCGCGGTTTCGGAGAGACGGGCCCCGACGTGGTGACGAATGACTGCCATGGAATGTTCCGGTCTGAATGAGTGAAGAAGAATCGGCGACAACGCGGCCCGCGTGCCGCCGAACCGCATATTATGACGCGATTATGCGTCGCCTTCGACGAAAAACCGGCGCGCAAGCGCAATCTGGTCGGCGCTGATGAACGCAGGCGCATGGCCGGCACCCGCAATCTCGACCTGCTTCACATGCCGGCCGCGACGCACCATCTCGGCCGCCGTCTCGCGCGACAGCAGGTCGGAGCTTTCGCCTCGCACGACCAGCAGCGATGCGTCGGTCGTCTCGATCGCACGCCACAACGCGGCTTCGCCGAGCGCGGCCAGCTCCGGCGTCGTCGCCTTGAACGGTTCGGCGATACGCGGATCGTAGCGCATCGTCCAGCGGCCGTCGGGCAGCTCGCGCAGCAACGGCCCGTTGATTTCGCGCCACTCGTCGCCGCTCAGCGCGCCGAACGGCAGCGACAGCGACGTCAGGTAGTCGACGCCTTCCTGCTCGGTCGAAAAGCTCGGCTGCACGCCGAGGTATTCGCCGATGCGCGCGAGCGAGTCGGGCTCGATGCGCGGACCGACGTCGTTGACGATCATCCGGTGCAGCGGTGAGCCGGGCAGCCCCGCGAGCGCCATGCCGATCAGCCCGCCCATCGACGTGCCGAACCAGTCGACCGATTCGACATCGAGCCGCGCGATCAGCGTCACCATGTCGGCCGCATATTGCGGAATCGCGTAAAGCCGCGGGTCGGCAAACCAGTCGGACCGGCCGCGCCCGACGACGTCGGGACAGACGACGCGATACGTGTCGGACAACGCCGCGGCAAGCCGGTCGAAATCGCGCCCCGAGCGGGTCAGGCCGTGTACGCACAGCAGCACGCGCGGATTGGCGGGGTCGCCCCATTCCGTATAGGCGACATGATGAAGGCCGGCGGCGCTTGCACACTGCACGCGTCGCAGACGGGGAACCGGAGGATTCGCTGAGGTCGTTGGCATCGTTGGCATCCTGTCGAACGTGGGCGGCGCGGCGGGCAACGCACGCATTGCCCGATGCAGACGATTGTAAACCGCTTCGCCTGCGCGGGTCGGCACGCGCGGGAAGCATCGGCATGCGCACGCCGCCAAAGACAAACGCCCCGCATGCCGTCGTCCGGCATGCGGGGCGTCGCGACCGCGCTCGCGCGCGGCGAACTTATGCGACCGCGCTCACGTCGAGCGGCGCGCCCGTCTTCGTCTGAATCTCTTCGGCGCTCACGCCGTCGGCGAGTTCCAGCACCTTCAGGCCGTTCGGCGTCACTTCGATCACGCCGAGATCGGTGATGATCAGGTCGACCACGCCGACGCCCGTCAGCGGCAGGTTGCATTCGTCGAGAATCTTGTGCTGGTCGCCCTTCGCGACATGCTCCATCAGCACCACGACGCGCTTCACGCCCGCAACGAGGTCCATCGCCCCGCCCATCCCCTTGATCATCTTGCCCGGGATCATCCAGTTCGCGAGGTCGCCGCTCTTGCTGACCTGCATCGCACCGAGGATCGCGAGGTTGATGTGGCCGCCGCGGATCATCGCGAACGAATCGGCCGACGAGAAGATCGACGAGCCCGGCAGCGTCGTGACGGTCTGCTTGCCGGCATTGATCAGGTCGGCGTCGACTTCGTCTTCGGTCGGCGACGGGCCGATGCCGAGCAGGCCGTTTTCCGACTGCAGCCACACCTCGACGCCTTCCGGCACGTGGTTCGCGACGAGCGTCGGCAAGCCGATGCCGAGATTCACGTAGAAGCCGTCCTGCAGTTCCTTCGCCGCGCGCGCGGCCATCTGGTCACGATTCCAGGCCATGTCAGTCTCCTTTCGCGCGTACGACGCGTTGTTCGATGCGTTTTTCAGGCGTCGCGTTCAGCACGATGCGCTGCACGAAGATCCCCGGCGTATGGACCTGGTCCGGATCGAGTGCGCCGTTCTCGACGATCTCCTCGACTTCAACCACGGTGATCTTGCCCGCCATCGCGCACATCGGGTTGAAGTTGCGCGCGGTACGGCGATAGATCAGGTTGCCGGACTTGTCGGCCTTCCATGCCTTCACAAGCGCGACGTCGGCCGTCAGCGACGGCTCGAGCACGTAGTGGCGATCGCCGAACTGGCGCGTTTCCTTGCCTTCCGCGATCACGGTGCCGTAGCCCGTGTTCGTGAAGAACGCCGGGATGCCCGCGCCGCCGGCGCGCAGCTTCTCGGCGAGCGTGCCCTGCGGCGTGAATTCGAGCTCGAGTTCGCCGGCCAGGTACTGGCGTTCGAACTCCTTGTTCTCGCCGACGTACGACGAGATCATCTTCTTGATCTGGCGCGTTTCCAGCAACAGGCCGAGACCGAAGCCGTCGACACCCGCATTGTTGCTGATGCAGGTGATGCCCTTGACGGCGGAATCGCGCAGCGCGGCGATCAGCGCCTCGGGAATCCCGCACAGGCCGAAGCCGCCCACCGCGAAGGTCTGTCCGTCGCGGACGATCCCTTCCAGCGCGGCAGCCGCGCTGGGATAGACTTTGTTCATCTGTATGTCCCTTCCTCTATGGAAACCAGCAAAACCGGTTCGCGCGCCTACACGGCCCGCAAGCCTGCCGCATCATTCTATGCATGCGTCGCGATGCGTGCGTCGAAGCGCGCTGTTTTTATATCGCGGCAAACCGCCGCGAGATGCCTGAAAGGGTACGATGCGGCGCGGATGCGGCACAATACGCAAAAATACATAAGCGTTTGCCTCCGCTTGCCTGCGCCATGCCCGCTCTCGATTACCAGACTGCCTTCCACCTCGCGCCGCTCGGCCTCGTGCTGTCGCGCGACCGCGTGATCGAGGACTGCAACAACGCGCTCGCGTCGATCTTCCGCTGCGCGCGGGCCGATCTGATCGGAAAATCCTACGAAGTGCTCTATCCGTCGCCGGACGAATTCCAGCGGATCGGCGAGCGCATCTCGCGCGTGATGATCGCGAACGGCATCTACTCCGATGACAGAATCATGAAACGGGCGGACGGCGAGCTGTTCTGGTGCCACGTGACGGGCCGCGCGCTCGACCGCACCGCGCCGCTCGCGGCCGGCGTGTGGACCTTCGAGGATCTGAGCGCGACGCGCCGGGTCGCCGTCGAACTGACGCCGCGCGAACGCGAGATCGCCGCGCAGCTCGCCACCGGCAAGACGAGCAAGCAGATCGGCCGCGTGCTCGATATCAGCTCGCGCACCGTCGACATCTACCGCGCGCGGCTGATGCGCAAATACGGAACGAACAATACGCCGGAACTGCTGCAGCGCCTGCTCGGCCAATGAAAGCGCGGCCGCAATGACAATCGGCCGCATGACGCGGCCGATTCGGGGATCATCCAGACATGACGACACACCGGCACGCCGGCACCGGGTGCGTCGCTGCCGCGCTCAGTCGACCTTCGTCGCCAGCGCGCGCTCGATCGTGTCGCGCAGCAGTTGCGGCAGCGGTACCGACTTGCCGAGCGCGTAGTCGACCCACACGCAGCGCGCGTTCCCGCGCGCATAGACGTGGTGCGGATCGTCCGCACGCGTGAGCTCGAAACCCGTGTCGAAGCTGCTGCGGCCGGGCTTCGCGGCCGACATCCTCGCGATCACGTTGCCCGGATAATGCAGTTGCTTCAGGAACTCCATCGACGCGGTGACGATGACAGGCCCCTGCCCCTCGCCGTTGCCGCCCGCGATGCCGAGCTCCTCGAACCACGAGATCCGGGCCTGCTCCATGTAGCGAAAATAGACCGTGTTGTTCACGTGGCCGAACGCGTCCATGTCGCCCCAGCGAATCGGCATCGACATTTCAAAAACGGGGGAGTAATCGCTCATTGCTGCCTTCTTTGTTGCTGAATGTCATCCGCTCACGCGACGCCGAAGCCGTCGTCGGCGGAGATAATCGAGCCATTGATGAACTGCGACTCGTCGGCCGCGAGCAGCAACAACAGCCCGTCGAGATCCTGCGGCTTGCCGACGCGCCGGCGCGGCAGCATCGACTGCAGCTTCTGGCCCTGCTCGGTTTCCCACAGGTAGTGATTGATTTCGGTATCGATATAACCCGGGCAGATCGCGTTGACGTTGATCCCGTGGCGGCCCCATTCGAGTGCCATCGCGCGCGTCATATGCACCACCGCGGCCTTGCTCATCGCATACAGCCCGATCTGCGGAAACGCGCGCAGGCCGGCCACCGACGCGATGTTGATGATCCGGTACGGCGGCTTGCCGGTGCCGTTCGAGCGCATGATCATCCGCTTCGCGACTTCCTGCGCGACGAAGAATGCGCCGCGCGTGTTCGTATCGAACACGAACTCGAAATCGGCCGGCGTCACGTCGACGAGCTTCTGCATCGTCGACACGCCCGAATTGTTCACGAGGATGTCGATCGTGCCGGCTTCCGTCTCCGCATGCGCGACGGCCGCCTTGATGCTCTGCACGTCGGTGACGTCGAGCGACACGACATGCGCGGCGCCGCCCGCCGCCTCGATCTCCGCACGCAGTTCCTTCAGACGCTCGACACGGCGGCTCGCGAGCACGACCTTTGCGCCGGCCTGCGACAGCACCTGTGCGAAGCGTTGCCCGAGGCCGCTCGATGCGCCCGTGACCAGCGCGACCTTGCCTTCCAGATTGATCGATCGACCCATTGCACATCCCCTTTCGATGTCATTTCGCCACGACGGACGCCCTGTCCCGTGCAGCATAACCCTAGCATAAAAAATAGAACGATCGTGCCAATCTATTCGCATGCTGTTGCGGCAAGCGTTTCGTTTCGCAGACAATACGGTCCCGAATAAAAGCATTCTAACGGTTAGAGGAACGCCAATGACCCCCGCAAGCCTCATCGAGCAATACGGCCCGCGCGAATCGATGGAATACGACGTCGTGATCGTCGGCGGCGGCCCCGCCGGGCTGTCTGCGGCGATCCGGCTCAAGCAGCTGGCCGCCGAGAAAGGCACCGAGATCGGTGTGTGCGTGCTCGAGAAGGGTTCCGAGATCGGCGCGCACATCCTGTCGGGCGCGGTGATGGACCCGCGCGCGATCACCGAACTGTTCCCCGACTGGAAGGAGCGCGGCGCACCGCTCGATGTCGAGGTGACGGAAGACCGCTTCCTGTTCCTGTCCGAGAAGAGCGCGATCACCACGCCGAACTGGGCGCTGCCCGCCAACTTCCAGAACCACGGCAACTACGTGATCTCGCTGGGCAACGTCACGCGCTGGCTGGGCCAGCAGGCCGAGGCGCTGGGCGTGGAGATCTTCCCGGGCTTTCCGGCCGCGGAGATTCTCTACAACGACGACGGCTCGGTGAAGGGCGTCGCCACCGGCAACATGGGCGTGGGCAAGGACGGCGAGCCGACCGAGAACTTCCAGCTCGGCATGGAGCTGCACGCGAAGTACACGCTGTTCGCCGAAGGCTGCCGCGGCCATCTGGGCCGCCAGCTGATCTCGAAGTTCAAGCTCGACGCGAACGCCGATCCGCAGGCGTACGGGATCGGCATCAAGGAGCTGTGGGAAATCGATCCGGCGAAACACAAGCCGGGCCTGGTGATCCACACGGCCGGCTGGCCGCTGAAGTCCGATACGTACGGCGGCTCGTTCCTGTATCACATGGACAATAACCAGGTCGTGGTCGGCTTCGTGGTGGGCCTGGGCTACACGAACCCGTACCTGTCGCCGTTCGAGGAATTCCAGCGCTACAAGACGCACCCGTCGATCCGCGCGTTCCTGGAAGGCGGCAAGCGCGTGTCGTACGGCGCGCGCGCGATCACGGCTGGCGGGCTGCTGTCGCTGCCGAAGACGGTGTTCCCGGGCGGCGCGCTGATCGGCGACGACGCGGGCTTCCTGAACGCATCGCGGATCAAGGGCAGCCATGCGGCGATCAAGACCGGCATGCTGGCGGCGGACGCCGCATTCGACGCGGTGCAGGCCGGCCGGCAGTCGGACGAGCTGAACGCGTACCCGGATGCCTTCAAGCAATCGTGGCTGTACACGGAGCTGTACCGCGCGCGCAACTTCAAGCAGTGGATGGCCAAGGGGCTGTATCTCGGCACGCTGATGGTGGGGCTCGAGCAGAAGGTGCTGGGCGGCAACGTGCCGTGGACGCTGCATCACCGGCACGCGGACCACGAGATGCTGAAGCCGGCGTCGCAGTGCGCGCCGATCGAGTATCCGAAGCCGGACGGCAAGCTGACGTTCGACCGGCTGTCGTCGGTGTTCATCTCGAACACGAACCACGAGGAGAACCAGCCGGCGCACCTGACGCTGAAGGATGCGAGCGTGCCGGTGAACGTGAACCTGCGCACGTACGCGGGGCCGGAGGGGCGTTTCTGCCCGGCGGCGGTGTACGAGTTCGTGAAGAACGACGACGGCAGCGACCGGCTGGTGATCAACGCGCAGAACTGCGTGCACTGCAAGACCTGCGACATCAAGGACCCGACCCAGAACATCGTGTGGGTCACGCCGGAAGGCGGCGGTGGGCCGAATTACCCGAACATGTAACCCGCCGCAAGAACGCCGCCTCGCGCGGCGTTTTTTCGTCCGTTTGGCGTTGCGCACCGCCCTGCCCGCGTTCGCGCGCAACGATGTGCGCCGCCTGAGCTAGCGCGCCGCGATCCGCCGACGGAAGTGTTCGGTACCGGACACGATCTTGTCGAGCACCGCATCGAGCGCCCAGAACCGCTCGCGTACGTCGTAGTCGATCGCACGGCAACGGATCGATCCGAACGTGCCGATCCGCTGGTGATAAATCTTCGCGAGCGCGGGGTAGCCGAGTGCTTCCGACACCGCAGAGACCACCAGGAACGTCGACAATTCGTCGGCCAGCTCCGGATCCGAGTCGCCTTGCGTGCGCAGCCACTGATACAGATCCGGGTGGAAGTTGGTGAACACGCCGTTGAAGCCGGCGGAACCCGCCTTCATCGCATCCCATGCGATCGCCGCGTTGGCGTTCAGGATCTTCAGCGGCGAACCCGCAGCGAGCGCGACGCGCCGCTTCACCGTCTCCAGATCGCAGCTCACGTCCTTCAACATCACGAAGCGACCGGTGTCGATGCACGCGCGCAACTCATCGTCGGACAGCAGTCGCCGGTAAGGCGCCGGACATTCATACAGGCCGAGCGGCAGATCCGACGGCAATCGGGCCAGCAGCGCGTGGAGATTGTCGAGAAACGCGGCAGTGCCCTTGCGCTGCGGGTCGAGCCGGTTGGTCACGAGCACGACGCCCTGCGCACCGGATTCGGCCGCCGCACAAAGCTCGGCGGCCTGCGCGTCGATATCTTCGCTGATGTGCCCGGACGCGACGACCGGCACCCGCCCGGCCACCCGCTCGACCACGAAGCGCGCGAGCTCCGCTCGTTCGGCGAGACTCAGGAATTGCATCTCGCTCGATTGCGCGACCGCGAACAACGCGTCCGAGCCGTGCGCCAGATACCATTCGATCAGCCGCTCGAGCCCGGCGTAGTCGATCGCGCCGGCGTCGTCGAACGGCGTCAGCATCACCGGCACGATTCCCTCGATCGTCGTGCCCGAACGCTGATGGGGTTGGATCTGCATCTGTTTCTCCTTGCTTGGGTAAAGGCTGCGGCCACGCCGCACGCTCAGGCCGGCAACGCTCCGGGCGCCGCGCTCGCGGATTGCTCCGGAATCGGCTTGCGCACCAGCAGCAGGTAGGCGATCGCGCCAGCGAATGCGATCGCCGCTGCCGTCAGCAGCGCCGGCACGAACGACCACTTCTGCGCAATGACGCCCGTCAGGATCGGGGCGAGCGCACCGCCGATAAAGCCGCCGAAATTCTGGATCGCGCCGAGCGATGCGATGCGGCTCGGCGGGGCCGCCGCCGTTGCGAGCGCCCACGAACATGCGGAAGCCGCATTGGCCAGAAAGATCACGACCGAAATGCACGCAAGCGCGACCGTATTGCTTTGCACGAGCGCGGCCGGAATCGTGAACGCGACCATCCCGAGCATCGCGACGACCACCGCATTACGCCGGCTCACGACGGGCGAGCGGCTGTGCCGCGTCACCAGATCCGACAGCCAGCCCGCGATTAGCGAGCCGACGAAGCCGCACAGGAACGGCACGGACGCCGCGAACCCGGTGCGAATGAGGCTCATGTGCCGCTCCATCGTCAGGTATCCGGGCAGCCAGGTCAGATAGACCCAGTTCAGATACACGGAGCCGAAGAAGCCGATCAGCATGCCCCAGGTCGTGCCGTGCGAAAACAGGCTGCGCCACTCGGTGAAGGTCAGTTTGGGCGCTGCAACGGCAGTCTGCGCATCGGCATCGAGATAATCGCGTTCGGCTGCGGTCAATTGCGCACGCGCCGGATCGCGGTACAGCGCGAACCACACGACCGCGACGACGAGACCGAGCGCACCGGTCGCGATGAAGGCCCAGCGCCAGTCGAACGACGCGACGAGAATCGACAACAGCAACGGCGCAAGCGCGGTTCCGAGCGGCGATGCCGCGTTGAAGATCCCGGTCGGCGTGCCGCGTGCGCGCAACGGAAACCAGTTGCTCACCACCCGAGCCGCCGACGGAAACTGCGGCGCCTCGCCGATGCCGAGCGCGATGCGCGCGACAATGAACCAGCCGAAGGTGCCCACGATACCGCCCGCCGCCTGCGCAAACGACCAGACGATGAGGCCGATGCCGAGCAGCCGGCGCGGCCCGATCCGATCGACCAAGCCGCCGACCGGGAACTGGCACAGCGCATAGCTCCACGAGAACGCCGACAGCAGCAGCCCCATCTGCGCGAGCGACAACCCGAGATCGTTCCGGATGGCCGAACTCGCGACGGCCAGCGTACCGCGATCGAGATAGTTGACGATCCCGCTCGCCATCAGCAACGCGAGCGCGATATGTTGTCCGCGCCGGATACGGGGCGGCGCACTCGGAACAGCCTGGCTTTCGTTCATTGCGTTTGTCTCCATGTCATCGACGGGTGCGGGCCGCACCCTGTCCGTCGTGCGCGGCCTCTAGCGGGCCATGCGCTCCACTTCTTCGCGCGTCGGAATCGACGTCTGCGCGCCTCGGCGCGTCACGCTGATCGCGGCGGCACGCTGGCCGAAACCGATTGCGTCGTCCATCGACGCGCCGCCCGCGCGGGCCGTCGCGAACCCGCCGACGAACGTGTCGCCGGCCGCCGTCGTATCGACCGCGACCACCGCCATCGCGTCATGACGGCCGCTGCCCGCGCTGCCGCGCCAGCAGACGCCGCGCGCACCGAGCGTGACCAGCACGTTGCCGACGCCCTTCGCGCACAGCGCGTCGGCCGCGCGTACCGCCGATGCATCGTCGCCGACGGCGATGCCGGTCAATGACTCCGCTTCCGTTTCGTTGACGACGAGGTAGTCGATCCGGGCGAGCAATGCATCGAACAGCGGCTGCGCCGGCGCAGGATTGAGCAGCACCGGCGTGCGATGCGCGATCGCCCGGGCAATGGCGTGCGCAACGGTCGCGATCGGCACCTCGAGCTGGCACACCATCAGCGCGGCCGCCGCGATCGTGTCGCGAGCCGCGTCGATCCGCGCGGTCCCGAGGCAGTCGTTCGCGCCGGGCACGACGACGATGCTGTTCGCGCCATGCGCATCGACCGTGATCGTCGCGACCCCGGTCGCTTCTCCTGCGATCCGGTGCAGGTGCGTCACGTCGATGCGTTCCGCGGCGAGCGCGCCGTGCAGGCGCGTCCCGAACGCGTCGTCGCCGACGCAACCGATCATCGCGACCGACGCGCCAAGGCGCGCAGCCGCCACGGCCTGGTTCGCGCCCTTGCCGCCGTGGACCGTCTGGAACGTGGTGCCGAGCAGCGTTTCGCCCGGCACGGGCAGCCGCGGTGCGTGCGTGACGAGATCGACGTTGACGCTGCCCACGACAGCGATCCGGGGTGACTTTGCTTCGTTCATTTACCTATGTAACCGCTTACATTCGCGACAAACAAAATGGCCGAACCGGCCATCGTCGACGACTAAAATTTCATGACACGCACGGACCACGAGTCTGACATAATGCAGAACAGCATTAAGATAGCGCTTACATTCGCATAAGCAACAATAAAAATGCAAGCGGAACCGCGATGACCGAGGGTAAACGATGGCATTTTTGACGACAGGCTGCCCGCACAGGGCAGCCGCACACGGAGATGTTCGATGAGCACGCCCCCGCCCCGCGGCGGCACGGCGCGCGCGCGCCGCGGCAACGGCCGCTCGGTGCTGGGCGACGTGGCAAAGCTCGCCGGCGTGTCGACCGCGACCGTTTCGCGGGTGTACAACGATCCGGGCAAGGTTTCGGCCGACGTACAGCAACGCGTGCGCGACGCGGCTCGCGCGCTGAACTGGATTCCGAATGCGGCGGGCCGCGCGCTCGCGTCCACCCGTACCCATATCACCGGCGCGATCATCCCGACGCTAGACGACCAGGTGTTCGCATCGCAGGTCGCGGGCATGCAGACGGTGATGGCCGAACGCGGCATCACCCTGTTTCTGGGTTGCTCGAATTACGATCCGGCACAGGCGCTCGCGCAGGTGCGCGCGATGCTGTCGCGCGGCGTGGAAGCCGTGTCGCTGGTCGGCGAAGCGTATCCGCCGGAGGTGTTCGAACTGCTCGACCTGCACCGGGTGCCGTATGTCGTTACCTACGCGTATCGAGACGACAGCCCGCACTGCTGCATCGGCTTCGACAATTGCGCGGCATTCGCGCGCCTGACCACTCACCTGATCGACCTCGGACATCGCGATTTCGCGATCATCATGCAGCCGTCGGCGGACAACGACCGCGTGCAGGCGCGCCTGCGCGGCATTCACGACACGCTTGCCGCGCACGGACTCGCGGTGCGCCCGGTGCATCTGCACGAAGGCGCGGCCACGATCGCGTTCGGACGGGAAAGCCTGCGGGCGATCGCGCACGGCGCGGCGGCGCGGCCAACGGCGGTGATCTGCGGCAACGATGCGCTCGCGCTCGGCGCGCTGCTCGAAGCACAGGCGCTGGGCCTCGACGTGCCGTCGCAATTGTCGATCACCGGGTTCGATGATGTCGCGCTGGCTCGCGAGATCCGGCCGTCGCTGACGACCATGTGGGTCGACACGGATGCGATCGGACGCAAAGCCGCGCACGCATTGCTCGATGCGCTCGAGAACGGCGAGCCGGGGCCCGGCTGCGCGGTGCAGCCCGAGTTGCGCGTGCGGGAATCGGCCGCGCCGCCGGCGCTGACCAGCAGCGCCCGCGAGTAAGCGGCGGCCCAATGAAAACGGGGCGCCGCAAGCGCCCCGTTTCGCATCGGATCGGTCGAGGCGGCAAGCGCCGGCGCCGTTTTATCAGGTCGCGCTGCCCGCGATCTTCGGCGTCGGCGTCTCGACGTCGCCGCACTGCGCACGATGACGCAGCGCATGATCGATCAGCACCAGCGCGAGCATCGATTCGGCGATCGGCGTTGCGCGAATGCCCACGCACGGATCGTGGCGGCCGAAGGTTTCCACCGTCGCCTCGTCGCCGGATTTCGTAATCGAGCGGCGCGGCGTGCGGATGCTCGACGTCGGTTTGATCGCGATCGACACGGTGATGTCCTGCCCGGTCGAAATGCCGCCGAGCACGCCGCCCGCATGGTTGCCGACGAAGCCGCCCGGCGTCAGTTCGTCGCCGTGCACCGAGCCGCGTTGCGCGACGCTGTCGAAGCCCGCGCCAATCTCGACGCCCTTCACCGCGTTGATGCTCATCATCGCCTTCGCGATGTCCGCGTCGAGCCGGTCGAACACCGGCTCGCCCCAGCCGACCGGCACACCCGATGCGACGACGTCGATGCGCGCGCCGATCGAATCGCCGTCCTTGCGCAGCGCGTCCATGTACGCCTCGAGTTCCGGGACGATCGCCGCGTTCGGCGAGAAGAACGGGTTCTCGTACACGTGCGACCAGTCGACGAACGGCACGTCGATATCGCCGAGGCCGCTCATGTAGCCGCGCACCTCGACGCCGAAGCGCTCGCGCAGCCATTTCTTCGCGACCGCACCCGCGCCGACGATCGGCGCGGTCAGGCGCGCGGACGAGCGGCCGCCGCCGCGGTAGTCGCGGATGCCGTACTTCTGCCAGTACGTGTAGTCGGCGTGGCCGGGGCGGAACGTCTCGACGATGTTGCCGTAATCCTTGCTGCGCTGGTCGGTGTTGCGAATCAGCAGCGCGATCGGCGTGCCGGTCGTCACGCCTTCGAACACGCCGGACAGGATCTCGACCTCGTCGGCCTCCTGGCGCTGCGTCACGTGCCGCGACGTGCCGGGCTTGCGGCGATCGAGCTCGAGCTGGATGTCGGCTTCGGTCAGCCCCATTCCCGGCGGGCAGCCGTCGATCACGCAGCCGATCGCGGGACCGTGCGATTCGCCGAAGGTCGTGACAGTGAAAAGCGTGCCGAGGGTATTGCCGGACATGATGGAACCGCCCAAAGAGAAATGGGCAAACCGATGCGCTGCTCGGGCTGCGGGCAGTCGATCGTTTGCCGGTCGAAAAAAGAAGTGAGCCGCTATTATGCCAGCCGTCCCGGCCCCGCGGGCCGTGTGAACCGTTCAGGCCACATGCGCCGCCGGGGCGGACGCGCCGTTGCGGCCGCCGGCGGACGGCGTCGAGCGCCGGCGGCGCCCGGCTCGCGGCCGTCATCCGGACCCGGCGCAATACCGCCGCGCCCGGCCGCCCCGCTCACTTGCGCGCGCCGCGCAGCTCGGTCACCGCGGCCTGCAGCACTTCGGGCGTCGCGACCGATGCGGGAATCGGCTCGCCGACCGCGAGCGTCAGCCGGCTCATCACGCCGCGCTTGATGGGTCGCGGCATGCGCGCGTCGGCATGACGGGAGAAATAGCTGCCCCAGAGCCCGCGCAGCGCCATCGGGATTACGGGCGCCGGCGTGCGGGTCAGGATCTCGGTAATGCCGTGATGAAAGGTGTTGATGTCGCCCGTCTTGGTCAGCTTGCCCTCGGGGAAAATGCACACGAGTTCGCCGTCCTTCAGGGCGGCCTCGCACGCGTCGTACGCACGGGCGAGCATCTCGGGATCCTCATGGCGCGGCGCGATCGGAATCGCCTTCGCATGGCGGAACACCCAGCTGGCAAAGCGCGTCTTGAAGATCCGGTGATCCATCACGAAACGGATCGGCCGCGGGCTCGCGGCGGCCAGCACGAGCGCATCGACATAGCTCACGTGATTGCACACGAGCACGGCCGCGCCCTCCGCCGGGATCCGCTCCCCATGCACGAGACGAATCCGGTAGAACGTGTGCACGAGCACCCACGCGACGAAGCGCAGCAGAAACTCGGGAACGAGCAGGTAGATATACGTCGCGACCACGACGTTCAGCAGCGCGGTGACGAGGAACAGGCCCGGGATGTCGACGCCGGCCTTGGTCAGCCCCATCGCCATCAACGCGGACAGGATCATGAACAGCGCGTTCAGTATGTTGTTCGCGGCGATGATTCGCGCACGGTGGGTCGGCGCGCTGCGGCTCTGGATCAGCGCATACAGCGGCACGCTGTAGAAGCCGCCGAACATCGCGAGCAGGAACAGGTCGGCCAGGATGCGCCAGTGGCGCGTACCGGCCAGGAATTCACCGACCGACAGGAGATGGCCCGGCGACGGCAACGCGTGACTCGCGAAATACAGCTCGATCGCGAACACGCTGATGCCGATCGAGCCGAGCGGCACGAGGCCGATCTCGACGCGCCGCTGCGACAGCCGCTCGCACAGCAGCGAGCCGAGGCCGATCCCGACCGAGAACGTCGCGAGCAGGATCGTGACGACGTCGGGGCTCGCGGACAGCACATCCTTCGCGAAATTGAAGAACGACGTGAGGAACGTCGCGCCGACGAACCACAGCCACGAAATGCCGAGCAGGCTCAGGAACACGGTGCGGTTCTGCCGCGCGAGGCCGAGATTACGCCAGGTCTCGCTGAACGGGTTCCAGTTGATCGCAAGATCGGGCTGCGGCGCGGGCGTCGTCGGCACGCGCTGCGCGACGAGCCGCCCCGCGAGCGCGATCACGACGACACTGACCGCCAGCACGCGCTCGCCGCTGCCTTCGATGCCCGCGGCCGCGCCGCCGATGATCGTACCGATCAGGATCGCGATGAACGTGCCCATCTCGACGAGGCCGTTGCCGCCGACCAGTTCATGGTCGCCGAGATGCTGCGGCAGGTACGAGTACTTGACAGGGCCGAACAGCGTCGAGTGCATCCCCATCATGAACGTGCACAGATACAGCAAGGTCGCGCTGTGCGTGACGAAGCCCGCTGCGCCGACCAGCATCAGCGCGATCTCGAACGTCTTCACGAAGCGCGTGAGCATCGCCTTGTCGTATTTGTCGGCGATCTGCCCGGACGTGGCAGAGAACAGCACGAACGGCAGGATGAAGATCGCGGAAATCAGGAATGCGGCCGTCTTCGCGTCGACGCCGGAGAACCGCGCGGTGTGATACGTGACGAGCGACGTGAAGCCGATCTTGAATACGTTGTCGTTCAGCGCGCCGAGGAACTGGGTCGTAAAGAACGGCGCGAAACGACGCTGGCGCAGCAGGTCGAACTGTGACGCGTGCTCGCGGCGTTCGCCGCGCGAGCCGGAGGAGACTTGCGTGTGATCGCTCATTCGGAATACGCGCGCATCGTCTGGGCGAGGCTGCGCGGGCCTTGTGTTGTCGTTGAAAAAACGGCGGCGCAGGCTGAACCTGCGCCGCCGTGCGCCGGATGGCAGCGCCCGCGCGTCATGGCAACGGGCGCGACGGGTTTCACGGCTTGTGCGCTTCGGTTTCCGATTCGGATTCCGGCCAGTCGCGGATGTACGCCTTCAGCATCCGGTTCTCGAAGCTTTGCGCTTCGACGACCGTCTTCGCAACGTCGTAGAACGAAATGACGCCCATCAGCACCTTCTTGTCGAGCACCGGCATGTAGCGGGCGTGGCGCTCGAGCATCATCCGGCGTACTTCGTTGACGTCGGTTTCCGGCGTGCAGGTGAGCGGCTCGTCCATCACCTTGCGCACCTGGACGTCGCCGATCGCGCCGCCGTTCACGTGCAGGCGCAGGATGATCTCGCGGAATGTCAGCATCCCGACTAGATCGCCGTACTCCATCACGACGAGCGAACCGATGTCGTGCTCGGCCATCGTGTCGACCGCTTCGCGCAGCGGCTTATCGGGCGTCACTGTAAACAGCGTGTTGCCCTTCACTTTCAGAATATCGCTGACGCGCATCGTAGTCCCCTCATGCTTGAATGCAAATCCGCTTTCGATCCTATCGGAAAGCCTGTCAAAAGGAAAGCGCAGGCCGGCGGCCCACGGCCGCCGCGCTTGCGGACGCGGGCCGCCGGCCGCACAATGAACGCATGGACGGCGGCCCGAGGAGACGGCCATGGCGCATACGCATTCGGAACATTTCGCCAGCTTCGCTGATTTCTACCCGTACTACCTGAACGAACATCAGAACCTGACGTCGCGGCGGCTGCACTTCATCGGCTCGCTCGGCGTGATCGGCTGCATCGCGATGGCGATCGCCACAGGCTATTGGCTGTGGCTGCCGGCGGCCGTCGTATGCGGTTACGGCTTCGCGTGGGTCGGACACTTCTTCTTCGAGAAGAACCGCCCCGCCACGTTCCGGCATCCGGTCTACAGCCTGATGGGTGACTGGGTGATGTTCAAGGACATCTGCACCGGCAAGATTCCGCTGTAATACCCACCCCGGGCACCGCGTCACGCCGTTTTCGGCGGCCGCGCGTGCGGGTCGGGCGCGCCGTCGGCCGCCTGCCCCGGCGCGAACGCCTCCGGCGGCACCCCTGCCAGCCGGTGCGCGGCGATCAGCGACGCAAGCGACACGTCGAACCGGTCGTTCGACAGCACCTCGAGCAACGCCGCGCCGTCGACGTGGCTGCGGCGCCGCTGCAGTTGATAGGTCAGCTCGCCACGGTCGATCACAAGCACGTCGAACAACTGCGCCAGGGTCAGGTGCTCCGGGTCCGCCAGCAGGATATAGCGCGGCGCGAGCTCGCCGCCATCCAGCCGCGCGATCCATTCCCGCTCCTCCATCGTCAGCAACAGCCGCTGCGCGGTTTCCATGTCGCAGCGCAGCATGGTCGCGAGCCGCATCGCCGTATAGCCGGCCTTGCCGACCGCGCGCGCCTCGGCCAGCCGCGCGAGCAATTCGAGCGCATCGAGCAGGTCGCTGCCCGGATAGTGGATGCGATGAAACTGGCCGACCCGGATCGCGGGCAGCGCGGATGCGACCATCGCGCCGAGCAGCGCGATGAACCAGCTCAGGTACACCCACAGCAGAAACACCGGCAGCGCCGCAAACGCGCCATAGACGGCCGTATAGGTCGGAATGCGCCGCACGTAATAACCGAAACCGCGCTTCGCGAGTTCGAACGCGATGGCCGCGAACAGCCCGCCGATCACTGCGTCGCGCCATGCGACCGTGCAGTTCGGCAGGTACACGTAGAGCAGCGTGAACGCGAGCACGGTCAGCGGCAGCGATGCGAGCGTGAGCAGCCATTCGATGAGCGTCGTCGACGGTGCTGCGCCCGTGAACGCCAGCGACTGCGTAAACAGGTACGACGAGATCGACAGGCTCACGCCGAACAACAGCGGGCCGAGCGTGATCAACGCCCAGTACGCGAGCACGCGCTGCGCGAACGGCCGCGGCTTGCGCACGCGCCAGATCAGGTTGAACGCGGATTCGATCGTCATCATCGTCATTACCGACGTGACGACGAGCACGATCAGGCCGGCCGTCGTCAGCCCCTTGGCCTTCGACGCGAACTGGTTCAGGTACTTGAAGATCTGGACGTTGAACTGCGCGGGCATCAGGTGGTCCGCGAGGAACCCCTGCAGCGAGATCTGGAACGACGCGAACATCGGGAACGCGGTGAACAACGCAAACGCAACCGTCACGAGCGGCACGAGGGCCAGCATCGTCGTGAACGTGAGGCTGCCCGCTACCTGCGGGATTCGATCCTCGGCGCTGCGCCGGGCCGCGAACTGCGCGAGGCGCTTGATGGTGTCGAGATCGACGCTCAACTTCGGCAAACGGCTTCTCCTTCTTGATGCAGCGCGCCCGACGGCGCGCGGCCGCCGCGCTGCGCGACGACTTCAGCCCCTATAATAGCCGCTCGATCCAGCAGGGGCCGACTGCACCGGGCATGCGCGCGGCCGCACGCGGCCCCGTCGCCCATGAAAGACATCCTCGTCCTCTATTACAGCCGTCACGGCGCCACGCGCGACCTCGCGCTCGCGATCGCGAACGGCATCGACAGCGTGCCGGACATGCAGGCGCGCATCCGCACCGTGCCACCCGTGTCGGCGGTCTGCGAAGCCACCGCCCCCGACATCCCGGCCGACGGTCCGCCGTATGCGGAGTTGCGCGATCTGGAAGAATGCGCGGGCCTCGCGCTCGGCTCGCCGACCCGCTTCGGCAACATGGCCGCATCGCTCAAGTATTTCCTCGACGGCACGACGCCGCAATGGCTGTCCGGCGCGCTGACCGGCAAGCCGGCCTGCGTGTTCACGTCGACCGGCAGCCTGCACGGCGGCCAGGAATCGACGCTGCTGTCGATGATGCTGCCGCTGCTGCATCACGGGATGATGATCGTCGGAATCCCGTACACGGAATCGGCGCTCAGCACGACGCGCACCGGCGGCACGCCTTACGGCGCGTCGCACGTGTCGCAGCACGCTCGCAGCGCGCCCGAAGGGCTGTCGGCGGACGAAAAGGCGCTCGCGGTCGCGCTCGGCGTGCGGCTCGCGCGCGCAGCGGCCGCCCTCGCCGCCGCCCAGGCCGCCGAAGCCGCATGAACGCGCCCGCCCGCCCCGTCGCCGCCCGGCCGCACTACGCGCTGGCCGCCGCCGCGTGCCTGCTCGCGCTGATCGCGCTGTCGCTCGCGTGGGAGCTGTGGCTCGCGCCGCTGCGCCCGGGCGGCTCGGCGCTGATGCTCAAGGCCGTGCCGCTCGCGCTCGCGCTGCCCGGCGTCTGGCGGCGTAACATCTATACGATGCAGTGGGCGAGCATGCTGATCCTCGCCTATTTCGCCGAAGGCGTCGTGCGCGGCATGTCCGACCGCGGGCTGTCCGCGACGCTCGGCTGGTGCGAGACCGCGCTCGCCGTCGGCTTCTTCGTGGCGGCGCTTGCCTACGTCGCGCCGTTCAAGCGCGCGGCGAAGAAGCAGCGCGCTGCGTCCTGACCCTTACGCGACCGACCGTGATGAATTCTCCTGAAGCCTTCGTTTCCGCCTGCCGCGACGCGATCGGCGCCGCATACGTGCTGACCGATCCGCACGACACCGAACCGTTCCTGACCGACTGGCGCCGCCGCTACAAGGGCGCCGCGTGCGCCGTGCTGAAACCGGCCGATACGGCCGAAGTGGCCGCGCTCGTGACACTCGCGAACACGCATGGCGTCGCGCTCGTGCCGCAGGGCGGCAACACGGGCCTCGCCGGCGGCGCGACGCCCGACGCGAGCGGCAGCCAGGCCGTGCTGAACCTGTCCCGGCTGAACCGCGTGCGCGCGCTCGATCCGCACAACAACACGATCACCGTCGAGGCCGGCGTGATCCTCGCCGACGCACAGGTGCGCGCCCGCGAAAGCGGCCGGCTGTTCGCACTGAGCCTCGCAGCCGAAGGCAGTTGCACGATCGGCGGCAACCTGTCGACCAACGCGGGCGGCACCGCGGTGCTGCGCTACGGCAATGCACGCGAGCTGTGCCTCGGGCTCGAGGTCGTGACGCCGCAGGGCGAAATCTGGGACGGGCTGCGCGGTCTGCGCAAGGACAACACGGGCTACGACCTGCGCGACCTGTTCATTGGCGCGGAAGGCACGCTCGGGATCATCACGGCCGCCGTGATGAAGCTGCATCCGCTGCCGGCCGCGCAGGTCACGGCGCTGGCCGCGCTCGAGTCGCCGCACGCGGCGCTCGATTTCCTCTCGCTCGCGCAGCGCGCGGCCGGGCCGCTGCTGACGGGCTTCGAGCTGATGTCGGATTTCTGCATGCAGCTCGTCGGCAAGCACTATCCGCAACTGCGCTACCCGTTCGACCGCACGCATGCGCAGACGGTGCTGCTCGAACTGTCGGACAACGAAAGCGAAACGCATGCGCGCGCGCTGTTCGAGAAACTGATGGAAGAAGCGTTCGAGGCGGGGCTCGTGGTCGACGCGGTGGTCGCGGAAAACCTCGCGCAGTCGCGCGCGTTCTGGGACCTGCGCGAGCACATCCCGCTCGCGCAGGCCGACGAAGGGCTCAACATCAAGCACGACATCGCGGTGCCGATCTCGTCGATTGCGCGCTTCATCGACGAAACCGACGCAGCGATCCAGCAGGCCGCGCCGGGCGCGCGAATGGTCACGTTCGGCCACCTCGGCGACGGCAACCTGCACTACAACGTGCAGACGCCCGAGGGCGGCGACCCGAAGGCGTTCCTCGCCGAGTTCCAGGTGCCGATCAACCGTGTCGTGTACGACAACGTGCACCGTCACCACGGCACGATCAGCGCGGAGCACGGGATCGGCCAGTTGAAGATCGACGATGCGCAGCGCTACAAGTCGCCGGTCGAAACGACACTCATGCGCACGCTGAAGACCGCGCTCGATCCGCGCGGCCTGATGAATCCCGGCAAGGTCCTGCGCTGAAGCCACTCACCCCGGAGCGATGCCCGTGAAAGTCCGCGTCCTGTCCGACCTGCATCTCGAAAACAACCAGCCCGACACGATCGCGCATGCCGACGCGGATCTCGTCGTGCTGGCCGGCGACATCCACAATCACGCGGAAGGCCTGCGCTGGGCCGCCGAGACGTTCGACCCCGGCGTGCCGGTGGTGTACGTGCCGGGCAACCACGAGTACTACGACGGGGAATTCGGCGCGCTCGAAACGGCGATGCGCGACGCCGCGCACACGATCGACCACGTGCATTACCTGAACAACGGCGTGTACGTCGATCCGCAGGAGCGTTTTCGCGTGCTCGGCACGACGCTGTGGACCGATTTTTCGCTGTTCGGCGCCGATGCCGCGAGCGTCGCGCGATCGATCGAGGCCGGCGAGCGCGTCATGCTCGATTTCAAGGGATTGATTCAGGTGACCTGGCCGCACGACGCGGCGCTGCATGCGGAGGACGAACCCGAGCGGGATTTCACACCGGCCGACGCGATCGCGCTGCACCGGCAAAGCCGCGCGTGGCTGGAAGCGCGGCTCGCGACGCCGTTCGCGGGCAGGACGATCGTCGTCACCCATCACGCGCCGCATCTGCGCTCGCTGGCGGAACGCTATGCGGAAGACCTGGCGTCGGCGGGATTCGTCACGGACATGGCAGAACTCGTGCGGCCGCCCGTGGACCTGTGGATCCACGGCCACACGCATACTTCATTCGATTACGTGACCGACAGCGGCACGCACGTGGTGTGCAACCCGCGCGGCTACATCCACCGGCGCACCGGCGAACTGGAAAACCCCGCGTTCGCGTGGGACAAAGTAGTCGAACTCGGCTGAGGGCCGGCCCGCGCGGCTGCGCGATACGGCCCCTCTCCACCCGAGCCGGATCAGCGATCGGCGCGACGCGATGCGTCCGACGACGCGCGCACCGGGACCGGCTTCATCCGTGCCTTCATCGCGCGCAGCAAATCGCGCGTCGCCGCGGCGGCAGCAGCCGCACCAAGCAAAACGCCAAGGCCGATCATCAGTTGCGTATCCATTACGACTCCGGGGGTAGGACAGATCTCGATAATTGAAACAGTATCAAACTGTCAGCGAACCGTTGGTAAAAAAGTGTTGCGTGAACGACAAATCCCGTCAGATTGCGCGCGAGCGCGCTGTCATGTCGCAGCCGTGAACTGTGTGAGCGCGGCTTCGTCGGCTTCCAGCGTCGCCGGCAGTTCGTCGCGCAGGAAATCGACCCAGGTGCGAATTTTCGCGTCGAGGTACTGGCGCGACGGATACAGCGCATAGATGTTCATCACGTGCGACCGGTATTCCGGCATCACGCGCACGATCTGCCCGCTGCGCAGCCCGCCGATCGCGGAATAAAGCGGCAGCCCGCCGATCCCCATCCCTTCGCGCACGGCCACCGCGAGCGCCTCGGCAACGTTGACGCGGAACGGCGGCGCCGTGATCGGAATCACCTCGTCGCCGCGCGGTCCGGACAGCGACCACTCGTCGAAGTGAAAGCCCGGCGCGACCATCCCGAGACACACGTGCTGTTCGAGATCGGCCGGCGTGTGCGGCGCGCCGTGGGCGTCGACATAGCCGGGCGACGCGCACACGACGCTGTAGCTCTCGCCGAGCCGCTGCGACACGAGCCCGGAATCGGGCAGGTCGCGGCCGACGACGATCGCGACGTCGTAACCCTCGTCGAGGAGATCCGGCATCCGCTGCGCGAGCGTCAGTTCGACGTGCACCTCGGGATAGCGCTGCCGGTAGCGCGCGATGGCCGGCACCAGATAGTGCTGCCCCAGGCTCGTGAAGCAATGGACCTTCAGCTTGCCCGACGGGCGCGCGTGCGCGTCGCCCGCTTCGGCTTCGGCCTGGTCGACATAAGCAAGGATCTGCTCGCAGCGCTGCAGATAGCGCTCTCCCGCTTCGGTCAGCGCGATCCGGCGTGTCGTCCGGTTGAGCAGGCGCGTGCGCAGGTGCGCTTCGAGGTCCGACACGGCGCGCGACGCGTAGGCGGTGGTCGAATTCATCTGCTGGGCCGCCGCGGTAAAGCTTCCCGCGTCGACCACGCGGACGAATACCCGCATGTTTTGTAACGTATCCATCCGATTACCCATTTGAATCCGGAGGGATTGTTGCACACGGGCCAAGCAATATTATCTCAGGATTCGTAAAAATGACTTGCACCGTTGTCCATTTATTCAGGAATCGCTGAAAAATATAATCGCATCCGACTCATCTATATCCGAAAGGGAGAAAATCGTGCAGTTTCCGGCAACAAAAGGGACGCTGGCACTGGCGGTTCTTGCAGTCTCATTAATAATGGCCGGATGCGCGAGCATGGGCGACAACAAACCGCAATCCACGCGTATCGAAGCGAACACGCTCGACGCCGGCGCTGCGATCCGTGCCGCCAACCGCGATGCAGGCTGGCCCGCGTCGGACTGGTGGCGCGCGTACAACGATCCGCAGCTCGACACGTGGATCGCCGCCGCGCAGGCCGGCAACCCGACGCTCGCGGCCGCCGAGGCCCGCGTGCGCGAGGCGCAGGCGATGGCACGCGTGGCACGTTCGGCCGAACTGCCGCAAATCAACGGCAACCTGTCGCTGATGCGCCAGCATTGGCCCGACAACATCTACTACGGTCCCGGCTCGCTCGCCGACACCGATACCTGGAACAACACCGGCTCGCTCGGCCTGTCGTACCACCTCGACCTGTGGGGCAAGGACAAGAACGCGACCGAGCGCGCGCTCGACACCGCGCACGCGAGCGCCGCCGACGCACGGGCCGCGAAGCTCGAGCTCGAGGTCAACGTCGTGCGCGCGTATGTCGGCATGTCGATGAACTACGCGCTGCTCGACCTCGCCCACGAAACGTACGAACGCCAGCACGCGCTGGCCGATCTGGCGCGCAAGCGCCTGCAGGCCGGACTCGGCACGCAGCTCGAAGTCAGCCAGGCGGAATCGACGCTGCCCGACTACGAGCGCCAGATCGACAGTTATGAAGAAGCGATCCAGCTCGCGCGCCACCAGCTCGCCGCTCTCGCGGGCAAGGGCCCGGGCGCCGGCGACGCGATCAAGCGGCCGAGCCTGTCGCTCGACGCGCCGGCCGGCCTGCCGTCCTCGATGCCGGCCGACCTGCTCGGCCGCCGCCCCGACGTGGTCGCGGCCCGCTGGACGGTCGACGCGCAGGCACGCGGCATCGACGTTGCGAAAGCCGCGTTCTACCCGAACATCGACCTGCTCGCGACGGTCGGCGGCTTCGGCGTGACCGCGCCGTTCACCGACTTCCTGCGCGCGATGAACGGCGGCTGGACGGCCGGCCCGGCGCTGTCGCTGCCGATCTTCGACGGCGGCCGCCTGCGCGCGCAACTCGGCGCGGCCGACGCCGGCTACGACCAGGCGGTCGAGCGCTACAACCAGACGGTCGTCGGCGCGCTCAAGGACATCGCCGACCAGGTCGTGCGGATCCGCTCGCTCGATACGCAGAAGAAGGACGCCGCGCGCTCGGTGGCCGCCAACGACCGCAGCTACCAGTTGTCGCGCGAAGGCTTCCGCCGTGGCCTGACCGATTACGTGAACGTGCTGATCGCGCAACAGCAACTGCTGCGCGCGCAGGAGACGGCCGCCCGCATCGATGCGGAACGCCTCGCCGCGCACGCTCAGTTGATGGCTGCGCTCGGCGGCGGTGTCGAAACGGGCACCGACATGCCGCACGACGCATCCGCAGCGGCGCCGGCTGCCGCGTCGGGAGCCAAACCCGTCGCGGCCATCGCCCGGCCCGCACAGGTCGCGACGGCCGGTGCGGCCGGCACGCCGGCCGCACGGTAACGCGGAGCGACCGCCATATGTCTGCCTCCTCCCCCGCTTCCACGCACGCCGGCGGCCTCGCAGCCTGGTACGCCGCGTTCGACGACTGGGCCCGCACCGACGGCGCCGCATGGCTCTATCTGTTCAAGGCGCTGCTCGCCGCGTTCATCTCGATCGGCGTGTCGATGCGGCTCGACCTGCCGGCGCCCAAGACGGCGATGACCACGGTATTCATCGTGATGCAGCCGCAAAGCGGCGCCGTGCTCGCGAAGAGCTTCTACCGGGTCGCCGGCACGATCTTCGGGCTCATCGCGACCCTGACGTTCGTCGGCCTGTTTCCGCAACAGCCGCAGCTGTTCCTGCTCGCGGTCGCGCTGTGGGTCGCACTCTGCACGGCCGGCGCCGCGCGCAACCGCAACTTCCGCAGCTACGGCTTCCTGCTCGCGGGCTACACGACCGCGCTGATCGGCCTGCCGGCGTCTCAGCATCCGGATGGCGCATTCATGAGCGCGATGACGCGGGTCGCCGAAATCATGGTCGGGATCGTGTCAGCGGGCGTGGTCAGCGCGCTGGTGTTTCCGCAGTACACCGGCGAGCAGATGCGCACGACGGTGCGCAAGCGCTTCGTCAGCTTCGTCGACTACGTCGCGGCGGCACTGTCGGGCAAGCTCGACCGCGCGCACATCGAAACCATCCACACGCGCTTCGTCGCGGACGTGGTCGGCTTCGAAGCGGCGCGCAGCATGGCCGTGTTCGAGGATCCGGACACGCGCATGCGCGGTGGCCGTCTCGCGCGGCTGAACAGCGAGTTCATGAGCGTATCGAGCCGCTTCCATGCGCTGCACCAGTTGATGAACCGGTTGCGCGCGGCCGGCGCCCAGGCCGCGATCGACGCGATCGAACCGTATTTCCGCGAGATTGCGCCACTGCTCACGCGCCACGGCGAACCCGTGCGTACGTCGGCCGACGCGGCGCTCGCGGCCGAGCAACTGCTCGCCTGGCGCGACGAACTGCCGCGCCGCATCCGTGCGACGCGCGCAACGCTCGAAACGCAGCCGGATTTCCCGCTGCTCGATTTCGACACGGCGTCGGAGCTGCTGTACCGCTTCATCACCGACCTGCACGAATACGCGGCGACCTACGCATCGCTGTCGACCGCGACGCATGAGCGCGAACGCTGGATCGAGCGCTACGAGCCGCGCACCAACGTGACGGCGATGGTGATCGCGGCGATTCGCACCGCGACCGTGATCCTCGTGCTCGGCTGGTTCTGGATCGAGACCGCGTGGCCGAGCGGCGTGACGCTGACGCTGACAGCGGCGGCCACCTGCGCGCTCGCGTCGTCGACGCCGCGCCCGACCGCGATGTCCGCGCAGATGGGCATGGGTACGGCACTGGCGGTCTGCACGGGCTTCTTGCTGACGTTCGGCATCTACCCGCACATCGACGGCTTCCCGCTGCTGTGCGTGGCCCTGGCACCGCTGCTCGCGATCGGCATCTTCATGACGCTGAAGCCGAAGCTCGCGGGCTACGGAATGGGCTACCTGATCTTCTTCTGTTTCCTCGCAGGCCCGGACAGCATCACGCACTACGATCCAACGAGCTTCATGAACGATGCGCTCGCGCTGGTGCTGTCGATGCTGGTGTCGGCGATCGCGTTCGCGGTGCTGTTCCCGCCGACCGCGCCGTGGCTGAAGAAGCGCCTGTTCGCCGACCTGCGTCACCAGGTGGTCGCGGCCTGCCACGTGCGGCTGGCCGGTTTGCGTACGCGCTTCGAGAGCGGCGCGCGCGACCTGATGTATCAGGCGCACACGCTGTCAGCCGACCAGCCCGACGTACAGCGCGACGCGCTGCGCTGGATGTTCGCGGTGCTCGAAACGGGCAACGCGGCACTCGACCTGCGTCACGAACTGGCGACGCTGCCGTCCGACCCGCGCTATGCGCCGGCGACGCCGTGGCGACGCGCGATCGAGACGCTGCGCACCGCGCTGTCCGCGCTGTTCAGCAAGCCGAACGCCGAGCGTTTCGACGCAACGCTCGCCGCGGTCAATGCCGCGATCGATGCAACCCGGCAGACGCTCGACGCGTTCAAGCCGGCGCGCGAGGAGCGCCACCGGCTGCAGCGCATCCTGAGCAATCTGCATTTCGTGCGCACGGCGCTGCTCGATCCGGAATCGCCGCTCGAGCCGCTCAACCGCAACCGCCCCGTGCGTCCCCAACAAGGAGCCTCGTCATGATGCCGCGTGAAATCGCCATTCTCGATGCCTACATGCCCACGGTGGTACTGATGTTCGTCCTGGGCGCGCTCGCGACCTGGGCCGTCGACCGCCTGCTCGCCTATACGGGCCTCTATCGTCTCGTCTGGCACCCGTCGCTGTTTCGCGCGTGCCTTCTCGTCTGCATTTGCGGCGGACTGAGTCTTGCCGTTTACCGTTGATTCCGAACCACCATGATTCTCAGAAAACTCTTCGGCTTCGTCGCGACCGCCGTCATCCTTCTCGTCGCGATCCTGATCGGGCGCTCGCTGTGGGTGCACTACATGGACGATCCGTGGACGCGCGACGGGCGCGTCCGTGCCGAGATCGTCAACGTCGCGCCGGACGTGTCAGGCGCGATAGTCGATCTGCCCGTGCATGACAACCAGCTTGTTAAAAAGGGCGACCTGATCATGCAGATCGACCCGTCGCACTATCAGATCGCGGTCGAGCAGGCGCAGGCGGCGGTTGCCGCCCGCCGTGCGGAACTGCAGATGCGCCGCGACGACGCCGCCCGTCGCGCGGACCTCGATGCGCTCGTCGTGTCGAAGGAAAACCGCGAGAACGCGGCGCACAGCGCATCGAGCGCGGATGCGCAGTACCAGCAGGCCATCGCCGCGCTCGACGCCGCGAAGCTCAATCTCGAACGCACGCGCGTGGTCGCGCCGGTCGACGGCTACATCACGAACCTGCAGACGTTCAAGGGCAACTACGCGGTGGCCGGCCAGGCGAAACTCGCGATCGTCGACAGCCATTCGTTCTGGGTCTACGGCTACTTCGAGGAAACCAAGCTGCCGCGCGTGAAGGTCGGCGCACCGGCCGAAATGCGGCTGATGAGCGGCGGCGTGATGAAGGGCCACGTCGAAAGCATCTCGCGCGGCATCTACGATCGCGACAACCCGCAAAGCCGCGATCTCGTCGCCGACGTGAACCCGACCTTCAACTGGGTGCGCCTCGCGCAGCGGGTGCCGGTGCGCATCAAGATCGACGAAGTGCCGGCCGACGTGGTGCTGTCGGCGGGCACGACCTGCACGGTCATCATCGATCCGGACAAGCAGAAGAAATTGTAATGACGTTTCGCGCCGGGCGGCGCCCCGCCCGGCTGCATCATTCCCAGAAGAACCGGTAAGGCAGGAACGGCGACGGGCCGAGCCCGTATTCGCCGAGCATGTTGCGCAGTCGCATCGCGAAGCCGATTGCGCCGATCACGACCAGCGAGACGATCACGTGGCCGCGCCGCACGCCCGGCGCGCGCTGCAGCGGCACGAACTGGCAGCCCATCGCGAACAGCACGAGCCACTGGAAACGCAGCCCCGCGTAGCTCATGCGCGCGAGCGCGAAGCTCGCGATCTCGCAGACGAACAGGAACACCAGGGTGCGCGGCATGCGCGCGAGCAGCATCCAGCCGGTCGCGAGCGTCAGCAACGCCAGCACGAACGGTGCACTGCCCGACATCTGCGCGGGCGGCGTGAACGCCGCGTAGAGACCGACCTTCGCGAGCAGCGCGTCGTGATGCATCGCGAACAACACACCGCCGATCGCAACGGCCAGCCCCGCATAGCGCAGCAGGCGCAGTCGTCCGATCTGCAGCAGCACGACCAGCAGCGCCGCCGACACATGCATGCCGGCCGCCGCCACCGCGAACGCGATCGATTGGCCGCGCCACCGGCGCGACCACGCGTCCGACGCGAGCTTCGCCGCGCAGAACGCGAACCCGTAGCGCAGGCCGCTCATCGCCATGTCGTAGAAGAACAGCGGAAAGATCAGCGTGGCGAATACGCACGCGTCCTCGGTGCTGCGGCCGAACGCGGCGACGCACGCGATTACGATCAGCAGCGACAGGATCGCCGTCGCGACGCGCGGATCGTGACCGAGCCATTCGAGTGCGCGTACGAGCCAGACGAAGCCCGGTTCGAGCGTGCGCGGCACGACCTTCAGGTTGCCGCTCCAGATGCCGGCGATGATGTCCTGGTAGATCGCGGTGTCGGTCCCGGTGCGGCCGCGCAGCACGGCAAACGTGGCAGCCGGTGCAATGCCGGCCGCGAGCCATCGCCAGGCGGCGACGCGCGCGCGCATGCCGATCGCGGCGCACGCGAGCATGCCGAGATACCCGATGAAGTAAATCGTCGTTGTCATTGTTATGACCCGCTCGACGTGCCGGTGCGCGCGCACGGCGGGTTCTGGCCCCCTACTCGTATGGAGGCGAATTGTAAGGGATAGCGCGTGGAGCGGCAGCCGGGTTTGTCACCAATCGACAACAACCCGACAGCCTGCGCGGGTCGCAGCCGGCCCGGCCGCGACGGGGTGAAACTCAGGCCGCGACGTGAAAACGCCCGACCAGCGACTTGAGCGCCTGCGCCTGCTCGTCGAGCGCGTTCGCGGCGGCAGCAGCCTGTTCGACGAGTGCCGCGTTCTGCTGCGTGCCGGCGTCCATCTGCGTGACCGCGCGGCCGATCTCTTCGATCCCGGCGCTCTGCTCGTCCGACGCCGCGGAAATCTCGCCGATGATGTCGGTCACGCGCTTCACGGCGCGCACCACGTCGCCCATCGTGCGGCCCGCATCGTGCGCGAGCGTCGCACCGTTTGCGACGCGCTCGACCGACGCGCCGATCAGCGAGCGAATCTCCTTCGCCGCGGTCGCCGCTCGCTGCGCGAGCAGCCGCACCTCGCCCGCGACCACCGAGAACCCGCGCCCCTGTTCGCCCGCCCGCGCCGCCTCGACCGCCGCGTTCAACGCGAGAATGTTGGTCTGGAACGCAATGCCTTCGATCGTGCCGATGATGTCGCGAATGTTCTTCGCGCTGTCGTCGATCTCGCTCATCGTCGCGACCACGCGCCCGACGACCGCGCCGCCCGCCTCCGCGACGGCCGACGCATTGGCCGCGAGCGCACTCGCCTGCCGCGCGTTCTCGGCATTCTGACGCACGGTGGACGTGAGTTCCTCCATGCTGGCCGCGGTGCGCTCAAGCGCGACGGCCTGCTGCTCGGTGCGTCGCGACAGGTCGAGGTTGCCGGTCGAAATCTCGCCGGACGCAGCCGCGATCGCCTCGGCGCTGACGGCGATCTCGCGCACGGTCGCGGCCAGCCCGGTCTGCATGTCGGCCAGCGCGCGCACCATGCTGTCGCGGTCGTGCCGGTCGAGCGCGATCGACCGCGTGAGGTCGCCGCGCGCGATGTCGGCGGCAATCGCCTTCGCGTACGCGGGCTCGCCGCCGAGCTGCGACGCGAGGCGGCGCACGACCCGTTCGGCGATCGCGATCGCGAGCACGATCAGCGCGGCCGTCATTGCCGCGATCATCGCGAACGACGACGAGAAGATCGTCGCGGACGCATCGAGCGTCGCCTTCGACTTGGCGCCGCGCGTCTTCACGAGCTCGGCGACGAGCTTTTCGAGCTTGCCGGTCTCGACCAGCAGCGACACGTCCTGCGTGCCGACCTGCCAGTTCATCTGCGACAGGTCGAGCGGCTGCGCCTGCACGAGCGCGACGAAGTCGCGCAGATGACCGCTCCACGTGCCGACCGCCGTCGAGAATGCGCGCAAGCGCGTGGAATCGCCCGCGTCGGCCGGATCGGCATAACGCTGCAGCGTGCCGAGCGCCTTGCCGATCGACGTCAGTCCCGCGCCGACCTCGGCGCCCAGTTCGTCGCGCTCCCGCGCGGTCGTCGCGGTCAGCAGCATCTTCTGCGCACGACTCGCGCGCAGCACCTCGGCACGCACCTCCTCCGCCGCGCGGCTCGCGACATGCCCCTGCTCGTAGACCGACGCGATCGATGCGTTCAGCCGGCTGATCTGCCACAGCGAAAACACGCCGATCGCGAGCGTGCCGGCCAGCAGGATCGCGAACGCGGCGCGCAACGTCGCCTTGACGGTCCACGGCCGGCGTTCGCGCCGCGCCGCGCGCGCACGCCGTGCGGCGGGCTTCGCGGTTGCGTCGGCGGCAACGCCGGCCGCACCTGGCTGTGGATGCAATGATGCTGCTTTCATCGATATGTCCCCGTATTGATCACGCCGCCGGAAAGGTCGGTTCCGGCGGCCGGCGGTCCGGCTCGTGGCCGATCCCGGCGCGGCGCGCCCGTGTTGCCGTTGTCCCGTTCTACGGCCGCCGTCGGTGTTCCTTGAGTCCGGGCAAACACCCATCCGCCCGTGGTGGCGCCCTGCTGCCGGCAGGACGCGCCCCAGCGTTATATCCGGACAAAAAAGGGAACGATGGCCGATCGGCATGCTTCTGCCCGCAGGCGATGTCCGAATTGCGATAAAAGTTGGCCTGACATTCTCGATGCGCCACATTACACTTCTTTGACGCAACAACGATTCAAACGCGCCGATCCCCATCAGAGCGCGTCCCGCCACCTCAACTCGCTCAGCTCACATGGAAACCAGCCTCGATACGGGCACCGTCGGCGCTCCCGCCGCGGCCCAGCCGTCTGCTCCACCCGCCCCGCGCACCGTTTATCCGGTGCTCGGCGCGATCAGCTTCTCGCACATGCTCAACGACATGATCCAGTCGTTGATCCTCGCGATCTATCCGATGCTCAAGAGCCAGTTCGCGCTGTCGTTCGCGCAGATCGGCCTGATCACGCTGACCTACCAGATCACCGCGTCGCTGCTGCAGCCGCTCATCGGCCTCTATACCGACAAGCGCCCGAAGCCGTATTCGCTGCCGGTCGGGATGGGCTTCACGCTCGCGGGGCTGCTGCTGATGTCGGCCGCGCAGAACTTCCCGACGCTGCTGGTGGCGGCGGCGCTCGTCGGCTGCGGCTCGTCGGTGTTCCACCCGGAATCGTCACGGGTCGCGCGGATGGCGTCGGGCGGCCAGCACGGGCTCGCGCAGTCGCTGTTCCAGGTCGGCGGCAACGCCGGCTCCGCGCTCGGGCCGCTGCTCGCCGCGCTGGTGATCATTCCGCACGGCCAGCACAGCATCGCGTGGTTCTCGGCGGCCGCGCTGGTCGCGATGGTCGTGCTCACGCAGATCGGCCACTGGTACAAGAAGCATCCGTCGATGAAGAAGAAGGCCGCGCCGGCCGGCCACCCGACGCTGTCGCAGGGCCGCGTGCTCGCCGCGATCGGCGTGCTGGTGCTGCTGGTGTTCTCGAAGTACTTCTACCTCGCGAGCATCAACAGCTATTTCACGTTCTATCTGATCGACAAGTTCCACCTGTCGGTGCAGGCTGCGCAAATCCACCTGTTCGTGTTCCTCGCGGCCGTGGCGGCAGGCACGCTGATCGGCGGCCCGGTCGGCGACCGGATCGGCCGCAAGTACGTGATCTGGGTGTCGATCCTCGGTGTCGCGCCGTTCACGATGCTGCTGCCGTACGCGAACCTGTTCTGGACGAGCGTGCTCTCCGTGATCATCGGCGTCGTGCTGGCGTCGGCGTTCGCCGCGATCCTCGTCTATGCGACGGAGCTGATGCCCGGCAAGGTCGGGATGGTCGCGGGCCTGTTCTTCGGCTTCGCGTTCGGGCTGGGCGGCGTTGGTGCGGCCGTGCTCGGCCAGCTCGCGGACGCGACGAGCATCACGTTCGTCTACAAGGTGTGCTCGTTCCTGCCGCTGATCGGCGTGCTGACGGTGTTCCTGCCGAACCTCGAAAGCAGCCGGCGCAAGAAGGCATGACGAAGCGGCCGCGGCGTGCGCGCCGCGGCCGGTCGATCGGCTCGAAGAGAAAGTACGACGGCGGCTTCAGGCCGCCGTCGTCGCATGCAGCGTCAGGAACCGCTTGAGGATGCCGGACGAATAGCTGCTCGCGATCGCCGACAGGAAGTGCGAGAACGACTGCGTCGCATGATCGTCGGCCGTATCGGAAATCGTGCGCACCAGCGCGAACGGCACGTCGTGCTCGGCGCACACCTGTGCGATTGCCGCGCCTTCCATCTCGACCGCGAGCGCATCCGGCAGCGCCTCGCGCAGCGTGACGACTTCGTGCTCGCTCGACACGAAGCGGTCGCCGCTGATGATCAGCCCGCCATGCAGCGTCGCGCCGGCCAGACCGAAACGCTCGGCGAACTGCTCGCCCTCTTCCGCGACGAACAGCGTGCACGCGGCCTTCAGGCGAGCCGTGAGTGCCGCGTCGGTCGCGAACCGCGTGATGCCGAGCAGCGGCACTTCGTAGCGCGGAAACAGCGGCGACGCGTCGAGATCGTGCTGCAGCAGCATATCGGCCACGACGACGTCGCCGACCCGCACCGTGCGCGACACGCCGCCGGCAACGCCGGTGAACACGACGCCCGACACGCCGAATACGTGGATCAGCGCGCTGACCGTCGCGGCGGCCGCGACCTTGCCGACCCGTGCGAGCGTGACGACGCAGGCCGCGCCGTGCACGGTGCCGACGTGGTAATCGCGGCGACCGAGCGTGACGGTCTGCATCGCGCCCTCGGCGCGCATCGCGGCGATCAGGTCGCCGAGTTCCTCGGGCAGCGCGGCCAGGATACCGAGCGGGTGCGTCGAAACCGTTTCAACCATGTCGAGGCCCGTCATTCCACCGCCTGCAGTTTCGCGACTGCGAGCGCGAGCCACTTCTCGCCGTGCCGCTTGAACTTCACCTGCGCCTTCGCATCGGCGCCGTTGCCTTCGAGCGCGGTGACGGTGCCTTCGCCGAACTTGGTATGGAACACCTGCTGGCCGACCCGGAAACCGGTGTCGGCCGCACGCTGCTTGTTCGCGAACGCCGGCAGCGGCGCGGACACCGCCGCGTCGACGATCTGCTCGCGATTGCCGCCGCCCGGCCGCGAGAACCAGTCGCGCCCCCAGCCGGCGTTGTCCGAGCGGCCGCCCCAGCGCGAGCCGGCCTCGACCTTCGGCGTCAGCCACTTCAGCACGTGCTCCGGCAACTCGTCGAAAAAGCGCGAGCGCACGTTGTAGCGCGTCTGGCCGTGCAGCATCCGGCTCTGTGCGAACGACAGGTAGAGCCGCTCCTTCGCGCGCGTGATCGCGACGTACATCAGCCGGCGCTCTTCCTCCAGGCCGTCCGATTCGAGCACGCTGTTCTCGTGCGGGAACAATCCCTCTTCGAGGCCGGTGATGAACACGGCGGAGAATTCGAGACCCTTCGCCGCGTGCACCGTCATCAGCTGCACGGCGTCCTGGCCGGCCTGCGCCTGGTTGTCGCCGGCTTCCAGCGACGCGTGCGACAGGAAGCCCGCGAGCGGCGTCATCGTGTCGGGGTTCTGGGCGGGATCGCCGAGCGGTGCCGGGTCGAGCACGTCGACCGACGGATCGCTCGCGTCCGTGCCGAGCTCCGGCGCCGCGATCGCGCCCGCGCGCAGCGGAATCGAGCGGGCCGGCACGTCGAGCCCGTAACCTTGCTCGCTGACGAACGCGGTGGCCGCATTCACGAGTTCCTGCAAGTTCTCGAGGCGGTCCTGGCCTTCGCGCTCGCCCTGGTAGAAATCGGCGAGGCCGCTTGCGCGCACCACGTATTCGACGGTCTCCGGCAGGCTCATCTGCTGCGTCTCGGCGCGCATCTTCGCGATCAGCGTCGCGAACGCGCCGAGGCTCGAGCCGGCCTTGCCCGTCACGTACGGAATCGCGGCGGCCATCGCGCAGTCGTACAGGCGCGCGGCGTCCGCGAGCTGCTCGATCGAGCGCGCACCGATCCCGCGCGTCGGGAAGTTCACGACGCGCACGAACGCGGTGTCGTCGTTCGGGTTGTCGATCAGGCGCAGGTACGCGAGCGCATGCTTGACTTCCTGGCGCTCGAAGAAGCGCAGGCCGCCGTACACGCGGTACGGAATGCCCGACGTCATCAGCGTGTGCTCGATCGCGCGCGACTGCGCGTTGCTGCGATACAGAACGGCGACTTCGCTGCGCGACATTCCGGTGTTGATCAGCGAGCGGATCTCCTCGACGATCCAGCCCGCTTCCTGCGAATCGGTGCTCGCCTCGTACACGCGCACGGGCTCGCCGTGGCCCGCGTCGGTGCGCAGGTTCTTGCCGAGGCGGTGCGAGTTGTTCGAGATCAACTGGTTCGCCGCGTCGAGGATGTTGCCGTGCGACCGGTAATTCTGCTCGAGCTTGATCAGGTTGCGCACGCGGAATTCGTCTTCGAAGTCGCGCATGTTGCCGACGTTCGCACCACGGAACGCGTAGATCGACTGGTCGTCGTCGCCGACCGCGAAGATCGCGTTCTGGCCGCCCGCGAGCATCTTGAGCCACGCGTACTGCAGCTTGTTGGTGTCCTGAAACTCGTCGACGAGGATGTGCTTGAAGCGCGCCTGGTAGTGCGCGCGCAGCGGCGCGTTGTACGCGAGCAGCTCGTAGCAGCGCAGCAGCAGCTCGGGAAAGTCGACGACGCCCTCGCGCTGGCACTGCTGATCGTACGCCTGGTACAGCTCGACGAACTTGCGGTTGAAGTTGTCGGAAGCGTCGACCTTGTCGGGACGCAGCCCCTGCTCCTTCGCGTTGTTGATGAAGTACTGGACGTTCTTCGGCGGATACTTCTCGTCGTCGACGTTCGCCGCCTTCATCAGCCGCTTGATCGCGGACAACTGATCGGCCGTGTCGAGGATCTGGAAGGTTTGCGGCAGGCCGGCGTCGCGGTAGTGCGCGCGCAGCATCCGGTTGCACAGCCCGTGGAACGTGCCGATCCACATCCCGCGCGTGTCGATCGGCATCATCGCCGACAGGCGCGCCATCATCTCGCGCGCGGCCTTGTTCGTGAAGGTGACGGCGAGCACGGTGGGCGGCGACGCATAGCCCTGCTGGATCAGCCACGCGATGCGCGTGATCAGCACGCGGGTCTTGCCGCTGCCCGCCCCCGCAAGGATCAGCGCCGGTTCGTTCGGCAACGTGACGGCAGCGTATTGTTCAGGGTTCAGATTGGCGAGCAGATCGGGCATGGAGCGGCAGCGGACGTGCGAGAAAAAATGCGGACCCGCCATTATAAGTCGGCCGCGCGCCGCCGTTTCCGATCCGTTCGGCCGGCGCCGCAGCCGTGCGGCCGTCGCGGTCGAACCGCATCGCGACGGGCCCGCTCGGGCCGGGCGATGGCTGGCCGATGTGCATCCATTTATAATCGTCGGATTCGGCATCCAATTCACGCATTTTTCGGCAGATTTCCAACCATGAGCGACAGCACGCTTGCGAAGAGTTTCGAACCCCACACCATCGAGTCCCAATGGGGGCCGGAGTGGGAAAAACGCGGCTACACCGCCCCGGCATTCGACCCGGCGCGCCCCGATTTCGCGATCCAGCTGCCGCCGCCGAACGTCACCGGCACGCTGCACATGGGCCACGCGTTCAACCAGACGATCATGGACGGCCTCGCCCGCTACCACCGGATGCTCGGCGAGAACACGCTGTGGGTGCCCGGCACCGACCACGCGGGGATCGCGACGCAGATCGTCGTCGAGCGCCAGCTCGATGCGCAGGGCGTGTCGCGCCACGACCTCGGCCGCGAGAAGTTCGTCGAGCGCGTCTGGGAGTGGAAGCAGAAGTCCGGCTCGACGATCACCGGCCAGGTGCGCCGTCTCGGCGCGTCGACCGACTGGTCGCGCGAATATTTCACGATGGACGACAAGATGTCGGCCGCCGTGCGCGACGTGTTCGTCACGCTCCATGAACAGGGCCTGATCTACCGCGGCAAGCGCCTCGTGAACTGGGATCCGGTGCTGCTCACCGCGGTGTCGGACCTCGAAGTGGTGAGCGAAGAGGAAAACGGCCACCTGTGGCACATCCGCTATCCGCTCGTCGACGGTTCGGGCTCGCTGACGGTTGCGACGACGCGTCCGGAGACGATGCTCGGCGACGTCGCGCTGATGGTCCACCCGGAGGACGAACGCTACGCGCACCTGATCGGCAAGCTGGTCACACTGCCGCTGACGGGCCGCGAGATCCCGGTGATCGCCGACGACTACGTCGACCGCGAATTCGGCACGGGCGTCGTGAAGGTCACGCCCGCGCACGACTTCAACGACTACCAGGTCGGCCTGCGCCACAAGCTCGTGCCGATCGAGATCCTGACGCTCGACGCGAAGATCAACGACAACGGCCCCGAGCAGTACCGCGGCCTCGACCGCTTCGACGCGCGCAAGGCGATCGTCGCCGACCTCGATGCGCAGGGCTTCCTCGACTCCGTGAAGCCGCACAAGCTGATGGTGCCGCGCGGCGACCGCACGGGCGTCGTGATCGAGCCGCTGCTGACCGACCAGTGGTTCGTCGCGATGACGAAGCCGGCACCGGAAGGCACGTTCCATCCGGGCAAGTCGATCACCGAGGTATCGCTCGACGTCGTGCGCGACGGCCAGATCAGGTTCGTGCCGGAAAACTGGACGACCACCTACTACCAGTGGCTCGAGAACATCCAGGACTGGTGCATCTCGCGCCAGCTGTGGTGGGGCCACCAGATTCCCGCGTGGTACGGCGAGAACGGCGAGGTGTTCGTCGCGCGCAGCGAAGAAGACGCCCGTGCGAAGGCCGACGCGCAAGGCTACGCGGGCGCGCTCAAGCGTGACGAAGACGTGCTCGACACGTGGTTCTCGTCGGCGCTCGTGCCGTTTTCGTCGCTCGGCTGGCCGAACGAGACGCCCGAACTGAAGCACTTCCTGCCGTCGTCGGTGCTCGTCACCGGCTTCGACATCATCTTCTTCTGGGTCGCCCGGATGGTGATGATGACGACGCACTTCACGGGCAAGGTGCCGTTCCACACCGTGTACATGCACGGCCTCGTGCGCGACGCCGAAGGCCAGAAGATGTCGAAGAGCAAGGGCAACACGCTCGATCCGATCGACATCGTTGACGGTGTCGACCTCGAGACGCTGGTCGCGAAGCGCACCACCGGCCTGATGAACCCGAAGCAGGCGGCGACGATCGAGAAGAAGACGCGCAAGGAATTCCCGGACGGCATTCCCGCGTTCGGCGCCGATGCGCTGCGCTTCACGATGGCGTCGATGGCGACGCTCGGCCGCAACGTGAACTTCGACCTCGCGCGCTGCGAAGGCTATCGCAACTTCTGCAACAAGCTGTGGAACGCGACGCGCTTCGTGCTGATGAACTGCGAAGGCCACGACTGCGGCAGCGACAAGCCGGAGGTGTGCGGCGCGGGCGACTGCGGCCCGGGCGGCTACCTCGACTTCTCGGCGGCCGATCGCTGGATCGTGTCGCTGCTGCAGCGCACGGAAGCCGACATCGCGAAGGGCTTCGCCGATTACCGCTTCGACAACATCGCGACCAGCATCTACAAGTTCGTGTGGGACGAGTACTGCGACTGGTACCTCGAACTCGCGAAGGTGCAGATCCAGAACGGCACGCCGGAACAGCAGCGCGCCACGCGCCGCACGCTGCTGCGCGTGCTGGAAACGGTGCTGCGCCTCGCGCACCCGATCATCCCGTTCATCACCGAAGCGCTCTGGCAGAAGGTCGCGCCGCTCGCCGGCCGTTATCCGCAAGGCAAGGCGGAAGGCGAAGCGTCGCTGATGACGCAGGCGTACCCGGTCGCGAACCTGCAGAAGATCGACGAGGCGTCCGAGCAGTGGGCGGCCGACCTGAAGGCGATCGTCGACGCATGCCGCAACCTGCGCGGCGAGATGAACCTGTCGCCGGCAACCAAGGTGCCGCTGCTCGCGGCCGGCGATGCCGAGCGCCTGCGCTCGTTCGCGCCGTACGTTCAGGCCCTCGCCCGCCTGTCGGAAGTGCAGATCCTCGCGGACGAAGCGACGCTCGACAAGGAAGCGCACGGCGCACCGATCGCGATCGTCGGCCCGAACAAGCTGGTGCTGAAGGTCGAGATCGACGTCGCGGCCGAACGCGAGCGCCTGTCGAAGGAAATCGCGCGCCTCACCGGCGAGATCGCGAAGTGCAATGCGAAGCTCGGCAACGAGGCTTTCGTCGCGAAAGCGCCGCCGGCCGTGGTCGAACAGGAGCAAAAGCGCGTCGCCGACTTCCAGAGCACGCTCGACAAGCTGCGCGCGCAACTCGATCGGTTGCCTGCGTAACAAACGGTAAGGTCGTTTGCGTTCACTATAATGCGGACGTGAACATGGACTGTCTGACAAGCCGATTACAGGAATAAAGGTTCGATCATGTTGAAAGTCACCAAGGCGGTATTCCCCGTTGCCGGCCTCGGCACGCGGTTCCTGCCGGCAACGAAGGCGAGCCCGAAGGAAATGCTGCCGGTCGTCGATAAACCGCTGATCCAGTATGCGGTCGAGGAAGCGATCGCCGCGGGCATCACCGAGATGATCTTCGTGACCGGGCGCAGCAAGCGCGCGATCGAGGATCACTTCGACAAGTCGTACGAGGTCGAGGCCGAACTCGAGGCGCGCGGCAAGGAGAAGCTGCTCGAGCTCGTGCGCAGCATCAAGCCGAGCCACGTCGACTGCTTCTACGTGCGTCAGCCCGAAGCGCTGGGCCTCGGCCATGCGGTGCTGTGCGCGGAAAAGCTCGTGGCCGACAACCCGTTCGCGGTGATCCTCGCCGACGACCTGCTCGACGGCAATCCGCCCGTGATGAAGCAGATGGTCGACGTGTTCGACCACTATCACAGCTCGGTGATCGGCGTGGAAGAGATTCCGCCGTCGGAAACGAAGTCGTACGGGATCGTCGACGGCAAGGAGTGGGAAGAGTCGATCGTCAAGATGTCGGCGATCGTCGAGAAACCCGCGCCGGAAGTCGCGCCGTCGAACCTCGGCGTGGTCGGCCGTTACGTGCTCAAGCCGCGGATCTTCGAACACCTGCGCGCGCTGAAGCCGGGTGCGGGCGGCGAGCTGCAGCTCACCGACGCGATCCAGGCGCTGCTCGCCGACGAACAGGTGCTGGCCTACAAGTATCAAGGCACGCGCTACGACTGCGGCAGCAAGCTCGGCTATCTGAAGGCGACGGTCGAATTCGCGCTGCGCCATCCGGAAGTCGGCACCGAGTTCGACACGTACCTGCGCACGCGCGGCAACGGGCATCCGGCCGCCTGAACGCGGTACGGGCCGGCCTCGCCCGCGCGGCGAGCGTGCCCTTCCTTCCTGCTACGGTCGCCGCGTCAGTGCGCGACGGCAGGCTTCACCGAGACGACGCCCGGCATTGCGCCCGCGTCGTCTTTTTTCGTCTTGACCAGCCAGCCGTTGCCCGGCTCGAACGGCACCTTCGCGAGCGCGCTCTTCACGAGCGTTGGCGCGGCCTCCTGCGTGCCCGGGTCGCGGTCGCGCAGCGACGCCGACACGCGGTAGACGTCAGCGCCCGACTTCGCATCGACGAAGCGCAGCGTCAGCACGTGGCGATACACCTTGCCCGCGAACGGCAATGCGAACGGCGCCGGCCCGTCGACGGTCACGCACGCACTGCTCGCGGCACCGCAGCGCTCGGCGGTGGCCGCGACCGACGCCGGTTGCGTGGCATAGGCGATCGACAGCCGGTAGCGCGCGTCCTTCGTCGACTGCGCGTCGAAGCCGCGGCGCGCGAGTTCATCGCGCACGAGCGTCTCGATCCGCCCGTATTCGGGATCGCCGGCCTGAGCAGCCGTGCGGACGAAATCGTAACCGTGCGCACCGGATGCGAACGCATTCGGCTGCCCGAGCGCGCTCACGCCGGTCGTGACGCCAGCGCAACCCGTCAACAGCGACGCCGCCAGCGCGGTCGCTGCCCATTCCTTTCTCATGACTTTCCCCAAATGCTGCCGTCGTGCCCGGCCCTGTCAGGCGGACGGCTCGTCGATCGCGGGCAGCGACACCGTCACCGCGGTGCCCACCCCCACTTCGCTGTCGACCGTCACGCTGCCGCCGTGGCGCGTAACGACCGTCTTCACGAACGCCATGCCGAGGCCGGAACCCGAAATCTCGGGCCGCTCGCCGGCATGGAATCGCTTGAAACGCTCGAACAGATGCCGCTGATCTTCCGGCGCGATGCCGTACCCCTGATCGCGAATCGTACAGAACATCCGCTTCGATGCGTGCTCAACCGTCAGCGTACACGTGATCACGGTGTCGGACGGGCTGTATTTGACCGCATTGTTCAACACGTTGACGAACGCGCGCGTGATCAGCGAGCGGTCGGCGCGCATCCAGCACATGTCGGCGCCGACATCGGTATCGATACGGATGCGCTTGGCCTGCGCCTGCGGCCAGACCTCGTCGCTCGCATCGATCAGCACGTCCACGAGGCTCGTCGCTTCGAGCTGGTACGCCTGCGACTCCGCACGCGCCAGCTGCACGAACTCGTCGGCGAGCGACAGCGCGCGATGCGCATAACGCTCGATCCGCGCGAGCAGCCCGCGCATCTCGTCCGATTCGACGCGATCGCGCTCGATCTCGACCAGCGCAAGGATCGACGACTGCGGCGAGCGCATGTCGTGCGACAGCAGGTTCAGCGCCTCCTCGCGCTGGCGCTCGGCCGCGTGCAGCTCCGTCACGTCGACGAGGCCGGCAATCCAGCCCGTCACGCGGCCCTGCGCGTTCGTACATGCGGCGTAGCGTAACAGATGGTCGAGCCCGTCGCGATCGCGCACCTCGATGCCGCGCGCCATCGCATCGTGTTCCGCCTCGAGAGTCGGGTCGAGCGCGGCCGGCCAGTGCTCGCGGATCGCGGCGTCGTGCTCGGGATTGCCGTCGACGGTCTTCATGAAGGTCAGCTCGCCGAGCGCCGCACGCAGCGGCCGGCCTTCCGGCAACGGCAGCGCGAGCCGCGACCCGTAGCGCTTGGCCGCATGGTTCGCGATCAGGACCGTACCGGCCAGATCGGTGACGAAGATCGGCTCGGGCATGCTGTCGAGGCTGTCCCATACGAAGCGCTTCATGTCCTGCACGCGCTGCGCGGCCTGCGCCATCAGCGCCATCTGGCGTTCCAGCACGTCGCCGCCGACGCTGCGCGTGCGCGGCGCCTCGGGCAGCAGATGCGGCTCGTCGGCGAGTCGCTGCAGTTCGCGGCGCAGGTACGACATCGTCATCTCGAGGCGACGCCAGTTCCAGATCGGATACACGGCGATCAGCCCGAAGATCGCGGGCGCGGGCGACAGCCACACACGCGCCTCGAACAGCAACGCCATGCTCGCGACCACGGCCAGCACGGCCAGGCTGAGCGTGAGCAGCAGCGCGCGCCATGGCGACAGCATCAGGAAACCGCCGAGCAGCACGGCGAGCGGCAGCAGCGACGCGGCAAAGATCCCCGCGCGCGACGCGGGCGAGATCGCGCTGCCGGTCGTCAGCATGTCGAGCACGTTTGCATGGATGTACACGCCGGCGAGCGGGCCGAAATCGCCGGACACAGGCGTCGCGAAGCGATCGTAAAGCCCGGACGCCGTCACGCCGACGACGACGATCTTGCCGCGCAGCGCATCGGGCTTCACGCGCCCTTCCAGCACGTCGTCGAACGACAGCGTCGGATACGCCGGCGTATTGCGGCTGAACGGAATCAGGTAACGGCCTTCGCCCGTCGCATCGCGCGACAGGTCGTGCGCGTTCGGACCCGGTGCACCGCCGACGGGATGCAGCCTGCCGGCCCCGATCGCACGGTATACCGGCACCATCAGCTGCGGCCAGCGCACGCGGCCGTCGCTTTCGAACAGCGCGACGCTGCGCACGATGCCGTCGGGATCGACCTCGAGATTGATGTGACCGAGCCCCGTCGCGCGCGCCGCGAGCTCCGCCACCGGCGGATCGACGGTGCGCGTGCCGTCCGCCTGTTCGGGACTCAGCAGCACGGGCAGGAAGGTCGGCACGCGGGACATCGCCTCCGCGAACGTGCGATCTTCGGCAGACGGCTCGGTAAACAGCACGTCATAGACGACGGCCGCAGGCTGCGCGCGCGCCAGCGTGTCGAGCAGCCGCGCGTGAATGCTGCGCGGCCACGGCCAGCGGCCGAGCGCCGACACGCTCTGGTTGTCGATATCGACCACGACGACGTCGGGCGACAGCGGCAGGCTGCGCAGCATCAGCAGCCGATCGTAGATCAGCCCGTCGACGCTCGACGACATCCGGCCAAGCGCGCAGCCGAGAATCACCGCGACTCCCAGACAGCCGATCGCGATCCATTCGATCAGAAAGCGGCGGCCGAGGCGCCGCCGCGGAGAAACGGAGTCGGGTTTCATGCGTCGCCGATCAGCGCGACAACGTGAACGCGCCGACCGGACTCGTCTTCTGATAGAACTTGCCGCCTTCGAACTCCTCCACCGTCACCGCCCAGTAGTAGTCGCCGGGCGGCAGGTGCGCGATCGTGATCTTGCGCGCCTGCAGGCCGACCTGGTCGACGACCGGCGCGCTCAGATCTTTCGAGCGCGACAGCACGAACCGGTAGCGCGCATCCTTGCCCGAACCGTTCGGCGACCAGCGGAATTCGTAGCCGGCGGCGCCGGGCGATGCACTCGCGTCGAGCCCCATCTGGCGCCGCTCGAACGCGTAGGTGCGCGGCATGCCTTCGAGGCCGTTGGCGTCGATCGCGGCGACCCGCACGAAATACGTGCCGTTCGGCACGTCGCGGAACACCGCGCGCGGCGAATCGGTGCGGGTTTCGCGGAACAGGTCGAGCATCCCCGCGTCGTGCGCGAGTTGCAGCCGATACGCGTGCGCATCGGCCAGCGGCGCGACCTCGAACGATACGTCGGGCTCGTCCTGCACCTTGTCGGGATGCGCGAGCGCCGGCGCCGGCAGCAGCTGGACCGGCGCGCCGACCGCACCGGACGACGTCGCGACGCTGCCGAAGTTCGCATGCACGAGCGTCAGGTCCGGCTGCCGCTTGCCCGCGACGCCGACGGTGCCGTCGAGCACTTCGACGCGCGTCGACTCGTTGCCGGACGCGTCGTAGTTCACGCGGAACCGCGTGCCGCGCACGCCGGCCACGACCGACGGCGACCGAATCTGGAAGCGGTCGTCGCGTTTCTTCAAATGCGTGACTTCGCTGTCGACCGAGCCGCGCGTGAGCTCGAACTCGCGGTCGAGCGTGCCGGTCAGCACGGTGCGGCGCAATGTCTTCAGGTCGAGCTGGCTGTCGGGCGGCAGGCTCATGTGCGTGCCGTCGGCCAGTTCGAGCGTCAGGAACCCGTTCGGGCCCGTGCGCACGCGGTCGCCTTCGGCGAGCGTCGCATCGTCGGCGAGCGGCGCGTAGGTGTCGCCGGACGCGCGTTCGGCCGTGCCCTGCACCGCGACGACGCGCGCGGTCAGCTTTTCCTTGCGCAGCCGGGCGGCGGGCAGCTTCAGCTCGACGCCCGGCTGCAGGTGCTTCGGCGCGGGCACGCCATTGATCTGCTGCAGCAGTTGCCAGTCGCCCGGACCTTGCAGGTAGCGCGCGGCGACGTCGTACAGCGTGTCGCCGGCATGCGTGCGGTAGACGACCATCTTGCCCGCGGCAGCGGGCGGCTGCGCGCCGGCATGCGGTGCCGCGAACGCAAACGCAACCGTGCAAGCCGCGCGCAGCGCCGCCGTGCGCACGGCGGCCGTGCGCTGCGTGATTCGCGTGGTCACTCCGGTTCCCCCTGGCCGACCCGTTCGAGCCGGTAGCCGTAGCCGTAGATCGGCGCGAGGCGATAGCCGTTCTCCGGGCGCAGGCCGAGCTTCGTGCGCAGCATCGAAATGTGGGTATCCATCGTGCGCGACGGAATGTCGGTCGCCTGCTTCCATACGAGGTCGAGGATGTGTGCGCGCGACAGCGGCCGGTCGAGGTGCTGGAACAGCAGCAGCGCGAGCTCGAATTCCTTTTGCGTGAGACTCACAGCCTTGTCGCCGACGTAGGCCTGCTTCAGGTTCACGTCGAATCGGAACTGGTCGAATTCGCGCACAGTCGCCTCGGCGTTGACCGGATATGCACGGCGCAGCAGCGAGCCGATGCGGGCGCGCAGGATCGGGCCCGATACGGGCTTGACCACGTAATCGTCGGCGCCGGCGTTCAGGATCTGCGTGATCCCCGCCTCGTCGTCACGGCTCGTCATGAAGATGATCGGCAGGCTGTGCTCGGTCTGGTTGGCGCGCACCCACTTGAGCACTTCCTCGCCGGACATGTCCGGCACGTTCCAGTCGAGCACCAGCAGATCGAACGTCTCGCGTTGCAGACGCTTCTTCAGGGCCTTGCCTTCCTTGAACGCATAGCATGTGTGGCCGGCGGCCGTCAGCGTTTGACTGACGAAATCCGTCTGGGCCGGATCGTCATCCAGTACAGCAATTCTCATAGCACCCCGCAAATCGAAATCGATTCGTCCTGTAACAGCCCCGCACACTCCACGCGCCGCGCGACATGCGCGCAGCTTCCGACATCGGCCGGGAGCCGTCGTTTGCCGCCGCGCAACGGGCGCGATACGGCGTCCCCGGCAAAATATCTCAAAAACGGGGCACGGACGAACCGGCGATTTCATCATAGTAGTATGAAATTCGCCAAGAAATTGCGCGTACTACGGCACTTCCTTCGAATAATCCTTCCGTTGCGCGATCGCTCGCCTAGTCCGCACCGGCCATGCCGGCCACCGGCTCGGCCAGATCGCCGGTCGCTGCGCGCCGCCGCAACGCGGGCTGGCGCGGTGCCGGCTGCGTCAGCATGCGCGCCAACTGGGCACGCACGCGCTCCCATGCCGCCGCCGTATAGTCGGGCTGGCTTGCCGCCCATGCCTGCGCGAGATCGAGCACACGCTCGACTGTCGCATTGCAATAAGTGAAGCCCGAGCCGTCATGCTGCGCGGCGTCGCGCAACCGCTCGTCGAGCGATTCGGCCAGCCACGGCATCTCGGCCGCCGCCGAATCGGCATACGCCTCCAGCGCGGCACGCGCGTGGCGATCCCGTTGCGGGTCGAGCTCGATCCGGCTCAACCCCGCCGCGCCTGCGGGCGCAATACATTCCGCTGCGGACGGACTTCGAATGGTCCCTGGTCTGAAGGACATGTCCTCTCCCCGTTTGTACGACGGCAGCGTCAGGCATGGCCCCCGAGCCCGCCCCATATGACGCACCGTGGCCGGCGCATCCGTCAAGTACGGACGACCGGCCGGGTCAGTATACGCAGCAGGTTGCACAACGAGGTTTAAGAATTGTCAGAGGCGGCCGGGGCTTCCGAAGCACGGCCGGCATCGAGGCCGGCCGGGTGCCGCACGAGACGCGTGATGCGGGCCGTCAGCGGCGGCGCATCAGGAACACGAAGGTTTTGTCCTGGGTCGTCACTTCGACGATCTCGTTGCCCGTCTGCTTCGCGAACGCGGCGAAATCGCGCTGCGAGCCGGGATCGGTCGCGAGCACCTTGAGGATCTGCCCGCTCTCCATATCGGCGAGCGCTTTCTTGGCGCGCAGGATCGGCAACGGGCAATTGAGCCCGCGCGCGTCCACTTCCTTGTGAATCTGCATCGGCTGTCGACCTTCGAATGACGCGCCACACAGGGCGCGGGAGGAAGCGGCAATTTTACCGCAGCACGGGCCCGCCCGCGCGGGCCGGGCCGGGCCGCGAGGAAGGCTTCCTCACCGGCGGCACGCTGTTCGATCCCGTACCGCCCGACATGCGCATCGGCAAGAAAGCGTCCTTCGGACCTGCGCTCGGCCGCGCGCGCGAAGGACGTCGGCGAAGCGCTCGACCCGATCGACGCGCACGAGTTCGGCAACGGCGTCGCCTGCTCGCGAGCAACCGCGGTATCGCGTGTGCATGCACGTGCCGCATCCAGGTCGGCATCAACGTGCAGATTCAGTTGGTCTTGGTGCCGTGCGCGCCGTCGGCCGTCGGCAGGTACGACAGCTCGAGCCGGTACGCGAGCGCGACGAACAGGCTCTGCGCGAGGCCCATCGTCGCGGTCAGCGCGCGGAATCCGAACGTCGCGCTTTCCTGCACCATGAGCGTCACCTCGGCCTCGCGCGCGAGCGGGCTCATCCGGCTGTCCGTGATCGCGATCAGGCGCGCGCCGCGCTGCACGGCCTGCTGCGCGACCTGCACGGTCTCTTCCGCATACGGCATGAACGAAATCACGATCATCACGTCGCCTTCACGCACCGAGCGGATCTGCCCGAGATGCATGCTGCCGAGCGCGCTGAACAGCCCGATGCGCTTGTCGGTGTGCTGCAGCGCGTAGTCGAGATAGACGGCGATCGGAAACGCGCGGCGCGAGCCCGCGATCCAGATCGCCTGCGTGTCGGCGAGCAGGTCGACGGCCTGCGCGAGCGCCTGCGAGTCGAGCGTCTGCCGCAACTGCTGCATCCCGGCAATGCTGCCCTTGATGAATTCGTCGGCGATCTGCTCGGGCTGCAGGCTCGACGAACCCGATTCGATCACGTCGCGCAGCCGCAGGTTGTACGCGCGGCCCGGCGCGATCTGCTGCGCGAGCCCTTCGCGGAACAGCCGCTGCATTTCGGAGAAGCCGGAGAAGCCGAAGTGCTTCGCGAAACGCACAACGGCCGACGGCTGGACGCCGCACGCCTCCGCGAGCGACTGGATGCCTTCCAGCCCAAGCTGGTCCCGATGGGTTTCCACGTGACGCGCAATCACCTTCAGGCGATTGCTGAGGCCGTCGTACTCCTGCGTCAGATGCTGCAGGAATTGCTCGACGGTGGCGGGTGGTTTCTCGGATGAACTCATCGGATGGCGCGAAGTTGACGGCCCCGATGCGCGCGCGGTGCTGACCGACGCGGCCCGGGACTCACCTGGAAACATGCATGAAGGGCGAATTTAATCACGTTTGCGGCACGGCCCGTGCCGCACGCTCGCTCCCACGCGCTCGATCATCACCTGCACACGCTCCACAGCAGTGCTGAAACGATTGTCCAACGGCCTTGCAACGCCGTAAAGATCAGGGCGTTTACCGAGGCCGGCGCCGGGCAATCGACGCGCCGCGCCAGCCTGCGATGCTCAACGATAGTCGATCCATACGCCGCCGGCGTCGGCCGAACGCACGCAGTTCTCGACCCAGCGCACGCCCTCGACGCCCGCATGGACGTCCGGAAAGCGGATGTGCTTCAGCGCTTCGGCGTCGCCGCGATCGGCCGCATCCATCGCGAGCGCGAAGCGTGCATAGAGATTCGACCACGCCTCGAACAGCCCTTCCGGATGCCCGGCGCCGATGCGATCCTCGCGCAACGCATCCGGATGCAGATAACCCATCCCGCGATCGAGCACCTGCGCGGGCTGCCCCTGGATCTCGTAACGCAACTGGTTCGGATGCTCGTCCCACCATTCGACGCTCGCCTTCGAGCCGATCACGCGCACCTTCTGCCCGTGCATCGAGCCCGCGTTCACCGCGCTCGACCATACGTAGCCGATCGCGCCGGTGTCGTATTCCATGATCGTGAACGCGTTGTCCTCGAGCGGTGCGCGGCTCTTCACGAAGCTCTGCCGCGAACACATCAGCCGGCGGATCCTCAGTGCCGGCGCCATCACTTCCGAGATGTACAGCGGATGCGTGCCGATGTCGCCGAGCACGTAGCTCGGCCCCGCGAACTTCGGATCGACGCGCCAGCGCGCGGCCGCGCTCGCGGCCTCGACGCCTTCGCTGTGAAAACCGTGCGCGAACTGCATCTGCACGATGCGGATCTCGCCGAGATCGCCGCGCGCGATCATCTCGCGCGCCTGCTCGATCATCTGGTGGCCGGAATAGCCGTATGCGACGCCGACGATCCGGTTCTTCTCGACCGACAGACGCTGCAACGTTTCGGCCTCCTCGGTCGTGAAGCACAGCGGCTTCTCGCAGACCACGTGCAGCCCGGCGTTCAGCGCGGCGCGGCAGATCTCGAAGTGCGTGTTGTTCGGCGTCGCGATCGATACCGCGCGGATGCCGTCCGCGCGGCTCGCCTCGGCCTCGAACATCGTCCGGTAGTCGGCATAGCAGCGTGCGGCGTCGACGCCGAGCTTCACGCCGAACTGGCGGCCACGTTCGGCATCGATGTCGAACGCGCCGGCAACCAGCCGGAAGCTGCCGTCGCGCAGCGCAGCCGATCGGTGGCTGTAGCCGATCTGGCTGCCGAGGCCGCCGCCGACCATGCCCCAGGGAATCGAATGTCCCAGCAGAATCTGTCCGTCGATCATGATTGTTCGTGTTCCCGGTTCGTATTCAGGTATTCAGGTATTCAGGTGTTCAGGTGTTCAGGTGTTCAGGTGTTCAGAGATCCAAACGGTCGGTCGCTCAAGCGAAACCGGCCGACGCGAGAAACGCGCGGCTCGCCGCGACGTCGCGCAGGCTCGTGCCGGCGTTGCGCGGATCGCGTTCCTGTTCGATCGTGATGTAGCCGGCATAGCCGATGTCGTCGAGCGCGCGGCGGATCGCCGGGTAGTCGAGCACGCCGGTGCCGATCGGGCACATCACGCCCCGCGCGCACGCCGCGAAGAACGCGATGTGCTCGCCCATCACCGCGTCGTACACGGCCGCGTCGATGTCCTTGAAATGCACGTAGTCGAGCCGTGCCGCATGGCGATGCAACCACGTTTCCGGGTCCATGCCCGAGTAGTACAGGTGGCCGGTGTCGAGACACAGGCCTGCCGTGTCGGCCCCGATATCGGCAACGATCCGGTCGATCTCGTCCGCGAACTCGATGTAGCCGCCCGCATGCGGATGGATCACCGCGCGCACACCGAACTCGTCGCGCGCGATGGTGGCGATCTGCCGGATGTGATCGACCATCCGCTCCCAGCGTCCGGCGGACAGCCGCGGCGCGCGCTCGGGATGACCGGCCGCGTAGTCGCGCTCCTCGTGCCCCCAGTCCATCACGACCAGATACGGCGCCGCGTAGCGCTGGCCGTCCTGCGTCGGCAGCTTCGGCAGTCGCGTGATCAGCGCGCAGATATCGCGCGTCTGGCGCAGCAGGTTCGGCAGGTTCTCCGGCGACACGAGATCGTCGAAAATCGTGCCGGCGGTCATGCTCAGCCGTTGCCGTTCGAGTTCGGCGCTCACCACGTCGAGCTCGAGCGGGATATAGCCGTAGGGCCCGAGCTCGATGCCGGAGTAGCCGGCCTGAGCGGCTTCGGCGAGCACGTGCCGCCACGGCGGCAGGTGCGGGTTGTTCACGTCGTCGACGCCCCAGCAGCAGGGCGCGCAGCCAATCTTCATCGTCATGTCGGGCAGTCCGGCAGGAAAGCGGCGCACGGCCGCGGGCGTGGCGACGCGGCCACGGTTCAGCCGCGATAGAACGTGGGGCGTTCGGCCATCGCGACCGGCTCGACCGCCCCGCTCTGCTGTGCGCGCACGCAGGCATCGGCCGCAACCGCCGCCGCGTAGCCGTCCCATGCGGACGGACCGGTGAGTGCGCCCTGCCGCACGCCGTCGATGAACGCCTGCAGCTCGACGTCGTACGATGCGATGAAGCGCTCCTTCCAGTCGGTCATGATCTCGACCGATCGCCGCGCCGCATGCTTGAGACCGACGGCCGGCGGATCGGGCAGCTTCGCGATGCCGTTCTCGCCGACCACCTCGCACTGGATGTCGTAGCCGTACTGGCAGTTGACGAAGATCTCCACGTCGATGCGCACGCCGCTCGCGGTTTCGAGCAGCACGATCTGCGGATCGGCGAGATGCGCGCTCGCGTGACGCGTCTTCTTCGGATAGACGACCTGCGCGCTCGCATAGTCCTCGCCGAGCAGCCAGCGCAGCACGTCGAGTTCGTGGATCAGCGTATCGGTGATCGCCATGTCGGTGGTGTAGCGCTCGCCGACCGACTGGTTGCGGTGCGCGCAATGCAGCATCAACGGCGCGCCGATCTCGCCGCTGTCGATCACGTGCTTGAGCGCGCGATAGCCTTCGTCGTACGGGCGCATGAAGCCGACCTGCACCAGCCGCTTGCCGTGCGCGCGCTCGGCCTCGACGATCCGCATGCAGCCGTCGGCCGTCACCGCGAGCGGTTTCTCGCAGAACACCGGCTTGCCATGCGCGATCGCGTCGAGCACGAACGCTTCGTGCGTCGGCCCCCACGACGTGACGAGCACGGCCTGCACATCGGCGGCCGCGATCACTTCATGGCCGTCGCCATGGATTTCCGCGTCGAGCCCGTATTTCGCTACCGTGTCGCGCGCCTGCCGCGCATCGATGTCGGTGACGGCCACCACGCGTGCGCCGGACAGCGTGCGCGTCAGCCTGCGAATATGGTCCTGGCCGATCGCGCCGCAGCCGATCACGCCGATTTGCAAGGTCATCCGGATATCTCCAGTCTTTCGTTCATCAGCGGCGCGGCCCGTGCCGCGCCGGTCAGCAATGCGGGGGCGACGGGTCAGCGCGCCGCGCGATCGAAATGGCGATCGACGTAGCGCTGGATCGTGTCGCGCATATAGCGCGACGACGCTTCCGCGCGGTCTTCCCACGCGAACACGCACGACGACATCACGCCATCGAAGCCGGCGGCGCCGAGCGCGCGGAAAAACATGTCCCAGTCGATCTCGCCCTGCCCGATGTCGAGATGCTGGTGCACGCGAATCTGGTTCGAGCCGGGCGGGTTCACGATATAGCGCAGCTGGCTGCTCTTGCGATGATCGAAGGTGTCGGCCACGCGCACGTGCGCGAGGACCGGCGCGGCCTGCGCGATCATCGCGGCCATGTCGTCGCCGTAGTAGAACGTGTGCGGCGCGATGTACGACAGTTTCAGCGACGGCGAACCGAGGTTCGTCACGATGTCGATGGCCGGCTGAAGCTGCTCGATCCAGTCCTCCGGATGCGGTTCGACCGACAGCACGATGCGCTCGCGCTCGAGGATCGGCAGCAACTCGTCCATCGAGCGGAACCACGCGGCCTCGCACAGCTCTTTCGGGTTCGTGCCCGGCCGCTCGCCGACCGAGCGTTCCGGCGACGCGCCGCGCCCGAACTCCGACACCATCAGCGTGCACTCCATCTCGAGCGCGACCTCGATCGCCTTCTTCCAGCAGCGCACCGCCCATTGCCGTTCGTCGTCGAACGGGCTGGCCCAGCGGTACATCGGCTGCAGCGATGCGAGGCCCACGCCGCTCGCGCGCAGCGCTTGCCGGAACGCGGCCATGCGCTCGCGCGTCGCGCGCGGCATCACCCACCAGTCGAGAAAGTCGCTGCGCGGCGACAGCTCGATCTGGTCGTAGCCGAGCTCGGCGACCGCATGCGGCAGCCGGTCGAGCGGCAGGTGGCGAATCATGTAGGGATCCAGAGCGATCTTCATCTTCTTCCCAGACGGTTTTGCGGGGTTCGGCATGGCGGCGGCGGCTCAGCGGCGCGACTTCTTGTTGCGGTACTGGTCGGCGATCACGGCCGCGACGATGATCGCGCCCTTGACCATCTCCTGGTAGTACGCGTCGATCCGGATGAAGGTGAAGCCCGACGTCATCACGCCGAGGATCAGCACGCCGATCACGGTGCCCGTCACGCGCCCGAGGCCGCCCGACAGCGACGTGCCGCCGATCACGACCGCCGCGATCGCATCGAGCTCGTACATCACGCCCATGCCCGACTGGCCGGAGATCGCACGTGCGGCCGTCACGGTGCCCGCGATCCCGCTCAGGAGGCCGGCGATCGCATAGACGAACACCAGGTGACGCGTGACATTGATGCCCGACACGACGGCCGCATGGCGGTTCGCGCCGATCGCATACGTGTACTTGCCGAAGCGCGTGTAGCGCAGCACGACGTGGAAGATCGCCGCCACCACCAGGAAGATGATCACCGGATTCGCGCCCGCGCCGATCGCCGCGAACTGGTCGGTCAGCATCGACACCGGCATCCCGTTGGTGAACCACTTCGCGAAGCCGCGCGCGGCGACCATCGTGCCGAGCGTCGCGATGAACGGCGGGATGCCGGTCAGCGCGATCAGCGACCCGTTCAGCAGACCTACCAGCAGCCCGACGCACACGCCGGCCAGCACCGGCCAGATGATCGGCAGGTCGGTCAGGTGCGGGAACACCGCGCGCGGAAAATCCGACACCTGCGCGAGGCTGGCCGACACGACGGCCGCCGCGGCGACGACCGACCCCGACGACAGGTCGATCCCGCTCGTGATGATCACGAGGTTCACGCCGACCGCGATGATGCCGATCACGGCCATCTGCAGCACGATGATCTCGAGCCGCTCCGCGTTGAACAGGAAGCTCTGGCCGACGACGACCCAGCCGATCACCTCGAAGAACAGGCTGATGCCCACCAGCACGAGAAAGATGCTCAGTTCGGGCGGCCATTTGGCGTGCCGTGTCTTGATCGTCATGGACTGCGCGTCCGCGGCCGGATTCAGATTGCTCATTTCATTTGTCTCCATGCTTGTTTCGGCTCAACGCGACGCAAGGTCCATGATGCGGACCTGGTCGGCGTCCTTGCGCTCGACGATGCCGGTCATGCGGCCTTCGTGCATCACCATCACGCGGTCGCTCATGCCGAGCACCTCCGGCATCTCCGACGAGATCATCAGTACTGCGACACCTTTTCCGGCGAGCGCGCTGACGAGCCGATGAATCTCGGCCTTCGCGCCGACGTCGATGCCGCGCGTCGGTTCGTCGAGAATCAGGATGCGCGGCTGCGTCAACAGCCAGCGGCCGATCAGCACTTTCTGCTGGTTGCCGCCCGACAGGTTCTGGATTTCCTCGTGCAGCCCCGGCGTCTTCACGCGCAGCATCCGGCTCATTTCCTCGCAGTCGCGCCTGAGCTGCGCCTGCTGCACGAAGTTGAACTTCACGTAGCGGTTGCTGAGCACCGCCGCTTCCATGTTCGCGAGCAGGTCGAGATTCAGGAAGCAGCCGGTGTCCTTGCGGTCCTCGGTGAGGAACGCCATCCCGTGCTTCATCGCTTGCGCGGGCGTCGCAATCCGAACCGGCTTGCCGTCGATCAGGATCTCGCCGGACGTGGCCGGCACGACGCCGAACAGCGCTTCGGCAACGTTCGAGCGCCCCGAGCCGACGAGGCCCGCGACGCCGAGGATCTCGCCCGCGCGCAGCTCGAAGCTCACGTCGCGGAACACGCCGTCGACGCCGAGGTTCTTCACCGCCAGCACGACCTCGCCGATCGGCACGTCTTCCTTCGGGAACATCTGCGTGATCTCGCGGCCGACCATCATCCGGATGATGTCGTCGCGCGTGACGTCGGTCGACGCGTGCGTGCCGATGTACTTGCCGTCGCGGAACACCGAAAACTCGTCGGCGATCTCGAACAGTTCGTTCATCTTGTGCGTGATGTAGACGATGCCCTTGCCCTGCTCCCGCAACTGGCGAATGATCCGGAACAGGTGCGTGACCTCCTTGTCGGTCAGCGCGGAGGTAGGCTCGTCCATGATCAGCACGTCCGAGTCGAACGACACGGCCTTCGCGATCTCGACCATCTGGCGGCTCGCGACCGTCAGCGTGCGCACGTCGGCTTCCGGATCGATGTCGATCGACAACCGCTCGAACAGCGCGGCGGTGCGGCGGCGCAGTTCGGCGTGATCGATCAGGCCGAAGCGGTTCTTCGGTTCGCGGCGAATCCAGATGTTCTCCGCGACCGTCATGTACGGCATCAGGTTGAGTTCCTGGTGGATCATCGCGATGCCGCGGTCCAGCGCGTCGAGCGGGCCGTTCAGCGTGACGGGCGCGCCCTTGATCAGGATCTCGCCCTGGTCGGGCGTATAGACGCCCGCGATGATCTTCATCAGCGTCGACTTGCCCGCGCCGTTCTCGCCCATCAGCGCATGAACGGTGCCGCGGCGCACGCGAAACTGCACGCCGTCGAGCGCGACGACGCCTGGAAACGACTTGCCGACGCCGCGCACTTCGAGCAGGCAATCGGAAACGGACGCACCGGACGAACCGGGCGCGGCGAACGATGCGGCCGGCGCGTCGTCGCTGGCCATCGAGCGCGCCATCCTGACTGTAAACATGGACGTTCCTCGAAAGTCACACGCGAACCCGGACGCACCGGGCCGCGCAGTTCAGCGGAAAAGCCGGTCAGTGCCTGGCGTACTGGTTCATGTTCTCGGGCGTGACGAGCTCGAACGGCACGTTCACGTAGCGGTCGACGGGCTGCTTCTTCGCGAGCTTGAGCGCGGCCGCGACGGCCTGCTCACCCTGCCCGGCCGCGTTCTGGTACACGGACACCTTCAGGTCGCCGCTCTTCATCGACGCGAGCCCGTCCGGCGTCGCGTCGATGCCGGCGACGACCGTCTTCGGCGTCCACTTGCGCGCCGCCTTCAGCGCGTTGATCGCGCCGATCGCCATCTCGTCGTTGTTCGATACGATCGCGTCGAACTTCATCCCGGAGCTCAGCCAGTTCATCGTGATGTCCTGGCCCTGCGTGCGGCTCCACTTGCCTTCGCGCTTGTCGACGATCTTCATGCCGGAGCAGTCCTTCGTCGCGATCACGTCCTCGATGTCCTTGGTGCGCGCACGCGCCGACTCGTTGGAGAGCTCGCCCATCAGCACGAGGATGTCGCCCTTGCCGCCGAGCAGCTTGCACACCTGGCGCGCCTGCAGCGTGCCCGACTGCTTTTCGTCGGACGCGACCACCGCGACGCCGGCCGGCAGCTTGTTGAAATCGACCGGCTTGCGGTTCACATAGACGAGCGGGATCTTCGCGGCGGTCACCATCTTCGTGATCTTCGGCGTCGCGTCGGTGTCGACCGCGTTCACGATGATCGCGTCGACCTTCTGCGCGATCATGTTCTGGACCTGGCTCAACTGCTTGCCGACGTCGTTGCCGCCATCCTCGATCTGCACGGTCGCGCCGTCCTTCTTCGCGGCATCGCTGATGCTGTTGCGCAGGATCGTCAGGAACGTGTCGTCGAACGATGCCATCGTCACGCCGATCTTCTCGGCATGCGCAAGCGGCATCGCCAGGATCGTCGCGGCCGCGGCGGCCATCAGCTTGGTCTTCATGATCACTCTGTCTCCTCATCTCCGGGGGGCGGAAAGCGGCACGTTGCGCGCCGCCGGGCCGAGTCCGATACGGACTGAAGCATCCGGATGAAACTGTAGATCACTTCCTCGAGAATTTGGAAATTTATTTCTACGTGATTTCACCTAGGGAACTGGATTTCCAAAAAGTCTAGACTTCGTTCCGTAGCCCGACTCCTTGCGGCAGGCGATCCCGCGTCGCGCCGCACAGGTGACGCAGCACCGTCACCGGATCGGTCCCCTAATCTGCCGGCAGGGTCGAAATGCCGGCCGCGAGCGTGATACGTGATATGAGCCCGTTGAACTTTCCGCCTGACCGCCCCATCGATCTCGCCTGCCTCGGCCGAGTCGCAGTGGATCTTTACGCGCAGCAGTACGGCAGCCGCCTGGAGGACGCGCGCAGCTTCCAGATGTATCTCGGCGGCTCGTCGGGCAACGTCGCGTTCGGCGTCGCCCGGCTCGGGTTGAAGACCGCGATGATTTCGCGCGTCGGCGACGAGCAGATGGGCCGCTTCGTGCGCGAGACGCTCGAGCGCGAAGGCTGCGACACGAGCCAGTTGCAGACCGATCCGGAACGCCTCACCGCGCTGGTGCTGCTCGGACTGAAGGACCGCGATACGTTCCCGCTGCTGTTCGTGCGCGAGAACTGCGCGGACATGGCTGTGCGCGCCGACGAGATCCGCGAGGACTTCATCGCCGGCTGCCGCGCGCTCGCGATCACCGGCACCCATCTGTCGACGCCGGCCACGCGCGAAGCGTCGCTGACGACATTGGCGTATGCGCGCCGCCACGGCGTCGTGCGGATTCTCGACATCGACTACCGGCCCGTGCTGTGGGGGCTGACCGCGCGCGGCGCCGGCGAGAACCGCTATGTGCCGGATGCGCAGGTCACGCGGCAGTTGCAGCAGGTTCTCGGCGAATTCGACCTGCTGGTCGGCACCGAAGAGGAATTCCTGATCGCGGGAGGCGTGCCGCACGATCTGATCGCATCGCTGCAGGCCGTGCGCCGCGCGAGCAGCGCGGTGCTGGTGGTCAAGCGCGGCGCGCTCGGCTGCTGCGTGATTGAGGGCGACATCCCGGCGCGCATCGACAATGCACCGACTTTCCACGGCGAACGCGTCGAAGTGCTGAACGTGCTCGGCGCCGGCGATGCGTTCCTGTCGGGCTTGTTGTCCGGGTTGCTGCGCGGGCGCGACTGGGCAGAATCGACACGCATCGCGAATGCATGCGGCGCGATCGTCGTGTCGCGTCACGCGTGCTCGGCCGCGATGCCGACACCGGACGAACTCGCACACTGGTTCGGCGGCAGCCGCAATCCGCAGGTGGACGCCGATCGCACGCTCGCGCACCTGCATCGCGTCACGGTGCCGCGCCGCGAATGGGACGACCTGTGCGTGATGGCGTTCGACCATCGCAGCCAGTTCTACGAGCTCGCGGTACAGGCCGGCGCGGACGAAGCGCGGATCAAGACGCTCAAGCGGCTGCTCGTGCGTGCGGCCGAACAGGTCGAGCGCGATCGCCATATCGAAGGCCACGTCGGCGTGCTGATCGACGGCGGCGCCTACGGCAGCGACGCGCTCGCGTCGGCGACCGGGCGCGGCTGGTGGGTCGGCCGCCCGGTCGAGCTGCCCGGCTCGCGGCCGCTGTGTTTCGACGATACGCGCTCGGTCGGCTCGGCGCTCACGCACTGGCCGACCGAGCAGGTCGTGAAGTGTCTCCTCCACTACCACCCCGACGACGACGTCGACCTGCGCGTCGCGCAGGAGCAGCGGGTGCTGGAGCTGTGGGAAGCGACGCGCGCGAGCGGCAACGAGCTGCTGCTGGAAATCATTCCGCCGCGCGCGGTCACGCCGGCCGGCACCGAGGACGACGCGGTGCTGCGCACGGTCGCGCGCTTCTACAACCTCGGCGTGAAGCCCGAATGGTGGAAGCTCGCGCCGATGAGCGCCGACGGCTGGGCGCGGCTCGCCGCGCTGGTGGCCGAGCGCGACCCGCACTGCCGCGGCGCGGTGATCCTCGGGCTGAACCAGCCGCTGCAGTATCTCGTCGACAGCTTCCGTTCGGCCACCGATCCGATCGTCAAGGGCTTCATGGTCGGGCGCACGCTGTGGGCCGATGCGTCGCTGCAATGGCTCGCCGGCCGGATCGACGACCAGGCGCTGATCGACGAAGTCGCCGGCAATTTCGCGCAACTCGTCGATGCGTGGCTCGGCCGCCGCGCCGCCGCGCGCGCCGCCGCGGCAGCCTGACGCCGGTGCCCGCGATGACCAACCGACTCTTCCTGATCGACAGACGATGACCACCACCGTAAGACTGACCGTCAGCCAGGCCCTCGTGCGCTACCTGGCCGCCCTGCGCGCCGAAGTCGTCCAGCCCGACGGCCGCACCGAGATCCTGCCGTACTGCGGCGGCGTGTTCGCGATCTTCGGCCACGGCAACGTGGCCGGGCTCGGCGAAGCGCTGCAGGCCGAAAAGGACCGGCTGCCGACGTTCCGCGCGCACAACGAGCAAGGAATGGCGAACGCGGCCGTCGCGTTCGCGAAGGCCAACTTCCGCCAGCGGATGATGGCCGCGACGTCGAGCATCGGCCCCGGCGCGACCAACATGCTGACTTCCGCCGCGCTCGCGCACGTCGGCCGACTGCCGCTGTTGCTGCTGCCCGGGGACGTGTTCGTGTCGCGGCTGCCCGACCCGGTGCTGCAGCAGGTCGAGGATTTCGAACAGGGCGACGTCAGCGCAAACGACTGCTTCCGGCCCGTCACGCGCTACTTCGACCGGATCACGTCGCCCGAGCAGTTGCTCGTCGCGCTGCCGCGCGCGATCCAGGTGATGACCGATCCCGCGCAGTGCGGCCCGGTGTGCCTCGCGCTGCCGCAGGACGTGCAGACCTTCGCATACGACTGGCCCGAGGACTTTTTCGCGCCGCCGGTGATCCGGATGCGCCGGCCGCCGGCCGACGCGCTCGAACTCGCCGATGCCGTCGACGTGCTGAAGGCCGCGAGGAAGCCGCTGATCGTCGCCGGCGGCGGCGTGCTGTACAGCCAGGCGTGGGACGCGCTGCGCGCGTTCGCCGACACGCACGGCGTGCCGGTTGCCGAATCGCAGGCCGGCAAGGGCAGCCTCGCGTGGGACCACCCGTTGAACCTCGGGTCGATCGGCGTGACGGGCTCGCCCGCCGCGAACCGCGCGGCCGCGCAGGCCGACGTGGTGTTCGCGGTCGGCACGCGCCTGCAGGACTTCACGACCGGCTCGCATGCGCTGTTCGGCCAAGCGGCGCTGCTGAGCCTGAACGTGCAGCCGTTCGATGCGGGCAAGAAACGCGGCCGGCAAGTGATCGCCGATGCGCGCACGGGCCTCGGCCAGTTGTCGGCCGCCCTCGCCGGCTGGCATGCGGAACCGGCGTGGACGGCCGCGAACCGCGACCAGGCCGCCGCATGGAACGCACGCGTGGCCGACCTGACGACGCGCATTCCGAAGGACACGCTGCCGTACGACGCGGAAGTGATCGGCGCGGTGCGCGACTCGGCCGTCGACGCCGGACGCGACAGCGCGCGCGACGATCTCGTCGTCTGCGCGGCCGGCACGCTGCCGGCCGAACTGCACAAGCTGTGGCGCAGCGGCGTGCCGGGCAACTATCACATGGACTACGCGTATTCGTGCATGGGCTACGAAGTCGCGGGCGGCCTCGGCGCGAAACTCGCGCGGCCCGAGCGCGAGGTGATCGTAATCGTCGGCGACGGCTCGTACATGATGCTCAACGCCGAACTCGCGACCTCCGTGATGCTCGGCCGCAAGATCATCGTCGTGATCCTCGACAACCGCGGCTACGGCTGCATCGAGCGGCTGCAGCTGAATTGCGGCGGCGCGAGCTTCAACAACATGCTCGACGACTGCGTGCCCGAAGGCGGCGAGCGCTCGACGATCGACTTCGCGATGCATGCGCGCGCGATGGGTGCGGAAGCCGTGCACGTGCGCGACGTCGCCGAACTGCGCAGCGAGATGAAGCGCGCACGCGCGGCGAAGACGAGCCAGGTGCTCGTGATCGACACGACGCACGGGCGCACGACCGAGGACGGCGGCGCGTGGTGGGAAGTCGCGGTGCCGCAGGTGTCCGCGCGCGCCGGTGTCGAACGCGCGCACCAGACGTATCTCGACGAGAAAACCCGGCAGCGGCGCTGACCCGTATCGCGCCGCCCTGCCCGCCTCGCAACAACACCATTCGACCCAAGGAAGCGTGTCATGAGCTGGAACGTTCGCATCGGTATCAATCCCCTGTCGTGGATGAACGACGACCTGCCGTCGCTCGGCGGCGAGACGCCGCTCGAGACGGCGCTGAAGGAAGGCGCCGAAATCGGCTATGCGGGCTTCGAGCTCGGCAACAAGTTTCCGAAGACCGGCCCCGAGTTGAAGGCGAAGCTCGCGGAATTCGGGCTCGTGTGCGTGTCGGGCTGGTATTCCGGATTCCTGGCGGAAGTCGAGCCGGGGATGAGCGACGATGATGCGCTCGCCGCCGAGATCGAACGCTGCCGCGCGCACATGACGAAGCTGCAGTACAACGACGTGAAGGTGGTCGTGTACGGCGAATGCGCGGGCACGATCCAGGGCAGCATCGATACGCCGGTCGCGAAGCGGCCGCGCTTCGTCGACGACGACACATGGCGGCGCTACGCGGCACGCCTGAACGGGTTCGGCGCGCATCTGCTCGATACGTACGGCATCAAGCTCGCCTACCATCACCACATGGGCGCGTACGTCGAATCGCCGGACGACGTCGACCGGCTGATGGCGCTGACCGATCCTGCGAAGGTGTTCCTGCTGTTCGACACGGGCCACGCGTATTTCGGCGGCGCGGCCGATCCGGTCGCGCTGCTGAAGAAGCACGTGTCGCGCGTCGCGCACGTGCACTGCAAGGACGTGCGTCCGCAGGTCGTCACGCAGGCGCGCAACGGCGGCTGGAGCTTCCTGAACGGCGTGATCAACGGCACCTTCACGGTGCCGGGCGACGGCGCGCTCGACTACGAAGCGACGCTGCGCACGCTGAAGGACGCCGGCTACGAAGGCTGGCTCGTCGTCGAGGCCGAGCAGGATCCGGCTGTCGCGCCGAGCTATCAATATGCGAAGAAGGGTTACGACACGCTGCGCGCGATCGTCGACCGGTTGAGCGCTTGAGTGCTTGAGCGCCGTCATCTCATCGAGGAGCCTCATTCCATGACGATTTCTCCCCTGCTGGTCAAGGCGTCGCCCGAGCGCGAAATCTGCAACGTCACGCCGGAATCGGCCGGCTGGAAGCATGTCGGCTTTCGCGCGCTGCGCCTGAAGGCCGGCGATACCGAAGCGGTCGATACCGGCACGCGCGAGCTGTGCATCGTCGTGCTCACCGGCACGGTGCGCGCCGAAGTCGACGGTGAGATCTACGATGCGCTCGGCAAGCGCGACAGCGTATTCGAAGAAGTGTCGCCCGACGCGCTGTACGTGCCGGGCGACAAGACCGTCACGCTCGTCGCGACGCGCGATGCGGAGGTCGCGCTGTGCACCGCGCCTTACGTGAGCGGCGACAAGCGCGTGCAACGCCTCGACGGCGAACGCATGCGCCGTGCGGTGCGCGGGCAAGGCACCAACACGCGCTACGTATGCGACATCCTGATGGGCGACAACCCGGCGGCCGACCGGCTGCTCGTCGTCGAAGTGGTGACGCCCGCGAGCCATTCGAGCAGCTATCCGCCGCACAAGCACGATCGCGACGCGGCGCCCGACGAAACGTCGCTCGAGGAAACCTATTACCACCGGATCGATCCGCCGCAGGGCTTCGCGTTCCAGCGCGTGTACACGGACGATCGCAGCCTCGACGAAGCGTGCGCGGTCGAGAACCACGACGTCGTGATGGTGCCGCGCGGCTATCACCCGGTGGTCGCGCCGCACGGCTACAACCTGTACTACCTGAACGTGATGGCAGGGCCGAGCCGCGCGTGGGCATTCAAGAACGATCCCGCGCACGAATGGATGCTCGATGCGGCACCCGGGCGCTGAAGCCGCGACGTGCCGAAACGCCGAACGATCGACGGCCGGCGCGCGATGCAGGACACGCGCGCAAGCCACTGTTGCGACGACCCGGAGCTGACATGGCGACTCCCTTCCCGTACTTCGCGCACCGGACTTCCGGCGACGATCCGGCGGCCCCGATGCTGCCGCGCTTCGATGCCGACGTCGCGCGCCGGCTCGGCGACATCGCGATCAACCTCGCGTCGCGCCGCGGGCTGCCGATCGCGGTCGGCATCGTCGGCGCGGCGTCACCGCTCTTCTACTGCGCGCTCGACGGCAGCCGCGCGGTCGACAGCGACGCGATCCGCCGCCGGCAGAACACGGTGTTCCGTTTCGGTCTCAGTTCGCTCGAAGTCGGCGTGCGGTTTCGCCGCGCCGGCTGGTCGCTGCAGTCGCAGGGATTGTCGGACGACGACTATGCGCTCGACGGCGGCGGCGTGCCGCTGCGGATCACCGGAGGCGGAATCGTCGGCGCGATGACGATCGCGGGGCTCGACGACGCACGCGACCACGCGCTCGTCGTCGAAAGCCTGCGATGGCACGTCGGCGCGAACGCGCTCGCGCTGATCGCGTAGGCGCACACGCCGGCTCGCCGGATCAGCGCAGGCCTTGCTGCTCGCGTAGTTGACGACGACCGATGCGCCTTCGGCGGCCAGCGCCTGGCGATCGCGGCGCCGATGCCCTTCGATACGCTCGTGACGATCGCTACCTTGTTTGCCAGCTTGCTCTTGACGTCCTCCTTCGCCTAAAGGCGGAGGATTCCCACACCTGGCGATGCACGTCCGCACCGGAAATTGACTGGCGTGATCTGCCGAACAGTCGGCGGGATGGGCTCTGCCCCCGCTCAACCGGCGCTCAGCCATGCACCGACGACGTCGCTGCCGAGCCCGTCGAGCGCGCCGTCGTAGACGATCCGGCCGCGCCCCATCACGGCGACGCGCCGCGCAAGCCGCGGCGCAAGCTGCAGCCGCTGCTCGATCAGCAGGATCGCGACACCATCGGCCTGCAGCGCGGCGAGGCACGCGCCGACCTCGTCGACCGCGAGCGGTGCGAGCCCTTCGGCCGGTTCGTCGACGATCAGCACGCGCGGGCTGCCCGCGAGCGCGCGCACCAGCGCGAGCACCTGCTGCTCGCCACCCGACAGGCGGCCGGCCTTCACGTCCGCACGCTCGGCCAGCAGCGGAAACCGCGCGAGCAGCCGTTCGAGCGCGGCGCGCCCGGCCACACCGCGCGCGCCGCGCAGGCCGAGCCGCAGGTTGTCGCGCACACTCAGCAGCGGAAAGACGTCGCGGCTTTCGGCCACATAAGCGACGCCGCGCCGCGCGATCTCGAAGGTGCGCGCGCCCACGCATTCGACTCCCGCGATATGCACCGAGCCCGCCGTCCGCACAAGCCCCATCACGGCCTTCGCGAGCGTCGAGCGCCCGGAGCCGTTGCGGCCGAGCAGCGCGAGCGTTTCGCCGGGCGCGAGCGCGAGATCGACACCGTCGAGCACGGGCTGCATCCCGTACCACGCATGCAAGCCACGAATATCGAGCAGCGCGCTCATGCGTGCTCTCCGAGATACGCGCGACGCACGGCCGGATCGGCGCGGATCGCGTCGGGCGCGCCGGTCACGACCACCGTGCCACGCACGAGCACCGTGATGCGCTCGGCGAAGCCGAACACCGCGTCCATGTCGTGTTCGATCATGAGCACCGTGCGGCCCTGCGTCGTCGCGCGGATCAGCGCGATCATCCGCGCCGCCTGTTCGCGGTTCATGCCGGCCGTCGGTTCGTCGAGCAGCAGCGTGCGCGCGCCGCTCGCGAGCGCGATGCCCAGATCGAGCGCACGTTGCTCCGCATAGCCGAGCTCGCCGGCAAGCGTGTCGCGCCGCGCATCGAGGCCGATGTCATGCAGCACGCGCGCGGCCGCGAGATCGACCGACGCCGATTCGCGCAGCCGGTTCCACCAGCGCCGCCGCTCGGCCGGTGCATGCAGCGCGGCGCAGCGCAGGTTGTCGAACACGCTCAGCCGCGCGAACGCACTCGTCTGCTGGAAACTGCGGCCGATGCCGAGGCGGCTCGCCGCGACCGGCCCGCGCCCGCGCAACTCGACGCCATGCAGCACGACGCGCCCGCGGGTCGGCCGCGTCGCGCCGGCGATCACGCCGAACAGCGTCGACTTGCCCGCGCCGTTCGGTCCGATCAGCGCATGACGCTCGCCGGCGGAGACGCTCAGTTCGACACCGTCGAGCACCGTCTGCATGCCGAAGCGCTGCACGATGCCGTGGAGCACGATCGCGTTGCCGTTCATCGCCGGTCCTCCCGCCTGCCGCCCCGCGCGCCGGCTCCACCGCTCGCGAGCCGAGCGCGCCAGCCCCACAGCACCATGCCGATGCCCGCCGCCGAGCACGCGACGGCCCAGCCGGCCGGTGCGTCGGCATCGATGCCCCACGCGCCGAACGCGACGCCGGCGGCACCATCGTCCTGCGCGAAGCGCCACGCATAACCGAGCTCGGCCGCGCAGACGATCGCGACGCCCCAGAACACGCACGCGCCGACACCGCACAACATGCGCCAGCGCTCGAGCGCCGGCGCGTCGCGGCGCAACGCGTGCGCGACATCCTGCGCGAGGCCCGCGATCCCGCGCGGCGCGGCGACGACGACCGCGACGAACAGCACGCCGAGATACAGCGCCCACGCACGCGATACGCCCGCGACGACGACGCTCAGCGCGGTCAGCATGGCTGCCCCGGCCGCCGGCCCGAAGAACCCGCCGGTGCCGCCGATCACCGCGGCGATCAGCACGGTTGCCGAACGCGCCATCGACACGCTGTCCTGCGTCGCGATTTCGACGTCGATCAGCGTCAGCGTGCCGGCGATGCCCGCGAAGAACGACGCGCAGGCGACCATCGCGAGCCGCACGCGGCGCGGCTCGGTGCCGAGCGCCGCGACGCGCGCGGGGTTGTCGCGTACCGCGTTCGCGAGCCGCGCGAGCGGCGTGCGCGTCAGCGCATGCATCGCGATTGCCGACGCGATGCACCACGCGCCGATCACCGTATAGGCCTGCAGCGGCGCACCGAAATTCCAGCTGCCCCACGGCGTGCCGCTCGCGCGGTCGATCGGTACGCCGCCGAGACCGCCGAACCACGCTGGCACGCTCCACGCGGCAGCCGCGACGCATTCGCCGAGACCGAGCGTGATCATCGCGAACACAGTGCCCGCGCGACGGGTCGCGAGCAGCCCCGCGACGAACCCGAAGCCCGCGCCGGCCACGCCGCCGACGAGCGGCAGCAGCGGCAACGGGCCGCCGAAACGATTGAACCAGTGCGCGGCCGCGAACGCGCCGAGGCCGGCGAACGCCGCATGGCCGAACGACAGCAGCCCGGTCGTGCCGAGCTGCAGGTTGTACGACAGCGCGAGCACGACGAGTGCGGCCGTCTGCGCGAGATAGCCGAGCATCGCGCCATGCGGCCACAGCCACGCGGGCAGCATGACGCACGCGGCGAACGTCACCCAGCGCAGCGCGCCGGCGAGTGCGCGGCTATCCATCGACACGCTCGCCGAACAATCCGCGCGGACGCGCGACCAGCACCGCGACGAGCAGCAGATACGGCACCAGCGGCGCGAGCTGTGCGATCGACACGGCGGCTACGCTGTCGGGCAGCGCGACGCCCGCCCATTGCGCGAGCTCGCGCAGCGACGTGTCGCTGGACGCCGCGAAGGTCTGCGCGAAGCCGACCGCGAGCGACGCGACGAACGCGCCACCGAGCGAACCGAGCCCGCCGATCACGACGACCGCGAACACCACCGAGCCGACCGTCTCGGCGAGCGCCGGCTCGATCACCGCGAGCGGCGCGCCGATCACGCCGGCCAGCGCCGCGAGCGCGGTGCCGGCGCCGAACAGTCCCGTCATCACGCGCGGCACGTCGTAGCCGAGCGCCTCGACGGCGTCGCGATGCGTGAGCGCGGCGCGCACGACGAGCCCGATGCGCGACGCGCGCAGCAACGCACCGAGCGCGATCAGCATCGCCGTGGACATTCCCATCATGAACAACCGGTAGCGCGGCAGCGCGAGACCGAACACGGTCACGGGCGCGCCGTCGAAGCGCGGCGGCACCGGCGCCGGCAGCGGCGCGAGGCCCCACAGCAGCTTCGCGCCTTCGCCGATCAGGTACGCGAGCCCGAAGGTCAGCAGCAACTCGCCCGTGTGCCCGCGGGCCTGGACACGGCGCAGCAGCGTGCGCTCGCAGCCGGCGCCCAGCAGCCCGACCGCGAGCGGCGCGAGCACGAGCGCCGGCCAGAAGCCCGCGCGCGCCGCGACGCTGTAGCCGACGTACGCGCCGAGCATGTAGAAGCTCGCATGCGCGAAGTTGAGCACGCCCTGCACGCTGAAGATCAGCGTGAGGCCGGCCGACAGCATGAACAGCAGCAATCCGTAACTGAGGCCGTTGAAGGCCTGGAGCGCGAACGCGTGCACCGCCGCGCGCCTGTCAGCGGGCGAGCGGTTCGAGCGCCGCGCGCAGCGCGTCCGGCAGCGGCACCGGGCGGCGCGTGCCGCGATCGACGTACACGTGCACGAAATGCCCCTGCGCGGCCGGCGACGTCTGCCCGGCCGCGAACAGCCCGATCTCGTAGCGCACGCTCGACGTGCCGAGCTTCGCGACGCGCAGCCCCGCGTCGACCGACTGCGGAAACACGAGCGGCGCGAAGTAGTTGCACTGGGTCTCGACCACCAGCCCGATCGTCTGCCCGTGCTCGACGTCGAGCACGCCCGCGTGGATCAGGTACGCGTTCACGACGGTGTCGAAGTAGCTGTAGTAGACGACGTTGTTCACGTGCCCGTAGACGTCGTTGTCCATCCAGCGGGTCGTGATCGGCAGGAAGTGGGGATAGGCGTCGCGCGAACGCGGCTGCGGCTTGTCGGACATGGCGATGGCGGTCAGGACGGGGATGGCGACGCGCGCCGGCGAACGGCAGGCTGCAGCGGCGCCGCGGATGGAATGGCGGAAGCCGGGCGAGCGGTCACTGCCCCGCTCGATCGACGAATTCGAAATCGAGGCCGCGCGCGCGCATCCAGTCGGCGAGCGCGTAGCCGGTGCCGGCGCGCCACGGGCGCAGCAGCGGCGGATCGACGAGCCGGTATTCGAGCAGCTCCGGCGACAGCGCGACGGTACCCGATGCGCGCACGTGGTACGCGACGATCAGTTCGTTCTTGCGGATGAATTCATAGACGCCGACCAGCGTGACCTGCTCGGCCTTCAGCGCGGTTTCCTCGAACACTTCGCGCGCGATGCCGTCCTCGGGCGTCTCGCCGTTCTCGAGGAAGCCGGTGATCAGCGCGAACATCCCTTCGGGCCACGCCGCGTTGCGCGCTAGCAGGATCTTGCCGTCGAGCTCGACGATCGCGGCGACCACCGGCAGCGGATTGTTCCAGTGCACGTAGCCGCATACTTCGTCCGGGCACGCCTGGCGGACGCGGCTGCCCTCGTGGTCGGGATCGGCGCGCTCGGTCAGCGGGCGCGCGCAGCGCGGGCAAAAACGGTAGTCGGCAGTGGTCATCGACGGGGATCTGGCGAGCGTCCGGCGGCCGCATGCAGGCCGCCCGGTGCGCCCGCTCGGCGCTGGAAAGGCTTCATTCTAGCGAGTTTGCCGCGCCGCGGATGATCCGGCCCCGACGCCGTCAGGGTCGCGCGCGTCCGCTTGCGGCGGTCGCCGCGAAACCGGCCGCGCCGACCAGCAGCGCAACCGCCGCAACCCACAGTGCGGGCGAGAACGACCCGAAGTGCGCGGCGAGCGGCGCCGCGACGAGCGGGCCGAGAATCTGCCCGACCCCGTACGACGCGGTCGCATAGCCCATCAGCCCGGCCGCGCGCTCGCCATGCAGCCGGCGCGCTTCGCGCATCGCGAACAGCGTGATCGCGGTGAACGGCAGCCCGAGCAGCGCGCTGCCGACCGAGAAACCGGCCGCGTTCGGCCACACGATGCCCGCCGCGATGCCGAGCGCCTGCGTCGCACAGCCGGCCGCGAGCAGCAGCCGGTTGTCCCAGTGGCCGGGCAGCCGCGCGGCGGCGATCGCGCCGACGATCAGCGCCGCGCCGAACATCGGCCAGAACAGGTCCGGCCACGGCGAGCCGGCCGGCAGCGCGGCGCGCGCGATCACCGGCAGGAACCTCGCGGTGATGATGTAGCCGAAGCCTGGCATCCCGTACAGCACGACGAGCCACGCGGCATCGGCCCGATGGCGTCGCGCATCGGCCGGCGCGACTGCGGCAGCCGCATGCCGCGCGGACGCGGCCGGCTGCCCGGCGACGGCCGGCGCATCGCCGAAGATGCGCCAGATCGCGACGGACAGCACCGCCGACAACGCCGCGAAGCCCAGCCAGCCGGGCGCCGCGCGGTGTCCGGCCAGCGCGCTGCCGATCAGCCCCGTGAGCACGATCCCGACGCCCGGCCCCGCGTAGATCACCCCGCTCCACTCGGGCGCGTGCAGCTCCGCCAGCCGCCGCAACCCCCATTGCGACACGAATACGAACGTCCACGCGCTGACGACACCCGCGACGAAGCGCACGACGAGCCAGACGGGCAGCAGATGACCGACGCCCATCGCGGCGGTCAGCAGCACCGTGGCGGCGAGCCCGGCGCGCACCATCCGCGCGGGCGCGATCTTCAGGGCCGCGCAGCTGACCGCGCCGACGAAATAGCCGGCGTAGTTCGCCGACGCGAGCCAGCTGCCGGCCTTCAGGCCGATCGAGCCGTCGGCGAGCATCAGCGGCAGGAGCGGCGTGAACGCGAAGCGGCCGACACCGAGCGCGACCGCCAGCCCGATCATGCAGGCAAGCGCGGCCGTGCGCGCACGGCGGTCGGCATCGTCGGACAGGTGCGCGCCGGGAGCGGCGCTCGGAGCATCGGAACGGGACATGGCGGCATGGGCCGCGCGCAGCGCGCGCCGGCCGGAACGGGAATCGGAATGCCTGTATCGTAGCTTGACCAAATGTTCTTGAAAAATGAATAATCAAGAACCAAATTATCTCCTGGAGAGAATCATGGATCTGGCGGCGCTGGCGATTTTCCGGGCCGTCGTGCGCGAAAACGGCGTGACGCGCGCGGCGGCGAAGCTCAATCGTGTGCAGTCGAACGTGACGACACGCATCAAGCAGCTCGAAGAGGAACTGGGCGCGGCGCTGTTCGTGCGCGACGGCCGCCGGCTCGTGCTCACGCCGGCCGGCCACACGCTGCTGCCGTACGCGGAACGGCTGCTCGCGCTAGCCGACGAGGCGCGCGACGCAGTGCGCGAGGACACGCCGCGCGGGCGGCTGCGGCTCGGCACGATGGAAAGCACGGCCGCGAGCCGCCTGCCGACCGTGCTCGCGCGCTATCACCATGCGTGGCCCGACGTGTCGCTGGAGCTCGTCACCGGCACGACCGGCTGGCTGATCGACAAGGTGCGCGATTTCGAGATCGATGCGGCGCTGTTCGCGCGGCCGCCCGCGCCCGACACGCTGCCCGACACGTTCGAGACCGTGCCGATCTACCGTGAGGACCTGGTGCTGCTGACCCCGCGCGGCCATCCGCCGGTGCGTACGCCGCGCGACGTGATCCTGCCGACACTGATCGCATTCGAGCGCGGCTGCACGTACCGGAAATACGTCGAGCAATGGTATGCGCAATGCGGGATGAAACCCGCGCGGGTGCTCGAACTCGGCTCGTATCACGCGATCGTCGCGTGCGTCGCGGCCGGCGCGGGGATCGCGGTCGCGCCGCGCTCGGTGCTCGACCTGCAGCCCGAGACCGGCAACGTCGCCGCGCACACGATCGCCGAACTCGAGGGGATCGATACGCTGCTCGCGTGGCGGCACGGGTATGCGTCGGCGGCGCTCGCCGCGCTGCGCGATGCGCTTGGCGACGCCGCGCACGCCTCGCAGCAGGCAGCCGATCCGGCCAGCACGCCGTCAGTGGTACCGGTCTGAGCCGGCGGTTCGGGCGAGCGGCGCGCGTTCGCCGCGCATGCCACCCTACCCCGCCCCGCCCCCAAAACGAAACGACCCGACCGGCCAACGCCGATCGGGTCGTTTTTCATCGAACGCGATGCGGTCAGCGAGACCGCACCGCATCGGCCGCGACGATCAAAGACGCGCTTCGACCCAGCCCTTGACGCCCGCGAGCGCGCCCGGCAGGTTCGCCGGTTCCGTGCCGCCTGCCTGCGCCATGTCCGGACGGCCGCCGCCCTTGCCGCCGACCTGCTGCGCGACGAAGTTCACGAGCTCGCCGGCCTTGACCTTCTTGCTCGCGTCGGGCGTGACGCCCGCGATCAGGCTGACCTTGCCGCTTTCGACGGCCGCCAGCACGATCGCCGCGCTCTTCAGCTTGTCCTTCAGCTTATCGACCGTTTCGCGCAGCGTCTTCGCATCCGCGCCGTCGAGCGTCGCGGCCAGCACGTACACACCGCCGACTTCGACGGCCTGCTGGGCGAGCTCGTCGCCCTGGCTCGATGCGAGCTTCGACTTCAGCGCGCCCAGTTCCTTCTCGAGCGACTTCACCTGATCCTGCACCTGCGCGATACGCTGCGCGAGTTCCGACGGCTGAGCCTTCAGCGCGGCGGCCGCTTCGTTCACGCGCGCGTCGAGTTCCTGCACGTAGCGCACCGCGTTGTCGCCGGTGATCGCCTCGATACGGCGGATGCCGGCCGCGACGCCGCCTTCGACGACGATCTTGAAGAAGCCGATGTCGCCGGTGCGATGCACGTGCGTGCCGCCGCACAGTTCGCGCGAGAAGCCGAGATCGAGCACGCGCACTTCGTCGCCGTACTTCTCGCCGAACAGCGCCATCGCGCCGCCCTTCACCGCTTCGTCGTACGGCATCACGCGCACGATGCCCGGCGCGTTCGCGAGGATTTCGTCGTTGACGATCTGCTCGACGCGACGGATTTCGTCGTCGGTCATCGGTGCGTTGTGCGCGAAGTCGAAGCGGGTTTTCTCCGCGTCGACGAGCGAGCCCTTCTGCTGCACGTGCGCGCCCAGCACCTCGCGCAGCGCCTTGTGCATCAGGTGGGTCGCCGAATGGTTGCGCTGCGTGCGGGCGCGGCGGTGCGCGTCGATTTCCGCGCGCAGCACGTCGCCGAGCTTCAGCGTGCCCTGCTCCAGCGTGCCGTGATGGCCGATCACGTCGGCCTGCACCTTCAGCGTGTCGGCCACCGCGAAGCGCGTCGCGGCGTTCGCGAGCACGCCCTGGTCGCCGACCTGGCCGCCCGACTCCGCATAGAACGGCGTGTGGTCGAGCACGACGACCGCATTCTGGCCGGCCTTCACTTCGTTGACCGACGCGCCGTCGACGTACAGCGCGACGACCTTCGCGTCGTCGAACGCGATTTCCTCGTAACCGTGGAAGGTGGTCTTCGCGCCCGTGTATTCGAGGCCCTGCGCGGCCTTGAACTTGCCGGCCGCGCGCGCCTGCTCGCGCTGACGCGCCATCGCGTCGTCGAACGCCGGCTCGTCGACCGTCATCCCGCGCTCACGGCACACGTCGGCCGTCAGATCCAGCGGGAAGCCGTACGTGTCGTGCAGCTTGAACGCGAGCTCGCCGTCGAGCACCTTGCCGCCCTTCGCCTCGACGTCGGCCAGCGCGGCTTCGAGGATCGACATCCCGTGCTCGATCGTCTCGAAGAAGCGCTCTTCTTCCTGGCGCAGCACGTCGGTCACGCGTTGTTCGGCTTCCTTCAGTTCCGGGTACGCCGCGCCCATCTCGGCGACGAGATCGGCCACCAGCTTGTGGAAGAACGAACCCTTGCGGCCGAGCTTGTAGCCGTGGCGGATCGCGCGGCGCACGATGCGGCGCAACACGTAGCCGCGGCCTTCATTGCCGGGGATCACGCCGTCGACGATCAGGAACGAGCATGCGCGGATGTGATCGGCGATCACCTTCAGCGAGTTGTTCGTGAGGTCGCTGATCTCGGTCACGCGCGCGGCGGCCTTGATCAGGTTCTGGAACAGGTCGATCTCGTAGTTGCTGTGCACGTGCTGCAGCACCGCGGCCAGGCGCTCGAGGCCCATGCCGGTGTCGACCGACTGCTTCGGCAGGCGCGTCATGTTGCCCTGCGCGTCGCGGTTGAACTGCATGAACACGAGGTTCCAGATCTCGATGTAGCGATCGCCGTCTTCCTCGGCAGATCCCGGCGGGCCGCCCCACACTTCCGGGCCGTGGTCGTAGAAGATTTCGGTACACGGGCCGCACGGGCCGGTATCGCCCATCGTCCAGAAGTTGTCCGACGCGTAGCGCGCGCCCTTGTTGTCGCCGATCCGGATGATCCGCTCGGTCGGCACGCCGACTTCCTTCGCCCAGATGTCGTACGCTTCGTCGTCTTCCTGGTAGACGGTGACCCACAGCTTTTCCTTCGGCAGCTGGTAGACCGTGGTCAGCAGTTCCCACGCGAAGCGGATCGCGTCGTGCTTGAAGTAGTCGCCGAACGAGAAGTTGCCGAGCATCTCGAAGAACGTGTGGTGGCGCGCCGTATAGCCGACGTTCTCGAGGTCGTTGTGCTTGCCGCCCGCGCGCACGCTGCGCTGCGCCGTGGTGGCGCGCGAGTACGGACGCGGGTCCGTGCCGAGGAACACGTCCTTGAACTGGACCATGCCCGAGTTCGTGAACATCAGCGTGGGGTCGTTACCGGGCACGAGGCTCGACGAGCGGACGATCGTGTGGCCCTTCGATTCGAAGAATTTAAGGAATTTCTCGCGGATTTCGGCAGCTTTCATGGCGTGCGGGGAATGTCTGGCTGAGCGGCTTCAAACGCCGGCCGTCCTCGCGGACGCACGGCGGGCAAATATCGTAAACGATCGATTATACGATAGAGACTGCCGCCCCAGACGGCAGCGGCCCGCCCGGCCGGACGAGCGGCCTGGGCCACCTGCGCGGCCGATTCGCCTTAAGATGCTCGGCATGCCAATCCGCCCCGCTCCGGCCGGGCGAGCCACGAAAGGAGACGATTCGACGATGGGTGCCCTGAGCCATATCCGCGTGCTGGACCTCACCCGCGTGCTCGCGGGCCCGTGGTGCGCGCAGACGCTTGCCGATTTCGGCGCCGACGTGATCAAGGTCGAGCGCCCCGGCGCCGGCGACGACACGCGCCACTGGGGGCCGCCGTACCTGAAGGACGCGGCGGGCGCCGATACGGCCGAGGCCGCGTACTACCTCGCCGCGAACCGCAACAAGCGCTCGGTGACGGTCGACATCGCGACGCCCGAGGGCCAGCAGATCGTGCGCGAACTCGCCGCGCAGAGCGACGTCGTGCTCGAGAACTACAAGGTCGGGCAACTGAAGAAGTACGGGCTCGATTACGAATCGCTGCGCGCGGTGAAGCCCGATCTCGTCTACTGCTCGGTCACGGGCTTCGGCCAGACCGGCCCGTACGCGCACCGCGCGGGCTACGACTTCATCGTGCAGGGGATCGGCGGCTTCATGAGCATCACCGGCGAGCGCGACAGCGAGCCGGGCGGCGGCCCGCAAAAGGCCGGCGTTGCGATCGCCGATCTCGCGACGGGCCTCTATTCGACGATCGCCGTGCTCGCCGCGCTCGCGCACCGCGACCGCACGGGCGAAGGCCAGTATATCGACATGGCGCTGCTCGACGTGCAGGTCGCGTTGCTCGCGAACATGAACACCAACTTCCTCGCGAGCGGCAAGGCGCCGGTGCGCTGGGGCAACGCGCATCCGAACATCGTGCCGTACCAGACGTTCCAGACGAGCGACGGGTGGATCATCGTCGCGGTCGGCAACGACGGGCAATTCCGCAAGTTCGTCGAAGCCGGCGGCCGCCCCGAGCTGGCGGACGACGAGCGGTTCGCGACGAACCCGGCGCGCGTGCGTCATCGCGACACGCTGGTGCCGATACTCGCGGCGATGGTGAAGACCCTCGGCAAGGCGCACTGGATCGCCGCCCTCGAAGCGGCCGGCGTGCCGTGCGGGCCGATCAACGCACTCGACGAGGTGTTCGACAACGAACAGGTGATTGCGCGCGGGATGCAGGTGTCGTTGCCGCACCCGTGCGGCGCGGACGTGAAGCTCGTACGCAATCCGATCCGGATGAGCGCGACACCGCCCGACGCGCGCACCGCCCCGCCGCTGCTCGGCGCGCAGACGGAAGACGTGCTGCGCGACATGCTCGGCTACGACGATGCGCGGATCGCCGCGTTGAAGGCGAAGCAGGCAATCTGATCGCACCGGCACGGCAGCCGCGCGGCGCCTGTCGGGCACGCGCGGTGATGTGCGCGGACGTCGCCGGCGACGAGCGGACCGGTTTGCTGACTGGTCGACGCGAACTCACGCCGACTCGCCGACGCCGACTAATCGTGACGAATACCGACTTCCACAGGCTAACGCGCAAGCGCGTCGAGCCAGTCGCGCGCGGCCGGCCAGTCGCCGAGCCCGCTGTCCGCGTTGATGTGGCCGTGCGGGCCGAGGTCGCGGAAGGTGCTGCCCCAGGCATGCGCGCAGCCGCGCGCGAACGCGATCGAACCGTACGGATCGTCGCTGCTCGCGACGACGCAGGTCGGAAACGGCAGTCGTTCGTGCGGCACCGGTCCGAAGCCGTGCGCGTCGGTCGGAAACGCCGGCCCCGCAGGATCGGGCAACGCGACGAGCAGCGCGCCGCGCACCTTCGCGAGCGCGGCCGGCCGCGCATAGCGGGTCGCCCACCACGCGGCGGTCAGCGTGCCGAGGCTGTGCGCGGCGATCGTCACGGGCCCCGGTGCGGCTTGGACCGCGCGGTCGAGCGCGAGGCACCAGCCGTTGCGCGACGCATGGTCCCAGTCGGGCATCGCGACGCGCACGAAGCGCGCGTCGGCGCGCTCCCAGCGGCTTTGCCAGTGGAGCGGGCCGGAGTTGCCGTAGCCCGGCAGCACGAAAACGAGAGAATCGCTCATGGAAGATTCGTCGACCAAGGGTATCGTTATGTGAGGTCGACGAAGTGTCGCACACCCGCCCTCCCTGAGGCTGCCTGTCGAATCGCGGAAGAATCGCAGAATGGGTGTGCGGGGAATGAACGGGTCGCGATGGGCCTCAAACGCCATCACGACCGGCCGGCGCTCATGCGCGCCGGCTTCGGTCAGCGCACGCCGGCGCCGACCAGGCCGCCTGCTGCCGCGCCGGCGACCGTGCCGACCGGGCCGCCCGTGATCAGGTAGCCGAGCGCGCCGCCCGCGGCCGCGCCGATACCGGCATTACGCTGCGTATGCGTCATCGCGCATGCGCCGAGTTGCGACAAGGCCGCGACGATTACCGCGGTACGAACGAGAAAAGTGGTCTTCTTCATCATGATTGTTGGCTTCCTCCCGCCAGGCAAAAATTACGAATGGCGGCATTGAATCGGTAAGGCCATCATAGGAAAACCCGAACGGCGACGGCAATCCGATTTACGTCGTGTTACAGCCGACACACTATCGAGATATTGCGCCACACCTCCCCGCGCGGCTCGCGCCATGCCGCAACCCGCGCGGGACGGACCCCGGTCAGGTAGAATTGCAGGATTAAACCGGCGCGACGCGCCGACACAACCTGACGCCAACCGCATGAGCACCGAACGCAACGACGCCCCCGCGGCTTCCAACTTCATCCGCAACATCATCGACGACGACAACCGCACCGGCAAATGGGGCGGGCGTGTCGAGACGCGCTTCCCGCCCGAGCCGAACGGCTATCTGCACATCGGCCACGCGAAGAGCATCTGCCTGAACTTCAGCGTCGCGCGCGACTACGGCGGCGTGTGCCACCTGCGCTTCGACGACACGAACCCCGAAAAGGAAAGCGTCGAATACGTCGACTCGATCGTCGACGCGGTACGCTGGCTCGGCTTCGACTGGCGCAAGGACGCGGTCGATCACCAGTATTTCGCGAGCGACTACTACGACAAGCTGTACGAGTTCGCCGAGCTGCTGATCCAGCGCGGCAAGGCGTACGTCGACAGCCAGAGCGCCGAAGAAATGCGCGCGAACCGCGGTTCGCTGACCGAAGGCGGCAAGCCGTCACCGTTCCGCGAGCGCTCGCCCGAGGAAAACCTCGACCTGTTCCGCCGGATGAAGGCCGGCGAGTTCAAGGAAGGCGAGCACGTGCTGCGCGCGAAGATCGACATGGCTTCGCCGAACATGAACATGCGCGACCCGGTGATCTACCGGATCCGCTACGCGCACCACTACCGCACCGGCGACGCGTGGTGCGTGTATCCGATGTACGACTACACGCACTGCATCTCGGATGCGCTCGAAGGCATCACGCATTCGCTGTGCACGCTCGAGTTCGAGGATCACCGCCCGCTGTACGACTGGGTGCTGAACGAGCTTGCGGAAGCCGGCATGTTCACGCGTCCGCTGCCGCAACAGATCGAATTCTCGCGACTGAACCTCACGTACGCGATCACCAGCAAGCGCAAGCTGCTGCAGCTCGTGACCGAAGGCCACGTCGAAGGCTGGGACGACCCGCGCATGCCGACGATCGTCGGGATCCGCCGCCGCGGCTTCACGCCGGAGAGCATCCATCTGTTCTGCGAGCGTATTGGCGTGACGAAGGTCGATTCGTGGATCGACATGAGCGTGTTCGAAGGCGCGCTGCGCGACGACCTCGACGACAAGGCCGCGCGCACGGTCGCCGTGCTCGATCCGCTGAAGCTCGTGATCGACAACTATCCGGAGGACCTCGAGGAAGCGTGCACGGCCCCCGTGCATCCGCACCATCCGGAGCGCGGCGTGCGCACGTTCCCGATCTCGCGCGAGCTGTGGATCGAGCGCGAGGACTTCGTCGAGAACCCGCCGAAGGGCTATTTCCGCCTGTTCCCGGGCAACAAGGTGCGTCTGCGCTACGGCTACGTGATCGAATGCACGGGCTTCGACAAGGACGCCGACGGCAACGTGACGGCCGTGCACTGCAACTACTTCCCGGACAGCAAATCGGGCACCGAAGGCGCGAACAACTACAAGGTCAAGGGCAACATCCACTGGGTCAGCGCGAAGCATGCGCAGGCGGCCGAAGTGCGAATCTACGACCGGCTGTTCAAGGAGCCGCATCCGGACGCGGGCGGCGCGAACTTCCTCGATGCGCTGAACCCGGACTCGAAGAAGGTCACGCAGGCCTATGTCGAACCGGGCGCCGGCGACGTCGCACCGGAAACGCGTCTGCAGTTCGAGCGTCACGGCTATTTCGTCGCCGACCGCGTCGATTCGAAGCCAGGCAAGCCGGTGTTCAACCGGATCGTCGGGCTGCGCGACAGCTGGGGCAAGCCGGCCTGACGGCCTGCTCCGCGCGCGACGCGGGCCACGAGGCTCCCGGTGCGCGACAATAAGAAACCGGCCTGCGGGCCGGTTTTTTATTGCGTGCCGACGATCGCGGCGGCAGCGAGCATCCGGCGCTCAAGCGCCGGTCAACTGCCGATGCAACTCCGCGAGTGGCAACGTCGTACGAAACAGCCGCGCGAGGCTACGGCTCGCATACGCATCGACGTCGCCCGGCGCGGTCCAGCGATACGCGTCCATCTCCGGGATCAGCGAGCCGTCGCGACGGCTTGGAAACAGCGACGTGCATGTGCAGTGCGCAGGGTCGATTTCGTCGTCCGCGACCCGCACCGCGAACAGGTGCAGATCCTTGTCGTGACGATAGGCGAAGCGGCCGAGATCGAGCAGCCGCGCGGGCGCGAATTCGATGCCGGTTTCCTCGCGCAGCTCCCGTAGCGCGGCATCGACCGGCGCCTCGCCGGGCTCGCCCTGCCCCTTCGGGATGTCCCAGTGCGTGGTATCCGTCGCATGCGCGAGGAACACACGTCCGGCCGCATCGAGAATCACGACGCCGCACGATACCGTACGCGGCGTGCGCGGCGCACCGCTGCGCGTCATTGCACGTGCGCTCAGCGCTTCTGCAACTGCCACTTGCCCGCGGCGGTCTTGCAGAAGACCGGCTTGAGCGTCATCGTCTGGCCCTTCGCAGCGATTTCGGTGGCGATCTCGCGGCAGGTCTTGCCGTCGCTCTCGGACGTCGAGGGCGTGAGCTTCGCATCGATCTGCGTGCCGCGGCCGCTGCTCTGCCACGTCGTGGTCTCGCCGTCCTTGCCTTCGTCTCGCACCTGCGCGACGGCCTGGGTCAGCGACGCACGGTCGGTCTTGCTGAAGTACGTCAGGGGCGTGTCGTTCAGGAAGCCCAGGTTGCTTTGCGCATGAACGGGCAGCATCGCGGCTGCAAGCGCGGCGCCGGCCAGCACGCGCGTAACGACGGAAACAGATGCACGCATCGACATGTGTTGTTCTCCTTGGATGTTCGATCGAACGGCGTGGCGCACGGCCGGCGAACCGGGGGCCGGCCCTCCGGCACGCGCCACGCCTGTCAGCCAGCGAGCATAGCATGCGTGCCGCAAGGGCCGTGTTCTAGTGCGCAGCCGACGCGGCCGCCGGTTGATATCCGTCAGTCAGCGTGTCAAGGAACGCGATCACGTCCTTGATCTCGGCCGCATTCAGCGCGGGTGCATCGCCGCGCTTGCGGTCGAACGGCGGCTCGCGGTTGATGTTGGGCCAGTAGCGCTTCGGCAGGTCGTCGTAGATCTGCACCTTGCCGTGCACCACCGGATAGAACTTCTCCGGGTGGATATCGCGCTCGACGTAGAAGCGCATCACGTCCTCGAGCGAGTGATACACGCCGTTGTGGAAGAACGTCTTGCGCAGCGCGACATTGCGCAGCGACGGCGTGCGGAACAGCCCGCAGAATTCGTCGCGGCCCTTCAGGTCGGTACGCTCGGGGCCGCATGCGCCGAGATCGTGGAAGCGCGGATCGCGATTGACCGGCAATGCGCGGTTGCGTGGCACCGCAATCGCGATCAGGCCGAAGTCGCTGAACTGCGGCGGCGTGCCGTCGAGCGCGCGCTGGCTGATGTGGCAGCTCGCGCAATTGCCCTTCTTCTCGTCGTTGAAAAGCCGCAGCCCGCGCAATTCGGCCGGCGTGAGCGGTGCTCGGCCCGCGAGGTACGCGTCGTACTTGCTCGTATAGGGCGAGAACAGCTCGGGCGTCTGCTCGAACGTCTCGAGCGCGCGCAGCACGGCCTTGAACGTGCTGGCGTCGTCGTCAAGCACCTTCACGCCGAACACCGCGCGAAACTCGTCCGCATACGGCGCGGCCTTCACGGCCTGCGCGACCTTCGCGGGCGTGCTGTTCATCTCGAATGGCGATGTGAGCGGAATGCGCGCCTGCTCGGCGCCCGTGTCGACGCGGCCGTCCCACGTGAGGCCGCCGGTCGGGCCGGCATCGACGCTCTCGTCGCCTTCGTCGTCGGAGTCGTGGAAGTGCTCGGTGAATTGCGGCACGCCCTGCAGGTACTTGAGCGACGGCACCGCGCGGAAACCCGAACGCTTCATGTCGTCGCCGCCCAGTTGCACGGCCAGCCCGTTCGGCGGCCCGAACGCGTGCTCGGGGCTGTGACACGACGCGCATGCAAGCTTGCCGGAACCTGACAGCGTAGGGTCGAAGAAAAGTTGCTTGCCGAGCGCCGTCATCCGGCGCACGCCTTCGTAAACTTGCGCACGGGTCTGCGGCTGATTCACGGCGACCACCGGGCCGCTCGCATCGATCGTTGCGGACGCAACCGGTTGTACGGCACCCGATGCGCTGGATGCGCTCGCAACCGGTGCGGCCGGCGTGCCGGCACCCGGCTGCGCGTCACAGCCGGCAAGGGTTACGAGCGCGGTGGCCAGCACGAGCGCGCCGGTCAGATGCAGCCGCGAGCGCGCAAATGCGCCGGCTGCCGGTTGGCGAGGCTTCATCGATTCGAAGGAAAGTGGGTTCATGAGCGGCCGGAGTTTATGTCAGCCGCATGACCATTCCATGACGCCACACCGACAGCAAATCGAAAGGACGCCTACACTCGCCTGTCAAATCGCGCCCTCAAAATGCTTACAGCCGGACACGCGACGGTCATCTTCGAGAACCGGCCGCACACCGATGCTCCGGTCCCCCACGCGACAAGAGAGATGAGAGTACAACGCATGAAAACCCACGCCTGGATTCGCTTTACGCCGATCGCCGTTGCCGCGGCGGCGGCCCTCACCGCCTGCGGCGGCGACGACGTGCAGCCGCAAGGCCTGTCGACGGTGAAGAACGTCGTCGTGATCTATGCGGAAAACCGCAGCTTCGACAACCTGTACGGCAACTTCCCGGGCGCGAACGGCCTGCAGAACGTGACGGCTGCCAGCGCGCAGCAAAAAGACCGTAACGGCCAGCCGCTCGCGACGCTGCCGAAGGTCTGGGGCGGCCTGACCGCGAAGGGCGTGACGCCGGCCGTGACCGAAGCGATGACGGCCAACCTGCCGAACGCACCGTTCGCGATCGACGACCCGAACGGGTTCAACACGTCGATGAGCGTGACGACGCGCGACCTGTATCACCGCTTCTACGAGAACCAGATGCAGATCAACGGCGGCAAGAACGACATGTTCGCCGCATGGGCCGACTCCGGCGGCCTCGTGATGGGCCACTACACGCCCGACGCGACGAAGCTGCCACTGTGGAAGATCGCGCAGCAATACACGCTCGCCGACAACTTCTTCATGGGCGCGTTCGGCGGCTCGTTCCTGAACCACCAGTACCTGATCTGCGCGTGCGCGCCGTTCTATGCGAACGCCGACAAGAGCCCGGCGTCCGGCTCGATCTCGGCCGTCGCGGCAGACGGCAAGTCGCTGCAGCTCGCGAGCAATTCGCCGGCGTCCGCGCTCGACGGCATTCCGAAGTTCGTGAACTCGGGCAACCTGACGCCGGACTTCTACGCGATCAACACGATGCAGCCGCCGTACCAGCCGAGCGGCAACAAGGCCGCATCGGGCGGCGACCCGAACCTCGCCGACCCGTCGGCCGCGACGACGCTGCCGCCGCAGACGCAACAGAACATCGGCGACCTGCTGACCAATGCGGGCGTGTCGTGGGCATGGTACGGCGGCGCGTGGAACCAGGCGCTGCAGGCCGCGCAAAGCGGCACGGCGAACGTGATCTACGGCCCGAACATGACGGCGCCGAACTTCCAGCCGCACCACCAGCCGTTCAACTACTACGCGAACCAGGCGCCGGGCAGCACGAGCCGCGCGCAGCACCTGCTCGACGGCGGCACCGACGGCAGCGAATTCATCAAGGCGATCGACGCGGGCACGCTGCCGCAAGTCGCGTTCTACAAGCCGCAGGGCAACCTGAACGAACACCCGGGCTATACGGACGTCGCGAGCGGCGACCAGCACATCGCGACCGTGCTCGCGCACCTGCAGGCAAGCCCGCAGTGGAAGAACATGGTCGTGGTCGTCACCTACGACGAAAACGGCGGCTTCTGGGATCACGTGTCGCCGCCGAAGGGCGATCGCTGGGGTCCGGGCACACGGATTCCGGCGCTGATCGTGTCGCCGTACGCGAAGAAGGGCTTCGTCGACCACACGCAATACGACACGGCGTCGATCCTGCGCTTCATCACGCGCCGCTTCTCGCTGCCGCGCCTCGCGGGCCTGCAGCAGCGCGACGACGCGCTGAAGGCAAACGGCGCGCAACCGATGGGCGACCTGACGAACGCGCTCACGCTGTCGCCGAACCCGTAACGGTACGGCCAGGAACGGCCGGCGCGATGCCGGCCGCCAATGACGAAGGGCGGCTTGGGCCGCCCTTCGTTCGTTCTGCAAGCGCGCGTCACCCCGGCATGTTCGGCGTCGTGCCCGCGCCCCGCTCAGGCAGGCGCGAAGTCGGCGCCATCGAGTGCGACGGCCAGAATCATCGCGCCGGAATTCGGTGGCATCGGCCGTCCGCTCGGGCGGAACACGTCATCCCCGCATGCAATCCGCGCCCCCGTCAGCGCGCAGACACCCGCATGCCGCGCGCGTCCGGGCTTCCAGTGCTGCTCGCCGAAGTGCGCACGCCCCGGTTCGACCCAGCGCACGACCAGCAACTGCGCCGAGCGCTCCAGCACCTGCACCTGCGGACGCACCGTCGGCGCGCGCAGACTGCCGAGCGCCGCGGCCAGGATCATCGCATTCGGATCGACCGGCGCACGCCCGCGCGGGCTGAAGACGGCGTCGCCGCACACGATCTTTTCGCCAGACAGCGCGCAGTGGCCCGAACGGCATGCCCGCCCGGACGTCCAGCGCTGTTCCGCGCCGCCCGGCGCCAGCCAGCGCACGATCAGCACCTCGTCAGAATAGGCGAGCACCTGCACGCGCGCATTCATCCGACACCCTGCATCGGGCGCGCATTCGACGGCGCACGCGCTGCGGCCCGCGCGCTACCACCCATACTTCAGCTCGACGCCCGCATAGTCGGCGTTGTGTCCGCCCGCCTGCCGGATCGCGTCGCCGACCTGGAAATGCACGGCCTCGATCGATCCGATCAGGTTCGCGGCGATGGTCCAGTCCGCGCGCAACTGCACGTACATGCCCGTCCACAGACCGCCCTTGCCCGCCGTGCCCGGGACCGGTATGTTCGGCTGCTGATAGACGGCATCGCCGGTCGTCTCGCGCCACTGGAAGCCCAGCGCGCCGAGCAGCGACAGGTTCGCCGACGGTTTCAGCGTCACGGACGGCTTCACGTGAATCAGGTTCGCGTAACTCGTATAGCCGGCGAGCGTGAAGTAGTAGCCGTTCGGGAACAGCGGGTTGAACGTGCCGACGCGGCCGTCTCCCGGGTGCCGGTCGCCCGACGCCGCATCGACCTGCAGCGCGATGTGCGGCGACCACGGCGCATCGAGCTTGTAGCCCGCGATCGAACCGACGGCCCACGCGCCGATCGTGCTGTTGCCGACGGTGCCGGACTGCAGCATCGTTTCGAGATCCCAGTCGAAGCGCCCCTGCGTGCCGCTGTAGCGCAGGTCCCATACGTCGCGACGCTCTGGGCCGCTCGCATCGAGGTAACGCGCGTTGGTGCGGTTGTAGCGCGACCAGTAGCCGGACAGGTCGCCGGGCCCGACCGACTGCCGCTCGAAGCGCAGGCCGCTGAACGTGAGATCGCGATTCGACACGTCGTCGAAATCGGACGCGTTGCGGTTCTGCACCGGCTGCGTCGCATAGCCGATGAAGCGCCATTTCCCGTATTCGTAGTCGGCCCAGACCGCATCGAACGCCTGCCGCACGTTCGGACCGTCGCGCGCGGCAATGAAGCGCTGCAGGTCGAACGCCATTTCCTGCCGGCCGACGCGGAACTTGACCGTGCCGCCGCCGAGCGCGCCCGTGTAGGCCGCGAACGCCTGTTCGAGATCGAGCGGGTTCCGGTCGACCGGCGACACCGTGTTCTTGCCGTAAGCACGCGCGTCCTGCAACTGCGCGAAGAACTGCCAGTGCTGGCCGAGATGCGCATCGGCATGCACTTCGACGCGCTGGATCAGATACGTATCCGATTGCGCGGAGCCGATCCCGAACAGCTGCGCGTTGTTGGTTTCAAGCCGCTCGCGCAGGTTCATGCCAAGCGACAGATAGGATGCCGGATCGTTGCCGAGCGGCATGTATTTCAGCCCGTCGAGCGGCTGGCGCGGCACGCACGGATTCGCGAGCACCGACCAGTCTTCCTGCCAGCGGTTGAACAGCACGGTCGGCCGCCTGGCGGTGCAGGTCGAAACCGTGCCGTCGGCCGCGGATGCCGGTGTGGACGTCGATGTCGACGTTGCCACCGCTTGCGCGAACGCCGCGTCGGCGCCTGCGAACAGCAGCCCCACGACGATCGACAGGCCTGCGGCCCGATCGGCGTGGCGGCTGCGGTATCTTCCCTGTGTCAACGGGATCATGCGTGCTCCTGCTTGACGGTGCCGGCCGCTTGCGCCGCGCACGTCGCGAGCAGCGCAAGCGCGCCGACGGGCACGAGCAGCGCCCAGAATCCGACCTGACGAAACCCGAGTGCACCACCTGCCGCACCGAGCGCGAACGCGACGATGGCCGGCAGCATCTTGCCGAAGCGCGCGCGCGCGGCCGCACGCGCGCTGTCGGCCGTGCCGGCCGACAGCATGTCGACGACGTCGAGGATCGCCTGCGTCACGTTGCCGGTCATCACGGTGTTCGGCACGCCGGCACGCGGGATCACGCGCGGGTGCGCATTCTGCACGCCCATCGCGAACGTGCCGACGATGCCGGCCACGAGCGCCGGCAGGCTGTCGGGCTGCGTGACGGGCGACGCCCATACGCCGGCCGCGCAGAAACCGAGCAGCAGCACGGCCTGCACCGCGTGCAGCGCGCGCGTGCCCTGCCACGCCGGCCGCGCGGACATCGAGCGCGCGATCAGGCTGCTGGCGATCACGCCGCACACGAACGCCGGAAACACGCTCAGTTTCAGCACGACGCCCTGGCCGAACCCCGCGATGCCCGCGCCGATCAACACGAAGTTGCCGGTCACGTGCGCGGTGAACAGCCCGAACAGCGCGACGAAGCTCAGCGTGTCGACGAAGCCGGCCACCGCGGCAAGGAGCGTGTCCTCGTGCTTCATCGTGCCGCGCTCGCGTGGATCTCGGCGACGTAGCCCCCCGGGAACTGCACGAGCGCCGCTTCGCGGCCGTCCGACGCGAACGGCGGCACGAGCACGGTCACGCCCGCGGCTTCGGCCTGCTTCAGCGTCGCGGCGAGATCGGCCACTTCGTAGCCCGTCATCTCGCGGCCGAACGGGTAAGGCAGATGGCCGTCGGTCACGAGCACCGTCAGCTTGCCGAAGCCCGACTCGATGCGGATGCGGCGATACGTATCGTCCGGCCGGCCGATTTCGACGCCGGGCGCCTTGCGCGCGTCCGACACGACCTTGCCGTGCGAGAACGCGACGAAGTCGCGCACCAGCACGTCCGCGCGTTCCGGCGACACGTACACGCGGTTCTCCGGCACCGTCTGCAGCGCGTCGTAGTTCGGCGCCTGCGTATGCCAGTAGAGCTGCATGTTCACGCCGCCCGGCCAGCGGATGATCGCGTCGCGGCCGATCGGATCGGGAAACGTGTCGACGACCACGTCCGCGCCGTGCGCACGCGCCGACTTCATCGCGACGTCGAGGTCGGTGACGAGGTAGCCGGTGCGCTCCGAGCAGAACGGATACGGAATCGGCGTCTTGAAGCCGAACACCGACACCGTGCCGACCGGCGTGAGCACGAGCTGCGACATCGTCTGGCTCGGCGTCGGCGTGACCTGGAACACGCCCTGCTTCGACTTCTTGCCGCCGAACGTCGCGACGAAGCTGTCGGTGAAGCGGTCGAAATCTTCCGGCGCGACGCACACGTGCGTCGTGTCGTACTGCGGGCCGACCGCGATCGCGGGCGTCGCGACGGCCTTCGCGACCGGCGGCTTCGCGAAAGCCGCCGGCGCGACGGCGAGGCCGCCCGCGATCATCGCGGCAAGCAGCACTGAACGAATGGATTTCATCACGGGATTCCCTGGTTGTTGCATCGTCATCGAATGGAGCGGCCGTCGTCGGCCGCGTGCTGCGCATCGTCGAGCACGGTCGCCAGCACGAGTGCCGCGATCAGCCCGAGATGCTCGAAAAAGCTGTTGAGCGCCATGAAATGCCCGGCGCCCGAGCGATTCCAGAAATCATTTGCCACGACCATCGCGACGAGCGTCAGCATGCCGAGGCTGCCGGCGCCGAGCCACGTGAAGCGGCGAAACACTACGCAAAGCGAGCCGCCGATCTCGACCGCGATTGCGAGCACCGCCCACAGCGCGGCCGGATGCAGGCCGAAGTGCGCCTGCTCCGCGACCGCGCCGTCGAAATCGAGCGCCTTCGCGACGCCGCCGATCAGAAAGGCGGACACCAGCGCCAGGCGCGCGAGCGGCAAGGCCCACGGCTGCGACAGCAGCGCACGAACCCATGCCGGGTTGCCGTAGACGGTGCGCGTCGTCATGTCAGACCGCCCAGCACGAACAGCCGAACGCGCCCCAGAAGCCCTTCGCGTCCGAGGTCGGCAACGCGCGGCCCCACGCGCCCGCATGTGCGTGGCCGTGCACGTTGCACGCGCTTGCGCAGCCGCACATCGCGGCGGCCGCGGCCCGTTGGAGCGGTGCGCCGTCGCGTTGCGTCGCGCCCCAGCCGCCGTAACCGCCGTACGCGCGCACCGGCGACCAGTCCGGCATCGCGGGCGGAATCGGCGCGTCGTGCGACGAAAACGGCCCGGCGCCCCACACGATCCGGCCGCCCACGATCGTCAGCAATGCAGTCGTGTCGACGATATCGTCCTCCGCACATGTGAAGAAATCGCGATCCGGGACGACCAGGTCGGCGAGCTGCCCGACCGCGATGCGCCCTTTCTTGCCTTCCTCGTTCGAGAACCAGGTCACGTACTCGGTCCACATGCGCAACGCGGTTTCGCGATCGAGCAGGTTGCGCTGCGGATACATGCGCATCCCGCCGACCGTCTTGCCCGTCACGAGCCATGCGAGCGACACCCACGGGTTGTACGACGCGACGCGAGTCGCGTCGGTGCCGGCCGATACCTTGAGCCCCTTGCCGAGCATCTTCGCGACAGGCGGCGTCGCTTCCGCTGCCTGCGCGCCGTAGCGCTCGACGAAGTACTCGCCCTGGTACGCCATCCGGTGCTGCACCGCAACGCCGCCGCCGAGCGCGGCGATCCGGTCCATCGACTTCTCGGAGATCGTTTCCGCATGATCGAAGAACCAGTTCAGCCCGTCGAGCGGAATATCGCGGTTCACTTTCTCGAACACGTCGAGCGCGCGGCTGATCGTTTCGTCGTAGGTGGCATGCATGCGCCACGGCCAGCGGTTCTGCGCGAGCACGCGCACGACGCCTTCGAGATCGTCTTCCATCTGCGCGGGCAGGTCCGGACGCGCGACGCGGAAGTCCTCGAAATCGGCCGCGGAAAACACCAGCATCTCGCCCGCGCCGTTGTTGCGGAAATAGTCGGTGCCGTCGTGATACTTGACGCTCTTCGTCCAGTTCACGAAGTCTTCCTTCTCCGCGTTCGGCTTCTGCGTGAACAGGTTGTATGCGATGCGCACCGTCATCTCGCCCGCATCGTGCAGCTTGCGGATCACTTCGTAATCGTCGGGATAGTTCTGCGAGCCGCCGCCGGCGTCGATCACGCCGGTCACGCCGAGCCGGTTCAGCTCGCGCATGAAGTGACGCGTCGAGTTGTACTGATATTCGAACGGCAGCTTCGGCCCCTTCGCCAGCGTCGCATAGAGGATCGACGCGTTCGGGTTCGCGAGCAGCAGGCCCGTCGGGTTGCCCGTCTCGTCGCGCAGGATCGTGCCGCCCGGCGGCTCCGGCGTGTCCTTCGTATAGCCGACGACGCGCAGCGCGGCCGCGTTCAGCAGCGCACGGTCATACAGGTGCAGGATGAACACCGGCGTATCGGGCGCGACCGCATTGAGTTCGTCGATCGTCGGCAGGCGCTTCTCCGCGAACTGATGCTCGGCGAAGCCGCCGACCACGCGCACCCATTGCGGCGCCGGCGTGATCGCGACCTGCTGCTCGAGCATCTCCATCGCGACCGCGAGCGAGCGCACGCCGTCCCAGCGCAGCTCGAGGTTGTAGTTCAGCCCGCCGCGAATCACGTGCGTGTGGTTGTCGATCAGGCCCGGCAGCACCGGGCGCCCGTCGAGATCGATCACCTTCGTCGCGCGGCCCGCGAGCGGCATGATGTCGGTGTTGCTGCCGACCGCGACGAAGCGGCCGTCCTTGATCGCGACGGCAGTCGCGACGGGGTTCGCACGATCGAGCGTCGTGATGCGCCCGCTGTGCAGGATGAGATCCGGTTGAGTATCGGTTGCGTTCATGGTGTGTCCTCGATGTGGTCAGAAGCCGAGCCAGTGACGGACGGGGCCGATGGCCTGTGCGCCGATCAACATGCCGGCGAGGCCGATCAGCGCGATCAGCGGCGGCGCAGGCGAGCGCACCCTGATCACGCTGTACACGACGCCGATCAGCATGCCGGCGGACAGTGACAATAGATAAGATTCCATAACGATTTTTCCTCCCGGCCGGATTAGAATGATCCGCATCGCAACGGCTGCTCGATTCGCTGCCGCCACATTCACTTCGCATTCCTGCCACTCTGTCCGACCATGCAAACCCTTCCTGACCTCGAAGCCTGGGCCATCTTTGCGCGCGTCGCGGAGACGGGCTCGTTCGCGAAAGCCGCGGAACTGCTCGGCATATCGCAACCGACCGTATCGAAGGCGATCGCGCGCCTCGAAAAGCGCCTCGGCGCGATGCTGCTGTACCGCACGTCGCGCAAGCTGTCGCTCACGCCCACCGGCGAACTGCTGCGCGACCGCGCGATCCGCCTGCTCGCCGACGCCGAGCTGATCGAGAGCGAAGCGACCGCGCAAGCACTCGAACCGCACGGCCTCGTGCGCGTGAACGCGCCGATGTCGTTCGGGCTGCGCCATCTGTCGCCGCTGCTGCCCGCGTTTCTCGAGCGCTATCCGCGCGTCGACATCGACCTCGTGCTGACCGATCACATCGTCGACATCGTGTCCGGCGGCTTCGACGTCGCGATCCGCATCGCCGAGCTCAGCGATTCGTCGCTGCGCTCGCGCCGGCTGTGCGCGGTGCGCCGCCCGCTCGTCGCGTCGCCCTCGTATCTCGACCGGCACGGCCGGCCCACGCATCCGCGCGACATCGAACAGCACGTTTGCCTCACCTACACGAACCTGCCGACGCCCGAACACTGGCGCTTTCGCCTCCCGGCCTCGGGCGAGGACTTCGGCGTGAACGTGCACGGACGCATCCGCACCAACAACGCCGACGTGATCGTCCCCGCGCTCGTCGCCGGCCACGGCCTCGCGCTGCAGCCCGAGTTCCTGGTGTGGGACGCGATGCAGCGCGGCGAACTCGAGGAAGTGATGCGTGACTGGAAGATCGCGGACATCAACGTCAACCTCGTCACGCCGCCCGGCATGCTGCGCGCCGCTCGCGTGACGGTGCTGCTCGACTTCCTCGCCGAACATTTCGCGCATGCACCATGGGCGCTGCCCGCGACCTGAGCGGGCGGCGGTCTTCGGATTCCGCAGTCCGTCGCGGACATCGATCGGGTCGATCGTTCGTTACTTCGCCGGAACCGCCGGAACCGACTCGTGCGGCGTCGCGGTACGTTGCGCGGCCTTGTGGACCATCGTGTACGCGTAGTCGACGCCCATCCCGTACGCGCCCGAGTGCTCCCTGACGACGTTCATCACTGCGTCGTACGTATCGCGGCGCGCCCAGTCGCGCTGCCATTCGAGGATGACCTGCTGCCAGGTGACAGGCACCGCGCCCGCCTGCACCATCCGCTGCATCGCGAAATCGTGCGCGGCCTGCGACGTGCCGCCCGATGCATCGGCCACCATGTAGATCTCGTAATCGCCTTCGAGCATTGCGCACAGTGCGAACGTCGTATTGCAGACCTCGGTCCACAGGCCCGACACGATCACCTTCTTGCGGCCGTTCGCGGCCAGCGCGTCGCGCACCTTCTGGTCGTCCCACGAGTTCATCGACGTGCGTTCGAGCGTCTTCTGGTTCGGGAACACGTCGAGCAATTCCGGATAGGTATGCCCCGAGAAACTCTCGGTCTCGACCGTCGTGATCGTGGTCGGCACGTTGAACGCCTTCGCGGCTTTCGCGAGACCGACGACGTTGTTCTTCAGCGTCTGGCGATCGATCGACTGCACACCGAATGCCATCTGCGGCTGCTGGTCGATGAAGATCAGCTGGCTGTTCTGCGGAGTAAGTACTTCAAGCTTCGGATTGCTCATGGCGCATCGCGTCCTGTGAACGAGAAAAAGAGGGCCTGCCTCGACCGTGAAAACGGAAGGAGCCGGAGATACGTCGCGCCGGATCGTCATCCGGCTCGAAATATTTAATCCTCAAACGCACGGCGCGAACACCCAAGAAATGGAATCGATGCAATTCCGGAAACGACGTCCGTTCGGGGCCGCCCGTGCTTTTTTTCTTCACGCAAACCCGATACGCTTTCAAGACTTTGACGGCGCCGTTGCGGTGCCGCTCGGCCATCACGAGGCGCTCGACCATGAAACCGTATATCTTCTCGCTGCTCGCCGGCATCCTCGCCGGCGTCGTCTACGGCGCGATCGGCGTGAACTCGCCCGCGCCGCCGGTCATCGCGCTCACCGGCCTGCTCGGTATGCTGGCCGGCGAACAGATCCTGCCCGTCGCACGGCGCATGCTCGCGGGGCATCGGCTGAATACGGCGTGGCGCGACGCGAAGTGCAGCCAGCACATGTTCGGCGCACTGCCGGGCGGCAGCACGAACGAACGCAAGCCGTCGTGATGCCGCGCGTCGCGAACCGCCGCGCATGAGCAATGTCGAGCTGTTCCATTACCTGCTGCTGTTGATCTGCGGCGCGGGTGCGCTCACGTGGCTCGCCGAACGGATCTCGATTCCGCCGGCCGTGGTGCTGCTGCTCGGCGGCTGCGCGGTGGCCGTCGCCGGCAAGCGCGTGCCGGACATGGACCCGGCGCTGCTGCTCGCGGCCGTGCTGCCGCCGCTGCTGATGTCGAGCGGTTTCTACACGGCGTGGAAGGAATTCCGGCGCGAGCTCGCGTCGATCACCTCGCTCGCGCTCGGCGCGGTGGCATTCACGACCGTCGCGGTCGCACTCGCCGTGCACGCGGTGAATCCCGCGCTGCCGTGGGCCGCCTGCTTCACGCTCGGCGCGATCGTGTCGCCGCCCGATGCGATCGCCGCGGAGGCGATCCTGAAACGTCATCCGCTGCCCGCACGGCTCGTCGCGGTGCTCGAAGGCGAAAGCCTCGTCAACGACGCGTCGGGTCTGCTGCTCTATCAGATGGCCGTATCGGCCGCGCTCGCGGTCACGATCACGACGGCCAGCGCCACCAGCCTGTTCTTCTCGCTCACGCTGATCGGCATCGCGGTCGGCCTCGCATGCAGTCATGCGATGTGCTGGGTACTGCAGCGCCTGCGCGAGCCGATGCTCGGCATTGTCGTGACCTTCGCGATGGCATGGGGCAGCTACGGGATCGCGGAAGCCGTGCACGGCTCGGGCGTGCTGTCGGTCGTCACCTGCGGGCTCGTGCTCGGCGTGCGCCAGCATCGCGTGTTCGGGGCCGACATGCGGATCAAGGCGAAGGCGACGTGGGAAGCGATCGTGTTCGTGCTCGACGCGCTCGTGTTCATCCTGATCGGCCTCGCGCTGCACGCGATCCTCGCGCGCGTGAACCACGAAGGCGCGGTGCTGATGGATGGCTTGCGCGTGGCGCTGCCGGCCACCGCCGCCGCGATCGCTGCGCGCGTCGTATGGGTGTTCGTCGCGATGTGGCTGCCGGGCCGCCTGCGCGCGGCGCGGGCGGGCCATCCGGCGTGGTCGTGGCGCGAGGCCGTCGTGCTCGGCTGGTCCGGCATGCGCGGCGTGGTGAGCCTCGCCGCCGCGATCGCGCTGCCGGGCAACTTCCCCGGCCGCGACCTGATCCTGTTCAGCACGTTCCTGCTGATCATCGCGACACTCGTCGTGCAGGGCGGCACGCTCGCGCCGCTGATCCGCGTGCTGAAACTGCAGCCGGCCGCGCGGCACACGATGTCCGAGCACGCGGCGCGCGCACACACGTTCGGCGCGGCGCTCGCCGAGCTCGACGCACGCGGGCAGCACGGCTCGGGCCTCGAGCGCGCATCGCTCGACCGGCTGCTGACCGAATACCGCAGCCGCGTCGCGTTCAACGAGCGCGCGCACCGGGATGGCGCCGAACCGGCGGACGTGCGCGCACGCATGCTGCGCGTGGAGCTCGAACTGGTCGGCGTGTCACGCGATGCGCTGCTCGGACTGCATCGCGATGGCCGGGTCGACGACGCGGTGCTGCACCGCATAGAATCCGAACTGGACTTCGAGGAACTGCGGCTGCAGCGCCTGCTCGAACCGTAACGACCGGCCGTGCCCGGACGGTCGCCGGCCCACCCCCTTCCCCACATGGAATTGCAATGAGCGAACTGTCCGTCGAAGCGAGCATCGGCTCGGTCGATTACCTGGTCCATTTCACCGACGGCGTCCATCAGTGGCGCGCCGACGAGCCGGCGTCGCTCGGCGGCGGCGACGCGGCACCGACACCCGTCGCGCTGCTGCTGTCGAGCCTCGGCGCATGCACCGCGATCACGCTGAAGATGTATGCGCAACGCAAGGGCTGGCCGCTCGCCGAAGTGCACGTGAAGCTCGCGCACGAATCGGGCAGCGCGGGCAGTACGATCGTGCGCCGCATCACGCTCGACGGCGACCTGTCCGACGAGCAGCGCGAGCGCCTGCTGCAGATCGCGAACGCGTGCCCGGTGCACAAGATCCTCTCGCACCCGATCGCGATCGACACCGCGATCGCCTGACGCGCCGCCCCCCCGAACCCGAAGCCCTCACCATGTCCGCATCGATCAAGACCCTGCTCACGCCGCGCGAGAGCGACATCGGCAACCTCGTCGTGCGCCGCGTGCTGCCCGCGCGCGCCGCGCGCCTCGTCGGCCCGTTCATCTTCTTCGACGAGATGGGGCCGGCCGTGCTGCCGGCCGGCAGCGGCATCGACGTGCTGCCACATCCGCACATCGGTCTCGCAACCGTCACCTACCTGTTCGACGGCACGCTGATGCATCACGACAGCCTCGGCTTCCGGCAGAAGATCGTGCCCGGCGACGTGAACTGGATGACGGCCGGACGCGGCATCGTGCACTCGGAGCGTTCGCCCGACGAAGACCGGCCGCTCGCGCAGCCGGTCCACGGGATCCAGACCTGGGTTGCGCTGCCGGTCGAGCACGAGGACACCGAGCCCGCATTCGCGCATCACGCGGCCGACACGCTGCCGTCGTTCACGCGCGACGGCACGAACGTGCGCGTGATCGCAGGCACGGCGTTCGGGCTCACGTCGCCAGTCGAGGTGTTCTCGCCGACGCTCTATGCGTACGCGGCATTCACGGTGGGCGGAACCCTTGCGCTCGACGCGGAACACGACGAGCGCGGCGTGTATCTCGTCGACGGCGACCTCACGATCGACGGCACGCCGCTCGCCCCCGCGACGATGGCCGTGCTCGAACCCGGCACGGGCGTCGCACTCGCGAGCGCGAACGGCGCGCGCGTGATGCTGCTCGGCGGCGCTCATCTGCCGGGCGAGCGGTTCATCGAATGGAATTTCGTGTCGAGCGCGCGCGCGAAGATCGAAGCGGCCCGCAACGCGTGGGCCGCGCAGACCTTCGGCAAGGTACCCGGCGAAGAAGACCAGTGGACGCGCCAGCCGGAACGCAAGGCGCACTGACACTTCATCGGTCGATCGACGCAACGCGGCCGGCATTCACGCCGGCCGCGTTGCGTTTACCGCGTCAATCCCATCAGCTTCGCAAGTACCGGCCAGCGCTCGAGCGATTCGACGAACGCGCGCCGCGCCTGCTCGTCGACATAGTGGGCCGGGTCCAGCGCGGGTAGGTGCCGCGCGAGGCCGAGCACGTCGTTCGGTTGCGACAGGCGGCCCTCGTCGCCTTCGCCGATGTTTATTGTTCGTCGATCCATACGCCGTCCGGAGTCTTGACCGCATAGCCCGCGGGCGTCTGCATCGTCACCGTGCCCTCGTTCTCGCCGACCATCCGCGTGCGCGGCAGATCGGCCGCATATTGCGCGAGGGTCACGCCGGGCTTGAACGGACTGTTCGACACGAGGTTCGACAGGAGTTGCGCGAGCGCGAGGAAGCTCGTCGGCTGGTCGATCACGGTGGTCGTGCCGTGATTGCCGGTGAAACCGACGAGCCGAACGCCGACCGGCCCGTGAATGATGCGCGGCGTCGGAATCTCGCGCAGGCCCGCGACCTGGTTCTTGTCGCCGCGCAGCGCGGCGCCGTGCTCGGGCACGAACACGATCACCGCGCGCCGGCCCGACTGCGCGACCAGATCGGCGAGCCGGTCGAAGTCGTCCATCAGCTTGGTCGCGCGCTGCGGATACGAGTCGATGCTGTTCAGCGAACTGCCGATCACGCGGTTGCCGTCGTGCATGCTGATCGTGTTGTAGTACAGCGCGACCGGCCCCGGCACCGATGCGCGCTGCGCGTACCAGTTCGCGAGCGTCTGGTAGTCGTCCTTGATCGCCGAGCCGTCGAACGCGTGCATCGCGACAGGTGCGGCCGCGTTCGAGATCATCGGCGCGTCGGGCACGCCGAGGTTGTCGTGCACGACCTGCAGGAAGTTGTCGAAGTGGCCGTCGTGGTTCAGCAGCGACTGCACCGTGTAGCCGGCGGCCGCCAGCTGCGAGAACAGGTAGCACTGCTGCGGCGCGGGCTTGTACAGGTCCGCGTGCGCTTCCTGGCCGCAGGTCGCGCGCAGCACGCGGATCGCGGCCGGGCCGCTGTAGCTCGCGGCCGTGCTGAAGTTGTTGAACAGGTAATCGAAGTGGCTCAGCATCGGGTGGTTGCGCACCTTCGCGGCGTCGAGGTCGTCCCACGACAGCGAGCAGATATGCAGCACGATCACGTCGAACTGCGTGGACGGATCGTTGCCGAGATGGCCGAACGTGACCTGCCGCTGCGACTCCTGCGCGCGGAACGTCGCGAGCGCCGCGTTGTGATCCTCGGGCTGGTCGGAGCGCCCGCCGTTGCCGTTGGCGAGCTGCTGCGCGGGCGGTGCGACGACGCGCGCCATCAGTCCGTTGCCGGCCTGCCATAGCGGCATCACGATCAGCACGGCGAGCACGAAGGTTGCGACGCGCAGCCAGCGGTTCACGATGAAATAGACGATCAGCGCGCCCGCCACCGTCAGCACCAGCATCGGCGGCAGCAGGCGCGGCAGCAGTTCCATCCAGTAGTCGAGGCGGAACGTGCTGACCTCGCGCGCGGCTTCGGCGAGACGCGCGAGCGGCGGCGCATGCAGCTCGCGCGCGAGCAGCGGCACCGCGATCGCGATCGCCACGATCTGCCGCACGATGCGCCACACGCGCTGCCGGATCGGCGCGCTCGCGACGAGCGCCAGCGCGAACGCGAGGTTCGCGAGCCACATCGGCTGCAGGTGGCCGGTCGCGAACAGCGCGAACTTCAGGATGAAATACAGATTCCAGAACGTCATCTAAACCACTCCGTCATGAGCGCCGCGTCAGTCGCGCGCCCGATCGAGCTTCGGCGCCAGCATGGTCTGCACGCTGCGCGCCGCGCCCTTCCACATCCGTACGTACCCGTCGACGCCCACCTGCAGCACTTCCTTCAGCCCGCGCAGCGGCGTGTCGGGGCGCGAGCCCGCGTGCCAGTCGAGCCACGCGTCCGCGCGGCCGAACGTGCACTGCACGAGCTGGCGCTCCTGTTCGAGCGTGAGCGCCTCGAAGCTCACGCCGACGTGGGTCGGCGTCACGCGGCTCACACGCACCGGAAACGGGAACGGCCGGTCGCCGCGTGTCACGCACACCGTCAGCGTGTCGCCGACCGCAAGCGGCAGCCCCGGCACCGCTTCGAGACCGAGCCCGCCTGTCGAGTAGTCGCTCGTGAAGCAGGCGGCCGTCGAGCCGTCGGCGAGCAGCAGCGTCGCCGGCACCCGCATCGCGATCCGGTGCGTGACGCGTACCTGCTTCGTCTCGCGCGCAACCGCCAGCGCCGCGCCGAGCATCGCGAGGTTGTAGACGGTCCAGCCGAGCGTGATCAGGATCGTCGCCGCCTCGTCGCCCTGCTCGGCCACGAGCCGCCAGAGCCCCGCGACGACCGCGAGCACATTCAGCGCGAACAGCACGAGGTACGGCTTCGACGTCGACCAGTCGACGTAGCCTTCGTCGATCTTGCCGCCCTTGTCGGTCACGTTGAACTTGCCGTGCTTCGGGCTGAAGAACGCGACGGTGGTCGGCAGTGCGATGTACCACGCGAGCACCGATTCGTAGACCTCGGCCCAGAACGAATGGCGGTAACGCCCCTGCATCCGCGAGTTCGCGACGTTCGCGAGCACCAGGTACGGAATCACGTAGCTCGCGAGCGCGACCGACGATGCATTGATGAAGTACAGGTGGAAGAACAGGTACGCGAGCGGGATCGTCAGGAACACGAGCCGCGGAATCCCGTAGAAAAAATGCAGCATCGCGTTGCCGTAGCAGATCCGCTGCACGAAGCCGAGCCCGCGCCCGAGGAACGGGTTGTCGATGCGGAAGATCTGCGCCATTCCGCGCGCCCAGCGCGTGCGCTGCTTCACGTGGCCCGCAAGGCTTTCCGTCGCGAGGCCGGCTGCCTGCACGGTCGGCAGGTACGCCGACGTGTAGCCGCGGCGATGCAGCTTGAGCGCCGTGTGCGCGTCCTCGGTCACGGTTTCGACCGCGACGCCGCCCACCTCCTCCAGCGCGCTGCGCTTGAGCACAGCGCACGATCCGCAGAAGAACGTCGCGTTCCACAGGTCGTTGCCCGACTGCACGAGCCCGTAGAACAGGTTGCCCTCGTTCGGAATCTCGCGGAACGTGCCGAGGTTGCGTTCGAACGGATCGGGCGAGAAGAAATGGTGCGGCGTCTGCACCAGCGCGCACTTCGGGTCGCGCAGGAACACGCCCATCGTGGTCTGCAGGAACGAGCGCGTCGGCACGTGATCGCAGTCGAAGATCGCGATGTACTCGCCGTGCGTCTTCGGCAGCGCGCGGTTGATGTTGCCGGCCTTCGCGTGACGGTTGTCGTCGCGTGTCAGGTAGCCGATGCCCGCCTCTTTCGCGAACGCCTCGAACTCGGGACGCCGGCCGTCGTCGAGCAGGTACACGCGCAGTTTGTCGGTCGGCCAGTCGATGCTCTGCGCGGCGAACGCGGTCGGCTTCACGACCGACAGCGGTTCGTTGTAGGTCGGAATGTAGAGATCGACGCTCGGCCATTCGTCGGGATCGTCGGGCAGCGGCACGATCGGGCGATCGAGCGGCCACGCGGTCTGCACGAAGCCGAGCAGCAGGATCATCCACGTATAGGCTTCGGCGCCGTACAGGAGATAGCCGGCCACGGCCTCGACGGGGCTGCGGAAGTCGAGCGTCTGCGTCGTGCGCCACCACACGTAGCGCACCGTCGCGAGCAGCGCGAGCGATGCGAGCGCGAGGGTCGGCAGATGTCCGGGCAGGCGGCGCAGCGCGAGCGCGAGCATCGCGACGATCGCGAAGAACGCGAACTGCGCGTTGGGCATCAGCGGCGACATGCCGGCCGCGGCCCACAGCACCGCGCCGGCGATCAGCAGCAGCGGCGCCAGCCAGCGGTGCCGGCCGACGCCGTTCGCGCGCGCATCGAGCCAGCCGCCCCAGCGTGCCCACGGCAGGCGCTCGAACTGCATATTGACGCGCCGCGCGAGCGCGCGCGCCGCGACGTAGACGGGCACGACGAACGTGTCGAACCACGCAAGCGGATCGCGCGCGGGCCGGCCGTCGGCGCCGCGCGGCGCACGCACGATCGCGCGCCACAGCCATTCGCGCGGGCTCAACGGCTGCAGCACGCCCCAGTCGCGCGCGAGCCGCAGGAAGCCGGTGCGCGCCCAGCGGCGCACGGGGTCGGGCCGCCCGGGCGGCGGCGCATGGAAGAACAGCCGCACGAGCCAGTCGAGCAGCGTGCGCTGCACCGGCAGCCCGATGCCGCGCGCGCACCAGTCCGTCACGCGGCGGCGGGCCACGCGCCAGCGCGACGCGGATGCGCCCTTCATCGCGACGCTCCCGCACGGTCGGCCACGGCCGCCGGGAGCCACGTATCGACCCAGTTCGCGACGCCGTTCAGGTCGTGCGACGCCTGAGAATAAGGCGCGTCGTCGAAAATCCAGCTGCCCCGCGCAAGCGTTTCGGGCACGGCTGCATCGACGTGGATGCGTTGTTCGAGCATCGACGCCGGCCCCGCGACCGCGCGGAGCATCCCGAGCGCGTCGCGCTGCATGTCGCGCGCCGGGTTCAGCCGGTTCACGACGATCTGCAGCTCGCCGCCACCGGCGCGCAGCGCGTCCAGACGCGCGGCGAGCGTCGCGCATGCCGCCGGTTCGGGCGGCACGACGACGAGCGTCAGGTCCGCGCGGCGAATCGCTTGCTCGGCCTGTGGCGACGGATAGCGTGCGGTGTCGACCAGCACGACCCCGTCGGCCGGCAGCGCGATCTCGTCGAGCGCGCGCGACAACCAGGCGGAATCGGCCACGAGCCGCGCGTCGCACGCGGCGGCGCCCGCCGCGTCGACCTGCCCATACGGCACGAACAGCACGCCGTCTGCATTGCGCCATGTCTGCGCGTGCCACGGCGCGGCGTCGCCGAGCAGGCTGTGCGCGAGACCGTGTTCGGGCAGCGTGTCGAGCCCGAGCGACGCGCCCATCAGGTTCTGCGCGTCGAATTCGACGGCGACGACCGGCCGGCCGCGGCGCGCGAGCAGCACCGCGAGCGCGGCGGCGAGCGTCGTGCGGCCCGCGCCGCCCGTCGTCGACGTAATGGCGATCGTCTTCATCGCGACGCCTCGCCGGTGCGGCCCGCATCGGGCAGCAGGCGACCGCGCAGCGCCACCGGCACGAGTTCGCACGGCACCGCTTCGCGCCGGTTGATCCCGCGCGGCGCATGGAAACCGCGGCCGATGCCCAGGTGCTGAGCGACAATCCACACCGGCACCGCGATCGCGAGGCCGACGATGAAACCGATGACGAGTTCGGCGATCATGCGCCCTCCGGCTTGCGCAGCGGCATCGCACTGCGAATGGCGCCGCGCGCACGCGCGGCGGGAAATACGGAAACCTGCGCCGGCGCATCGGCGGCCGGCACGGCGTCGGCATCGGCCCGCGCGAGCGGCCGCGCCGCATCGATCGGCCTGTCGGCCGCGCCCGGCATATCGCTCGCGCCACCCGGTTCCGCGCGCCGTGCGACCTCGCCCGCGCGTCCGGCCGGCACCTGCGGCGCGGCAGCGGGTCGCGCCACTGCAAACAGGTCGCTGTAGTCGGCGATCGGCGCGCGCCGGTTCTCGGTCTTCAGCGCATCGAGTTCCTTGTCGATGCTTTCGTGCCCGAGACACACGACGCGATCCGACAGCGTATCGACCGGCACGTCGAAGATCCGCGCGAGTGCGTCGCTCGCATCGGCCGGCTCGCATGCGAACAGGAACACGTACAGGTGTCCGGCATCGGCCGTCACGACATCGCCCGCGCGGCGCGGCCGGCAGCGCCGCAACGCATCGACGTGCGACACGCCGGGCAGCAGCGCGATCTTCGCGAGCGTGTGCGGCAGCGACAGCACGGCGCCGCGATCGAGCACCGCGCGGATGCGCAGGCAGAACGCGCCGACCGGCAGGTAGCCGAGCACCGAATCGCCGAGCGCGGCCGCGAGCGCCGCACGATAGTCGGGCGCGACGGGCCGCGCATAGAGTTGCCCGCGCAGCGCGTGCACGGCGGCCTGCAGGCGCGACATTGGCAGGTCGCGCGCGACGACGCGATTCGCGCCGACGCTCAGCAGCAGCATCTCGAACTGCTGGCGCAGCACCTCGTCGCGTTCGACGATCGCGATCTTGAGTGCGCCACCGCACTGCCGGCGCAGCGCGTGAACCGCCGCGCACAGCGCTTCGAGCTGCGCATGCGAGCGGAATGCCAGCACCGCGGTCGCGGCCTGTGCGTGTGCGCAGGCGGTGACGACTGCCGCGTTGTCGTCGACGATCTCCCAGTCGGCGGGCACGCGGCTCGCGTCGTCGAGTATCGCGCGGCTGACGACGACACGGTCCTCGTCGGTCGCGAGCTTCATCCTGCGTGCGGGCTCGGTCGCGTCGCCGTCGGCGATCGCGGCGAGCCGGCCGCTCGGCGCAAAGCGCAGCGGCCGCACTTCGCCGGCCGCGAGCATGTCGCCCGCGCGCCAGAAATCGACGACCCACAGCAGCTCGCCGTGGGTGCGCTGCAACTGCGCGACACCGGAGCACACGCCGTGGAATTCGCCCCGCGGCGCGCGGCCCGCATCGCGCACGAGCGGCGGATCGTCGGTGGTCGAATCGGCATCGGCACGGGCGATCTCCGGATCGAGCAGCAACACGAGCGCGATCCGGTGCGTGCGGCACCAGTCGGCAAGCGCGTGCCCCTCTTCCGCGAGCGCGGACGGATCGTCCCAGCTTAACCAGCGCTGCGCGCCTTCGATGAAATACACCGAGCGCGCACGAAAACCGTAGCGCTTCATCGCACGCAAGCCGCCCGTGAGTCGCGCGAACGGTCCGGGCGCCGCGCGGCGCGGCGCGTCCGGTTCCGTCGCGGCGTCGCCGTCTGCCGGCCCGGTGGCCGGCGGCATCGCCAGCACGTTCAGGTTGCGCGGCCAGCCGGCCGGATGTGCGCCGCCCGCGAAGCCGCACGCCTGCATCCGCGCGGCGACGCGCGCGGCGTCCCGTGCGAGCACCACCGTCACGTCGCGCGTGCGCGACTGCCGTGCGCTTTCCCAGACGAGCGCGTCACAGGCCGGCGTGCCGGCGGCCGCATACACGGCATACAGGCCGCCCGCTTCGAGCGGCGTCCACGCATCGGGCAGCCCGTCGATCGCGAGCCGGCTCAGCGGGCCGGCGCGACCGCCGGCCGGGCCCGTGCGCAGCAGCAGGCGCAGGCGACCCAGCAGGCCGGCGGCGCCGAGCGCGGGACGAGTCGCATCGATTTCGGTATTCACGCGTTCCCCTAGTAATCCGAATAAAGCTGCACTGGCGTCGGCGTGACGAGCCAGTTGCGCTCGGCGCGCGCATCGAATGCGTAGCGCAGATACACGAGCGCCGAGCTCGGCGCATAGTCGTGCGAACGGTCCACATGCAGTTGCGCACCGACGCTCAGGTGTGGATTCACGCGGTACTCGACGATGCCGTTCACGCCGTACGAGAACGACACGCCACGCGTCGAGCTGCCCGCATAGACCAGGCCGGCCGCCTCCTGCGCGGCGCGCTGATCCGCAAAGGTCGGGTAGAACAGCGAGTCCTTCTCGTAGCTGTTCGAGATCCCGGCCGTGACGGTCAGGTCCCACGACAGCGCGTCGCGCCGCCCGGCCCATTCGATCGGCACGCCGAGCGACAGATAGCGCTGCGGGCTGTAGTAGCCGCCCTGCCCGTACGTGTAGTAGCGCAGGTTCTGCGCGTAGTGCCACGCATTGCCGACGAGCCCGGTGCTGACCTTCATCGTCGCGCGTTCGTACACGGGCACCGTGAAGCCCGAGCGCAGCGTGACTTCCGCGTTGCGCTCGACGTTGTTGCCCGACAGCACGCCCGCGCCGAGTTCCGCGAACAGGTTCACGCGGCCGATGTCGACCGACCCGCGCAGGTTCACGCCGTCGCGGCGCACGCCGCCCCACACCGCGCCGGTCCAAGGATCGCGCATTCCCGCATACGACAGCACGCTGCTCGTTTCCGGCCGCCGCGACGCATTCACGGTGAAGCTCGCCGGGCCTGCGTCGAAGCGATAGCGTACGCCGCCGACCAGGTAATGCACCGGGAACCCGAGCGGCGACGTGCCGAGATCGAAGCGCCACGCGTCGGTGCGATAGCCGGCGCCGATCGCGACGCCCGTCGTCGGCTGGTGCAGGTCGCCCTGCCGATTCGCGATCGCCCCGGCGGCCAGCAGATTCCACGGAAACATTGACGAGCCGGCCAGGGCCTTGAGCCCCCCGTAGGTCCCGAAGGTTTTCAGCGAATACGCGTCCGGGTCGCTCGTATCGAGCGTGCCGGCGTCCAGATGCACGGTGTCGAGCTGCAGGAACGCATGCCCGTCGTAACGCACCGGCATCTGCATGTAGACCGGCACCTGCTGCGCGCGGTACGCGGAAATCCCTTCGTCGCCCGACTTGTACGCGGGCAGCCAGCCGATCTCGATCTCCGGGTTGCGCCGCTGCTCGAGATCCGCGAAGGCGGCCTGCGCGGGCGTGCGGCCGTCGCGGCCCGGGCTCACGCCGCTCGTGCGTTCCTGCGACTGCGACAGCCGGTACAGCGACGCGGCATCGTCGTAGCGGCCCTGCGCTTCGGCCACGCGCCCGGCCGCGACCGTTACGTCGGCGCGCGCCGGGTAGGCGGCCTGCAACCGGTCGGTCACCTGCGCGGCTTCGTCCGGGCGGCGCAGCGCATTCAGGCGGCGCACGACCGACAGCCGCGTATCGACGTCGTCGTCCGGCGTGCGGCCAAGCACGGCCTGCACGCGTGCGAGCGCGGCCGCGCGATGGCCGCTGTCCTCGTCGATCCGCGCGAGCGCGAGCTGCGTATCGGCATCTTCCGGCATGCGCGCGACGACCGGCGCGAGCGCATCGCGCGCCGCATCGTAGTGGCCCTGCGCGCGTTCGAGATCGGCCAGTTCGAGCGCGTAGCGCTTGTCCTCGCGGCCAGCCGGGCTCGCGCGAGAAAGCAGCGTGCGGGCACGCGCATAGTCCTGTTGCGCGATCGCTTCGTCGGTCTGTCGCAGCACGAGACGCAGCGACTGATCCTCGATCCTCGCGGTCTGCGCGGGCGTCAGTCCGGGTTCGCGGCGCAGCGTGTCGAGCCACGCGGCGAGCGCATCGTCGCGCCCCGCGCTGCCGAGCAGGTCGCCGTAGCGCAATCGCACGTCCACATCGGCGTCCTTCGGATGCGCGGCGATCCAGTCGTGCAGCGGCGCAAGGCCGCGCCCGGGTTCGCCCGCGTCGATCCACTGCGCGCCGATCGCGGCGAGCATGTCGGGATCGTCCGGCGCGCTCGCCTGCGCATGCGCGAGCGACGCGGCGAACGCCGCGCGATCGCCGCGACCGAGCGCGCCGCGCGCGTCGGCCAGCGCACTTTCGGCGTCGAGCTTGCGCGCGAGCGCATGCATGCCGTCCGTGCGGTGCGGATCGTCGACGCCGGCAAGCGCCGCCCGTGCGCCGGCGACGTCGTCGATCGAATTGCGATACAGCGCGCTCGCATAATGCATCTCGGGCGTGTCGCCTTGCGCGAGCCCGTCGTCCATCACCGTGCCGCCGAGCTGCGGCAGCCCCATGTCGCGGTAGAGCCGCGCGAGCGCGAAGCGCGTCCACGCCGCGTCGGGCGCCGCGCGCACCGCCGCTTCGTAGCGCTGCGCGGCCGGCCCGCGTTCGCCCTTGTCCGCCAGGGCCTTCGCCTGGCTCGCGAGCAGATCGGCGCGCAGGCCGTCGAGCGCGTGGCGATCGTCGCGGCCCGTCACGCGGCCTTGCAGCGCATCGAGCAGCGGGCCGATGCGATCGGCACGGCCGGTGTTTTCATACAGCGTCGCGGTCCCGCGCACGGCCGACAGGCTCGGCGAGCGCGCGGCCAGCAATTCGCGCAGCAACGGCTCCGCACGCGCCCAGTCGCGCTGCGCGAGCAGCGCATCGGCGAGCTGCAGCTTCGCGTCCGGGCTGTCGGGCTGCATCGCGAGCGCGGCGCGCGCCGCCTGTTCGGCATCCTGCGCACGCCCTGCCGACGCCGCCGCGCGGCCTTGCGCGAGCAGCCCCCAGAACTGCGCGGTGCGCGCGAGGCTCTGCCATTTGCCGCGCTGGTCGGTCGCGAGCGTCGCCGCCCGCGCGAACAGCGCGCGCGCTTCGTCGTGCCGGCCTTCGCGCAGACGCAGCATGCCGAGGCCGCCCACCGCATCCGCGTCGTCGGAGCGCGCCCGCGCGGCGCGCGTGAGCAGCGGCTCGGCCGCCGCCAGATCGCCGCGCGCGAGCGCCTGCAGGCCGCGCTGCTGCGCGATGTAATCGGGATCGCGCTCGAGCCGGCGCTGCGCATCGCGCTGCCGGTCGAGTTCGGCGACGCGGTCGCGAAACTCGGTGTCGTCCGGTACTAGCGCGAGATACGCATGCAATGCGTCGGCATACGCGGGATCGATGCCGGCGGACTGCAGCACGTGCCGCCACACGGCCATCGCTTCGATATGGTCCGCGTCGACGCGCTTCGCGAGCGACCATGCGATCCGGTTCGCCTCCGGGCGCGTGTCGTCGCGCTGGTTCAGGAGCCGCGCAAGCGCCAGCGCCGCGCCGGTGTCCTGCTGGTCGGTCGCCACCGCACGGCGCAACGCGGCGATCGCGGGCTCGCGCCCGCCCGGCGCGTTCGCGACGATCTGGTAGTACTCGGCGCCGAGCGCACCGGAGGGCGCGCCGTTCGGAAACAGCGCGACGATACGCTTGGCCGCTTCGTCCGCGCGGCCGCTGCGCGCGAGCAGGCGGATCTGCGCCATCTCGCCGCGGCCGCTCGTCGCGACGCGGTACTCGTCGGCCGCGCGCCGCGTGTCCGGCGCACTCGGCGCACTCGCCTGCAGCCGCGCAAGCGCGGCCTGCGCGCCTTTCGCATCGCCGAGCCGCAACAGCACGCGCATCTGCTCCGCGAGCAGTTCAGGATCGTTCGGCGCGATCAGCAGCCCCTTGCGCACCGCATCGCGCGCGAGGTCGTCGCGATGCTTGACGCCCCACATGCGGGCGGTCGCGAGCTGGCGCTGCGCGTCGGTGAGATCGGCCGCGGCCGGCGCCGGCACCGGTACGGCATTCGGCACAACGGCTTTCGGCGCGACAGCGACCGCGGCCGGCGCGGCCACGCAGACCGACGACGCGAGCCATGCGAATCCGGCGACGCGCGGCGCGGCGCGCTTCATCGGGCCGCGCATGAACGGCCCTCCCAGCGCGCCTCGAGCGAACCGTCCGCGTCGAACCGGTAGCGGCCGTCGCGCCAGCCGAGGCCGAACAGCGTCAGCACGCTCGTGTAGTAGCCGGGCGCCGTCTGACGCGCGAGCGTATCGACCCGGGCGGCTTGCGCATCGGCGAGCGCGTGCTGGCCGCGGGCGTCGAGGAACGGCACGGCCGCCGCGGAAAAACCGCCGTTGCCGTCGTTCGGCCCCGCGACGCCGGTCGTCGTGTCGACCTTCTCGGGCGGCGCGCCATGGGCGGCGATGTAATCGGCGAACGGCGCGAACCGCGCGAGCATTGGCGCGGCGAGCGGATCGGTGCGGTCGAGCATGCCGGCCCACAGGTACACGCGGATCGCGTTGTACGCGCTTTCCGCGTGCGTCTGCGGATCGGGGCCGAAGCCCGTACCCGGCCGATACAGCGCCCAGTCCGGCGAAAAACCCTTCGGCGCGGTGTCGAGCAGCACGCGGCCGGTGCTGGCCGCAAGCGCCGCCCAGCGGCGGTCGTCGGGTAGCCGCGCGGCGAGCCCGCGGATCACTTGCGGCGGCGAATAGCTCGGGTTCACGCGGTACTGGCCGTCGGCCAGCTTGAAGCCGACCGGCCCGGGCAGCAGCGTGATGCCGAGGCCCGGCACGCTCGCCGTCTCGTCGTCGAGCACCCGCTTCGCCAGCAGCGCGCCGCGCGCGGTGTAGCTGCGCTCGCGCCACAGCCGCCCGGCCTCCAGGAGCGTGTAAGCGATCCACAGGTCGGCATCCGACGCCGCGTTCGCGTCGAGCACGCGCCACGTGCCGTCCGGCGCGCGGCCCCACAGCCACGCCGGCAGACGGGCGCTCAGGTCGCCTTGCGCGAGGTTGTTCTCGGTCCATGCGAGGATCGTGTCGAACGCGCGCCGGTCGTTCGCGACGAGCGCGAAGAACAGTCCATACGCCTGCCCCTCCGATACCGTGCGCGAATCGGCCGAGCCGACGTCGATCACGCGGCCGTCGGTCGACACGAAGTCGCGCTTGAACGCATCCCAGCGCGGCCACGCCGCGCTGCATTGCGCGTCGGCCGCGCCGCTTTGCACCGCCTGCGCGTCACCGGACGCGCAGGCGGCCGCGACGGCCAGCAGGAGCGCCGTGCCGACGCGGCGCGCCGGCTGCGTGGCCCGTCGCCTTGCGATTGCCCGCGCCATCCGTTACATCCCCCGTCGACGCGCGGCGATTCTCTGCAGCACGCTGAACACGCCGAGCGCGAGCAGCAGCCCCGCGACGACGCCGACCGCGCCGAGCACGAGCGGGTGCCGCGCCGCGTGCGTCCAGACGCGCGCATACCACGGCACGAAGCCGACCACGTACGGTTCGCCGACGCGCAGGCTGTCGACCTGCCCCGGTCTCACCAGCGCGAGGTCGCCCTGCAGTTGGGACACGAGGCCGGGCTTCTGGAACACATCGAGCAGATCGCCCAGGTGCGACTGGTCCGTCGCCGTCAGCGCGACGACGCTGCGACCGTGGCTGCCCGGCAGCTCGAAACCGGCGAGCGCCGCGAGCGGGCCCGACTGTTCGATGCGCGCGCCGCCGTTGGCCAGCCCGACGCCGTTGCGCCAGCTTTCCTTAACCGAGAACGCGACACGCGTCGCGCCCACGCCGGCCTGCTCGTCGATCGCGAGCGGCAACGACGCGCGCCACTGCGACAGCAGCGGCGACGCGGGCGAGCCGTCGATCACGAGCAGATCCTTGCGGCCGGCCAGCGCGGCGACGTCGCCGGGTCGCGCTACCTGCACGCGCAGCGCCGGGAAGCCCGTCCACTGCCCCATGTGGCCGAGCATCGTCAGATAGGCTTCGAGCTCCTGCGGCGACGGACGATCCGGTATCACGACGGCCGTCTGCGACAGGTCGGCGAAGCGCGTGAACGGGAAGCCGCTGTTCGCGAAGAACGCGAGGTTCGGCAATTGCGCGTAATGCACGAAGTGCGAGAAGTCGATCGTCGAATCAGGGTCGATCGCCGCGCGCTGCGGTTCGCTCGCGGAGCTCGAGCAAAGCCCCGTCTTCTGCGAATCGAGCGTGAAGCGGAACTGCAGCTGGTTGCCGCTGCCGACGCGGAACGCCGGAATGTCGACGTCGCTCGTCACGCGCCCTTCCGGCACCGACAGCAGCGGCAGCTGCATGCGCCCGCGCGCATCTTCCGCATGGGCCGGCCCGAGCCGGTACGACTTCACGAGCTGATCGTTGATCTCGACGGCGAGCGTCGAGTTGTCCTGCACGGTCGGCGCCGTATAGCGGTAACGCAGCGTAATCGGCACGCCCGAGCCGTTCCACGAATGGAGATCGGCCGGCACGCGCAGGTTCAGGCGGATCGCGTCGGGCGTCGTGCCGCGCACTTCGAGTTCGCGCGGGTCGGACACGAGTTCGCGGAACGTGATCGGCCGGTTCACCGGCAGCCAGCGCGGCGCGTCGTACGGCTTGCGCGGCGCGCCGAGATCGACGTGCGCGACCGTCGCCGCCGGCCCCGACAGGGCCGCGCGGCCGAGCACGAGCGTCGCGACTGCGTCGTCGACTTCGGCCGCCGTGCGGCCCGTCACCACCAGCAGCTTGCGGCCCGGCGCGGCCGGGTTGTCGGTGACGGCGAGCATCGGGCCGTTGACGGGCGGCAGCGCGAGGCCGGCCGGCAACGTCGCGGCCGTGCCGACCACCACCGCCTGGTCGTCGGCCGGCAGCGCCGAGCCGACCGGGAAACGCGCCTGCCGGTAGTCGGCCTGCGCGCCGAACCACGACGCGAGCACGCCGGCACTGCGCACCGTCGCCGAGTCGGGCGACGCGGGCAGCACGAACGGCAGCCGCAACAGCCCGTTGTCGCGCCGGTCGAAAAACGGCGCGGGCAGCAGCGCGAGATCGTTCGGCAGGCGCACCGGCGATTCGTCGAGCAGCAGTTCGCTCGTCGGGCTCACATCGGCCCACAGCGCCGAGTTCGACGGATCCTCGCAATGATCGAGCGTGTAATGCGCGATCAGGCGCAAGCCGATCTGGTTGAAATCGGAGAAGTAGCGCGGATCGATCGGGATGTCCTGAGTGACCGTGCGGCCCGCGTGCGGCGCGTCGAACGGCACGGTCGCGACCACCTCGCCGTTCACCGACACCTTCAGGTGCGACATCGGGAACACGAGCGACGGCGAGTACGCGTAGGTCAGGCGCAATCGCGCGCCGGTGACCACGCGATCGAGCCGCACGCCGGCGTTGATCGTGCGTGCGTCGTCGGCGCCGCGCAGGCGCAACGGATCGAACGCGCCGAGCGACGCGAACGGCAGGTGCACGGTCGTCACCGGCAGGCCGGCCGATGCGGCACCGGCCGCGCTGGCCGCCGCCGGCGCGGCCGCGAGCACCGGTGTATTCGCTGCGGCGGCAGACGCCCCGGCGGCGCCCCCCGCAGCGGACGCCGGCACCGCCGGCATCGGCGCGGCCGACAGCGCAGCCGCATGGAACGCGCCAAACGTGGCGACCGACAGGAGGAGCAACGACGCGGCGGGCCTCATGCGCGGCGCCCCATCGTCTCGATCACCCGGTCATCAAGCGCGTCGCAAGCCGCGCGCGCAAAGCAGCCATGCCCTTGAATGCACATCCCCACTGCTTCCCCTCAATTGTCTGGCCTGAATGCATTTATCGAAACGACGCGGCGAATTGCCCGATTGCCGATTCGCTCTGCTTCGTGCGCCTGGCACTGGCGCTCGCTCATTCGTCACACTATCTCAAAAATAGGACAAAACTTACCCCGATTCGCAACGACGAGGCGAAAAAAACTCAGTTCGGTCGGAAATACTGAACTCAGCGGATGAATGGCAAGAATTGCGTCGTTGCTGTCGGCCGGACCGACCGGCATACTGCCGGCGCGGATTGGGGATGGCAGGACACCGGCGGCCCATTGCGGGTCGCCCGAAACGCGCTGCCGCCGAGCGGCGCGTATGCTACCGCAAGCGCACGCATCGCGCCGCCCTTTATTCATGGAAAACTGACTTGGATCAAATCATCGATACCGTCACCCCGTCCCCGGCCACGCTGCTGCGCATCATCGCCACGCAAACCGAGATCGCGAAACTCGGCCTCGACCTCGGCAGCGTGATGGCCTATGTGACCGAGCAGGTGCCCCACCTGACGGGCGCGAGCGGCGCGGCGGTCGAGTTCGCCGAAGGCGACGACATGGTGTACCGCGCCGCGTCGGGCTCCGCCGCCGGGATGCTCGGGCTGCGGCTGCGCCGCTCCGGCAGCCTGTCGGGCCTGTGCGTGACGCGCGGCGAATTGCTGCACTGCACGGATTCGGAAACCGACCCGCGCGTCGATCGCGACGCGTGCCGCCGCGTCGGGCTGCGCTCGATGCTCGTGATGCCGCTCACGCACGCGGACACGACGGTCGGCGTGCTGAAGGTGATGTCGCCGAACGTCGACGGATTCTCGGCCGCCGATGCCGGCGCGCTGCGGCTCACGGCCGAGCTGATCGCCGCCGCGATGTTCCACGCGGCACGCAACGAGGCGAACGAACTCTATCTGCGCGCGACGCACGACGCGCTCACCGGCCTGCCGAACCGCGCGCTGTTCTACGACCGTCTGCGCCAGTCGATGCACACCGCGCTGCGCGCGAACGGCCGGCTCGGCATCCTCAACATCGACATGGACGGGCTCAAGCCGATCAACGACGGCTACGGCCACCGCGCGGGCGACGCCGCGCTGCGCGAGATCGCCACGCGGATGCTCGGCGCGGTGCGGCGCGCCGACACGGTCGCGCGCGTCGGCGGCGACGAATTCGCGGTGATCCTGCCGAACGTCGGCGGCCGCGACGATGTGGACGCGCAGCGCGTGCGGCTCGCGCAGCAGGTCGGCGAACCGTTCGAATTCGAAGGACGTCCGCTTGCGCTCGGCGTCAGTGTCGGCGCCGCGCTGCTGCCCGACGACGGCACCGACATGAACGCACTGATCGAGCATGCGGACCGGGCGATGTACGAGGCGAAGCGGATGCGGGGGCCGCGCGCGGGGCGGGCGTGACCCATGACGCACGGCGCACGACACGCGGATAGCGGCCTGGCGCCGCAACCGCGTGCCCCGTACCTGTACCGCTAACCGACTTGCGGCAGCGCGATCGCGATCCCGACCGCGGTCCACTGCACGATCGCGATCAGCACGCCGGCCCGGCACAACCCGACCGCGCCGCGCACGCGCGCGTCCAGCGCCCGCCCCAACTTCCCTTCGTCGATCCAGCCGAGATCGGCAAGCGCGCGGTCGAGCGCGGTCAGCCCGTCGTCGACAGGCGCGTCGCCCGACGCCGCGCGTGCCAGCGCGGCGAACAGCCGCCGGTCGATCTCGATGCGCACCGCGTACCACAGCGCGGCAATCCCCGACCCGGTGCTGATCACGGCCAGCAATACGCGCGCGATCGTTGCCGGCGCCCAGCCCGACGCGATCCACCAGCCGGCGCCCGCCGCGGCCAGCGCGGCCGCGATCGCCCACGCGCCCGCATCGAGCGCGCCGCGTGCGGCGGCAATCCTGAAGGGTGAGGACGGATCGCGCATCACACGCCTCCCGTGACCCGGCGGCGATCGATCCAGTCCTGCAGCACGGCCACGCCGTCGTCCGACCAGACCGCATGCGGCCGCACCGCGCGCACCGCCGCAAGCGCTTCGCGCGCGTCGCCGAACCCGCGCCGTGCCGCGAGCCACGCGGCCGCGCACAGCACGCTGCGCCCATAGCCCAGCGCGCAACAAACCAGCACCTCGCGCCCTTCGCGATGCAGCCGTTCGAGCGCCGCGACGGCCGCCGCGAGTTGCGCCGCGCTCGGCGCGACGAGGTCGAGTTGCGGCACCGCCGCATACGCCAGCGAAGCGTCTGCCGCGACCCAGCGCGGCATCTCCGCCGTGAGGTCGACGAGCGCGGTGAAGCCATAGCGCCGCATGTCGCGCGTCGTCGGCGTACGGCCGATCGACACGCGCTCGTCGATCCGCGCCGGCACCGGCTGCCGGAAGGTCCACAGCCTCGAATTGACGAACGCGCCGGCGATCGTCGGCGCGAACAGCCAGCGGATGAACACCGGAAAGCGGCCCGCGTCGTCCTTCTGGAACGCACCGGGCGCCCCGCGCCGGTAGACCCACGCGACGCACGCGAGCCCCAGCGCGCCCCATCCCGCCGCCAGCGCCCAGCCCGGCGCATGCGACACGCAGTAAAGCGCGACGAGCGCGGCCAGTGCCGCACCGAGCGCATAGCGGCGCGCGAGCGCGCGAGCGGCGCCGGACGGCGAGCCTTCCGCGCCCGGCAGGCGGCCCGCGGCATCGCGCAACGGAAACAGGAACAGCGCGAAGCAGCCGACGGCCGCGCCGGTCGGCACGTCGATCGCATGATGCTGGTAGGTCGTGAGCACCGACACGCCGATCGCCGCGAACCACAGATGGAGCATGGCGCGCGCGGCCGTGCCGCGCAGATGCTTCGCGTAGACGGCCCACAGCACGACGAGCAGCCCGATATGCAGCGAAGGCGCCTGGTTGTACGGCTTGTCGAAGCCCATCAGCAGCGTGAACAGCGCACCGGCCACACCGCCCGCGCCGGGCCGCTCGAAGCCGAAGCGCAACGGCCACGCGATGAAGCACGCGACCGACACGAGCTGCACGGTCAGCAGCCGCTTCACGTGATCGAGAAGGTCGTCGCGCCGCGTCCAGAACAGGAACGACAGCGCGTACAGCAGGTCGATCGACCAGTACGGCACGATGGTCCACGGCACGAACGGAATCGCGTGCTCCCAGCCGAATGCGAACGTCGGCACCGCGGCGCGGTGCGCGGCGAGCCAGTTCGCGAAGCCGTACGTGGAGAAGAACACCGCGCCCATCGCCGCGAGCCAGCCGACGCGCAGCGCGAGCGATGCGTCGCGCGGGCCGGCCGCCGCCCCGACCATACCACCGCCCACGCCGCTCGTGCCGCCGCCGAGCGCGCTCATGATGCGTCGACCCGCTGCGCGAGACTCACCGTGAAAATGCCCATCTCGTCGATCCGCTGGTCGAGCTTGCGGAACCCGGCGCGCGCGACGAGTTCGTCCATCTCGGCCTGCGACCGGCGGCGCATCACCCACGTCGCGTCGCCGCGGTGATTGTTCAGCGCCCGCGCGATGAATTCGAGCTGCGGATGCCACGGCTGCCCGGTATAGACGAGATAGCCGCCGGGCGGCACCGCATGCGCGAGCCCGCGCAGCGAGCGCTCGATCAGCGCGTTCTCGCCGAACAGTTCATACAGCCCGGACACGATCGCGAGCGTCGGGCGCGGCTCGAGCGTCGCGAGCGACACTTCGTCGAATGCGTCGCCACGCTCGAAACGCGCGATCGGATCGAGGCCGCGCTGCGCGATCAGCACGCGCCCGGCCTCGACGTTCGGCGGGCTGTAGTCGCGCAGCGTGATGTCGTCGGGCGCCGCGCCGTCGCGCTCGGCAACCGTCGCGATCGCATCGAGCACATAGCGTCCGTGACCTGCCGCGATGTCGACGATCCGTACCGGCTCGCCCTGGCCGCGCAGCCGGCCGATCGCCGCACCGATCAGTTCCTGCAGATGCACCTTGCGCTGGCGGATGCCGACCCAGCCCGGCGAATCGAGATACGTGCGGTCGATCAGCGCGCCGACGCCGAGCCGCCCCTGCGCGCGGTTGCGGTACACGTAGTCGAGCGTCGAGCCCGAATCGAAGCCGAGCCGCAGCCCAAGCGCGATGCCGTCGGACAGCGCGCCACCGAGCTTCAGGCCAGCCCGCGTGATCGCCCAGTACGCACGCGCGAACGGGTTCGCGGGCGGCCGGCCGAGCGCCGAGTATTCGTCGTGGAACGCGCCGCGCCGGTCGGCATCGGCGAGCGACACGCGCGGGCTCGGCGTATCGAACTCGCGCAGCACGAAGGTGCGCAGCGGCGCGAGCGCCTGCGCGCGATCGCGCTCGCCCAGCGTGTCGTGATAGAAGCCCGGCAACACAATGCGCTCCTTGCGGGCGGCGCCGAGCCGCTCGAAGAAGCGGTCCTGCGGGCCACGATGCACGACCCAGTCGGCGCCCGAGATCAGCAACTGCGTCGGCACGGTGATCGCGGCCGCATCGGCGACGATCCGCTGCGCGGTGTCGTGCAGGTCGAGCAGCATGTTCACGGCGATCGGCCGCGTGATCAGCGGATCGGCCGCATAGCTCGCGATCCGTTCCGGGTCGTGCGTGAGGAATTTCGGCTTCACGTAGCTGTTCACGTAGAAGAGGCCGCGCAGCTTGTGCATCAGCCGCAGCCCCGGCCGCGCGAACGGTACGTACAGCTTGATGTGGAACGCCGGCGACGCGACGACGAGGCAGCGGATCGGCGGCGCGTAATCGTGCGCCCAGGTGGCCGCGAGCACCGCGCCGACGCTCTGGCCGATCACGGCCATGTCCTCGATCGCGATGCCGTGCGTGTCGCGGATATGCTCGACGAAGGTCTGCAGGTCGCGCACCGATGCGGCCGCGCTCGGGCTGTAGCCGCGCGCGCCGGGCGAGCGGCCGTGGCCGCGCGCATCCCATGCGAAAAATGAGAAATCCGGCAGGTCGAGTTCGTCGACGAGGTGCGCGACGCGCGCCGAATGTTCGTGGCCGCGATGCAGCAGCACGATCGCGCCGCGGCAGCGCGGGCCCGTCGCGGGCCAGTGACGATAGAACAGCGTTTCGCCGTCGTGCGTGATGAAGTCGGCCTCGCGGGCCATGCGTGCGCTCATGCGTTTCTCTCTCGTTTCGTTATTCGAATCATGCGGCGCCGCCCTCCGGCGCCGATCAGCCTGCCGCCGTCAACCGCCCGCTTCGGCGATGCCGGCCTGCACGCGCCGCACCGCCGTCACGATCGACAGCACGATCAGCAGCCGCCACAGCCACGCGGCGACGCTGCCGACCGGCAAACCGAAACCGATCCACAGCGCGAATGCGCCGAGCGCGAACGCGCGGTCGCTCTTGCCGAACGGGCCGTCGTAGCGGCGCGTCGCACCGACGAGCGGCCCGATCAGGCCCGCGCATTCGACGATGACCGCCGTCAGCGCGAACAGCCAGACGTCTGCCGGAGCGAACGCGGGAATCGCGAGGAACGGCAGCACGAGCGCGATATCGGACACGACGTCGCCGAGCTCGTTCAGGTACGCGCCCAGCGTGCTCTTCTGTCCGTGCTCGCGCGCGAGCATGCCGTCGATCGCGTTCAGCGCCATCCGTGCGAACAGCCAGATCGGAATCAGCAGGAACAGCACGCGCGCGAACACGCCGAGCCCGGCCAGCGCGCCGACGACGATCGAGCCGCCGGCTGCGAACAGCGTGACCTGATTGGCTGTGATGCCGCGCTCGGCGAGCGAATCCGCGAACGGACGAAGACGATTCTGGAATTTCGGTTTGAGTGCGTAGAGGCTCATCGTTTTATTGGTTCTGCACGTCCGGACACGTTTGCAACCGCCCTGCCCAGGGCAGCGCAACCGCCGGCGGCGGCTGTCGACAGGTGGTCGTATCGTCGCCGAGCGGCCCCGAAGCGTCAAGCCGCACGCCGGCCGTGCCGCGCCGGGCAATCTGGCGTTTTCGGCGGAAACTCGCGATAATCCGCTGGCGCCGTGAGCGCAGTCATCCGTTCGAACTGCACACGGGCGCTCGTGCAACAGCCGATTTTCACGCCGTCGACCGGCGCATTCGCCGCGAAGCAACGTCGCGCGAATCGTCCGATTATCGCGGCCCTGCGGCCCTGCGACAGGCAGCCACGAATTTGAAAAAACTTGAACAATGGCCGTCCGGCGCGCATCCAGCCGCGCCGGCATTCCGGGATTCCGCCTGCCGCGCCTGCGCGGCCGCGCGGGCATGCACGCAGGAGGCGCCGCGCCGATGAACATCCTGAACGTCTGGCAGCGCGATTTCCTGCTGTCCATCGTGCGACTCGTCGCCGGCGCGTATCCGGTCTGGCACCAGGCGCCGCCGTCGTCGACGCAGAAGATCTACTTCTCGAACCATACGAGCCACATCGACACGCTCGCGATCCTCGCCGCGCTGCCGCGCGACGTGCGCGCGGTCGTGCGGCCCGTCGCAGCGCGCGACTACTGGGACAGCAGCGACCTGAAGCGCCATATCGCGCAAAAGCTGCTGAACGTCGTGCTGATCGACCGTCACCGCGAAAACGGCGGCGACCCGCGGGGCGGCCATCCGCTGGAGCCGGTGCGCGATGCGCTGCGGCAAGGGCACTCGATCATCATCTTTCCGGAAGGCACGCGCGGCGCCGACATGTTGCCGCAGCCGTTCAAGAGCGGACTGTTCCATCTCGCAACCGAGTTTCCGAACGTCGCGCTGACACCCGTCTATCTCGAGAACCTGCAGCGCATCATGCCGAAGGGCGCGATCTGGCCCGTGCCGCTGATCTGCAAGGTGCACTTCGGCGCGGACGACGCGCTCGGTGCCGACGAAGACAAGCCGACCTTCCTCGCCCGCATGCGCGACGCGATCGTCGCGCTCGCGCCGCCGCAGCGGCCGGCCGGCTGAACGCGCGTCCCTCTCCCTTTTCCGGATATCCCCATGCGAACTCTCTTCTGGGAACTGGTCGCGGGCGTCACCGGCGTGCTGGTGATCGCGACCCTGATCGGCGCGATCCTCGGCGCACGCAGCGGCGGCACCAGCGCGACGATCGTCAACCTGAACCAGCGCATCCGCGCGTGGTGGGCCATGATCGCGATCATGGTCATCGCGATCGGCCTCGGCAACAACGTCACGTATCTGGTGTTCGCGCTGCTGTCGTACCTGACGCTGCGCGAGTTCATCACGCTCACGCCGACCACCGCGAGCGACCACACGACGCTCTTCATCGCATTCTTCGTCGCGATTCCGGTGCAGTATCTGCTGCTCGGTATCAACTGGTACGGGATGTACTCGATCTTCGTGCCAGTGCACCTGTTCTTCGCGATGTCGCTGGTGTCGGCGCTCACGCAGGACACGCGCGAATTCCTGAGCCGCAACGCGAAGATCAACTGGGCGTTGATGGTGTGCGTGTACGGGCTGAGCCACGCGCCGGCCGTGCTGATCCTCGACATTCCGCACTACGCCGGACAGAACGCCCTGCTGCTGTTCTTCTTCCTGTTCGTCGTGCAGATCAGCGACGTGCTGCAATACGTGGTCGGCAAGCTGTTCGGACGGCGCAAGATCGCGCCGCGCCTGTCGCCGTCGAAGACGGTCGAGGGCTTCATCGGCGGCGGCCTGCTCGCGACGCTGTGCGGCGCGTCGCTGTATCGCGTGACGCCGTTCAGCTTCGGCGCGGCGTTCGGGATCTCGCTCGCGATCGTGATCGCGGGCTTCGTCGGCGGGCTCGTGCTGTCGGCCGTGAAGCGCTCGCTCGGCACGAAGGACTGGGGTTCGATGATCGCGGGCCACGGCGGAATGCTCGATCGCGTCGACTCGATCTGCTTCGCCGCGCCGGTGTTCTTCCACCTCGTGCGCTATCTGTACGTATGATGCGCGGCAAGGACGCATCGAGGGAAACCGGCCGGCGACGGCATCCACGCGGCGGTGCGGCCGGCTCCGCACTCACGTCGCGCGCCCGGGCCATGCCGCCCGTCCCCACGCCGCGCCGATCGGCCTGCGCCCCCGCTCAGTACCCTTCCCGCAGCGCCCTCGGCACCACGTAACGCCCGCGCGTCGCGTCGAACTTCACCGTGTAGCGCGCATGGATGTCCTTGCCGCCGCGCTCGCCCGTCTCCGTGACCGTCAGCGGATAGACGTCGCCCGTGCCCGCCGTGTCCGGCACGATCGCGAACGTGCGGCTCTCGCAATGCGACTTCGCGTTGCCGCAATCGAGCGACCCGCTGTTGTCCATCGTTTCGTTGATGCGCGGCGCGGCTTCGACGATCGCATTGCCGAGCGGCAGCCAGATCGACCGGCTCGCCTGCGTATAGCCCTGCAGCGTGATGCCCTCGCCGATCACGAAGCCGAACAGGTGCGGGCCGAGCCGCTCGATGCGCACGGTGCCGGGCTCGCCGCCCTTGCCCGACGCGATGTCCGTCTTCCTCACGACGGGCTCGAGCGTGGCGCCGTCCTGGGTCGGTTTCAGCACGTACAGGTCGATCGTGCCCGTCGTGCCTTCCGAATCCATGCCCGGCATCCCGTTCTGGACGGCCGCCTCGGTCTCGCCGCACATCGCGAGCAGCGTGCGCGGGCCGTCGGCCGTCGCGACGCGCAGCGAGCCGCACGACGCGTAGATGAAGTCGCCCGCATCCGACTGCCAGCCCTTGCGGTCGGCGCGCCACGTGCCGTACGTGTCGCGGATGAACTTTTGCAGCTGACGCTCGGGATGGACCGGCTCGGCCGCATGGACAGGCGACACCGCCGCGAGCGCAGTGAACACCGCGAGCGCGGACAGCACGGCGAGCGTGGCCGCGAATGGCGTGACGCGGGTTTTCGGGTTCGGGACGTTCATGAAGGCGTTCGATTCGAGGGAAAAGGTCATGCGGGAGTGCGATCAGGGTTGCCGCGGCGCGATGCCGGTGCCGTCGGGTTTCAGCCGCGCGCTCCGCACCCAGCCGTCGGCCGTGCCGTGCGTGCGCGGGTTCAGATACGTGACCGACGTGAACCGGCCGTATTCGGTCCGCGCGTCGACGTGATCGTACTCGACGATGAACAGGCCGTCGATCCGGCACGCGTCGTCCGGCGCGGAGAAGAGCGGCAACCGGCCCTTGCCCGTCACGACGCGCCCGGCGTCGCCGCCCGTCACGTAGTCGCCTCGTGCCTGCGCGCGGCGGTTCAGTGCGTCGCAATCGACGGCGCCGGGCGTGGCCGCGGCGGTGTTGGCGGGTGCGGCCGGCGGCGCGATGCATGCCGCCACATAGCGCGACAGCGCGTGCCGGTCGATCTTCAGCACGTCCGGCCGCTCGGGATCGCGCGTGATGTCGAGCGCGCGCAGCGCATGCGTGTCGAGCGTGACCCAGCCGATCGTCGCGTCGCGGTTTGGCGTGCCCCGACGGTCGGGCGTCACGAACAGCCGGACGCCCTCCACGCCTTCCGGTTGACCGGTCAGGGCCGCGGGTTCGGCATGGATCGCGCGCCGGTCGAACGCGGTGTGCCGCAGCGCCGGCACGACCAGCTGCGTGAGCCGTTCGTCGCACGCCCCGGACGATGCCGCGTGAGCCGCATGCATGGCGGCCGCTCCGGCACCCGCCAGCGCGACGCACACGGCAAGCGCCGCGAACCGGCGGCCGCGCACGGCCTCGCCATTCGCGCCGGCCGGCGTTACGATCTCGTTCTTCATTCCAGGATCCGGTCGATGCGCGCGGCCCGTGCCGCACGCGAGCCCGTAGCGTACACGCTCGGTGCGGCATCGCAAGCGCGCGGCGCGCCGGTCCGGCCCGACATGGACACACGCATGAACCTGAGCTTGCAGGACGTCGCCTGGCACCGGTCGGTCGGCTCGTCGAGTCGCTCGACCAGCCCGGTTTCTGGCTCGCGCTGATCCGGCTGATCGAGGAATACGTCGCGATCGACAGCTGGGTCGCGTTGATGTTCGGCGACGACCGCCCGCAGGTGTTCGCCGAATGTCCGTACGAAGGCGGGGGCCCCGACCCGCTCTTTCGCGGCTACGTGCAGGGGCTGTACCAGCTCGATCCGTTCTATATCGCGAACCGCGATGCCCCGAAAAGCGGCCTGTTCCGGCTGTCCGACGTCGCGCCCGAATGCTTTCGCGATACCGAGTACTACACGCTGTATTTCACGCACAACATCGTCGAAGACGAGGTGCAGTTCAACGTCGTGCTCGACGGCACGCGCACGCTGTGCCTGTCGCTGGGCAGCAAGCGGCGCTTCAGTCCCGAGCAGGTCGCACTGCTCGACCTGATCCGCCCGTGGGTCGCCGGCCTGATGCGTCAACGGCTCGCATTCGAACCGGAACCCGCCGAGCCCGCTGCGCCGCGCCGGGCCGGCAGCGCCGTGCGCGGCGGCTTCGAGCACGCGATGGCGCGGCTCGGCACGCCGCTCACCGCGCGCGAACTCGACGTGATCCGGCTGATCCTGAGCGGCCGCTCGAACAAGGAAGTCGCCAACAAGCTGGCGATCTCGGCGGAAACGGTCAAGGTGCACCGGCGCAACATCTATGCGAAGCTGGACATCAATTCGCAGTCGGAACTGTTCTCGTTGTTCCTGCACGCGCAGTCCCCCGCATGACGCACGGCCCGCGCCGCCCGGGCGTCAGCGCCGGCGCCAGCTCGGCCGCCGGCTTCATGTCAGGTCCGTCTTCGCACCCGCGATCAGCCGCCCGCTCCGGGAGCGGCGTTCGCAAATGCTGCGCAACCGGCGGCACCGCCACGAGATCAATACCCCGGACGGGTTAACGCGTCGGCGGGATGGGAAAACCGGCCGTTCAGCGCATACTCGGACATCCCGGCATCGATGCCGGTCCTTTCTGCGAAATCACTCATGAAACTGAAGCTCGACATCGTCCAGCTCGCCGGCCGCGACGGCGACACGCGCTACAACCTGCAACGCACGCTGGAAGCGATCGCGGCCTGCGCGCCCGGCACCGACATCGTGATGTTTCCGGAAGCGCAGCTCACCGGCTTTCTCGATCTATCGGAGCTCGAGCGCGTGGCCGAGCCGCTCGACGGCCCGAGCGTTGGCGCGGTGATCGCGGCCGCGCGGGCGCGCGACGTCGCGGTGGTGGTCGGGCTGATCGAGAACGACGGCGGGCGCTTTTACAACACAACCGTGTTCGTCACGCCGGACGGCATTGCGCTGCACTATCGCAAGACGCATCTGTGGGTGTCGGAACGCGGCGTCGTACTGCCCGGCGACCGCTACGCGACCGTCGAATGGCGCGGTGCGCGGATCGGCCTGCTGATCTGCTACGACAGCGAATTCCCGGAAAGCGGCCGCGCGCTCGCGGCACTCGACGCGCAGCTGATCCTCGTCACCGACGGCAACATGGAGCCGTACCGCCAGGTCCACCGCACGTCGGTCTCGGCGCGCGCGATGGAAAACCAGGTGTTCGCGGTCGTCGCGAACCGCGTCGGCGGCGGCACGCACGACGTCGTGTTCGCGGGCGGCAGCCTCGCGGCCGATCCGTTCGGGAACCTGATGTTCGAAGCCGGCAACGGCGAATCGCGCCACACGGTCGAACTCGATCTCGAGCAGGTCGCCGCGTCGCGCGCGCTCTACGACTATCGCGCCGACCAGCGCCTGCACATCGGCGGCAAGCGCATCGAGCACGCGGACGGCCGGCGTGAACTGCTGATTCCGTGAATGCAGGCACGGCCGCGCCGCATCGTCATACCGGAGCCGGCACGTCGATCGCCAGCAGCGCCGAACTGACCGACTTGCCGTGCGCATCGAGCGCGAGCGAACGCGTGACGCCGCCGCCGAGCGCATCGCGCAACACGAAATTGAATGCGGCGAGCGCCGGCAACTCATAGCGCACGACATCGCCATGCACGATGCCCGCGAGCCAAGTCTTCACGGCCTGTGCATCGAGATGCGCGCGCAGATGGTCGTAATCACGCGGATCGCGGCAGATGACCGACACGTTCAGCGTATTGCCCTTGTCGCCAGTGCGCGCATGCGCCAGTTCACGCAGTTGCATCACGCCTCCACGAATGAAAACGACGGCGTCACGGCCGCGCGCGGCAACAGCACCGACTGTACGGCGATCACTTCGCGCGTCGACTTGAACGCGCCGCCGCCGCCGGCCGGCCCGTTCGTATAAAGCGTCTCGACTTCGTTGCCGATCCGTGCGGCCTCCGCCGCATTCTCCGCGCGGCCGGCCACCCGTATGCGGACCTCGGCCGGCTCGCCGCGCACCGCAGGCGTCGCCGTGCCATACAGCGAATCGACGCCGATCAGGTCGAAACGCAATTCGGTCGCGGCCACGCCGGTCAGCGCGAGCCGTTCACGCACGATCTCGAGCGCGAGACGCGCGCGCGCCAGCGCACCGGGCCCGCCGTACGAGATCTGCCCTTCGCCGATATGACCGTCGACGTACGCGACCGATACCTTCAGCGTGTCGGTGCGCGCCGTGCCGCGCCCGCCCGCCACGCGCACGCGGTCGGTCGCGTCCTCCTCGACGGTTACCCGCGTGAAATCCGCGACCACGTCGGGCTGCAGGTAACGCGCCGGATCGTGAATCTCGTACAACAGCTGTTCCTTGCAGGTCGCCGCGCTCACGCGGCCGCCCGCATGCGGCACCTTCGTGATCGTGACCGAGCCGTCGGCTTCGACCTCGCCGATCGGAAACCCGAGGCGCGCGAGATTCGGCACGTCCTTGTAACCGGGGTCCGCGAAATAGCCGCCCGTCACCTGCCCCGCGCATTCGAGCAAATGACCGACGACCGTGGCCTGTCCGAGCGTGTCCCAGTCGTCCATTTGCCACCCGAACGCGTGGATCAGCGGCGCGACGAACAGCGACGGATCGGCGACGCGCCCGGTCAGCACGACGTCCGCGCCGGCCGCGAGCGCGTCGACGATCGGCGCCGCGCCGAGATACGCGTTCGCGGACACGATGCGCTCGCGATACGCGGCAACCTCTTCGCCCGACTCCTCGAAACGGAACGCGCCGCGCAGCACGACGTCGAGCACGTCGTCGCCCTCGACCGCCGCGACCTTCAGCCCCGCGAGGCCGAGCGACTGCGCGATCTGCGCGGCGCGCCGCGCCGCCGCGCGCGGATTGGCCGCGCCCATGTTCGACACGATGCGTACGCCCCTGGCCGCGGCCACCGGCAGCACGGCGCGCATGCGCGCGTCGAGCAGCGGGTCGTAACCGAGCGCCGGGTTCTTGCGGCGCGCCTGCTGCGCGATCGCGATCGTGCGCTCGGCCAGGCATTCGAAGACGAGATAGTCGAGCCGACCGTGTTCGGCCAGTTCGACCGCGGGCTCGATCCGGTCGCCCGAGTAGCCGGCGCCCGCGCCGATGCGCACGCACGGTTGATGTGAAGGCTTTGCTGTCATGTTCGTACCGTCGTCCGGCGCACGCGCGCCGGCAAAAATCAAAAGATGCCCAGCACGACGCACGCGATCGTCATCACGATCGAGGCGCCGAACAGCAGCGGGAACGTGAACTTCTGGTGCTCGGCCAGCTCGATCCCGCACAGGCCGACGACGAGGAACGTCGCGGGCGTCAGCGGGCTGACCGGGAACCCGGTCGTCATCTGGCCGAGCAGCGCGGCCTGCCCGACGTGCACGGCCGGCACACCGAGCTGGCCGGCCACTTCGGCGATCACCGGCAGCACGCCGAAGTAGAACGAGTCCGGGTCGAACAGCATGCTGAGCGGCATCGACACGAGGCCGAGCGCGACCGGAATGTGGCCGGCCATCGACGGCGGCACGAAGCCGACCGCCGCCTGCGCCATCGCCTTCAGCATGCCGCTGCCCTGCATGATCCCGGTAAACACGCCGGCCGCGAACAGGATGCCGGCCATCATCAGCGCGGCCCGGGCATGCGCGTCGATGCGCTTGCGCTGCATGTCGACGTCCGGGTAGTTCACCATCAGCGCGACGCACAGCCCGACCATGAACATGATCGCCGGCGGAATCTTCTCGCCCATCACGACCATCGTGCCGAGCACGACGAGCGTCAGCACCAGGTTGAACCAGAACAGGTGCGGGCGGCGCAGCGCCTGCTCGTCGGGCGTCAGCTCGCGTTTCGGCAGCGGAATCGACGCGTCGTTGCGCGACAGGCCGAGCCGCTTCTCCTCGCGCCGCCCGAGCCAGTACGCGACGCCGAACACGAACGCGAGCCCGATCGCCTGCACCGGAATCAGCGGATTGAACAGCGCCGACACCGGCAGGTGCAGCGACGCCGAGGCGCGGATCATCGGCCCCGTCCACGGCAGGAAGTTGATCCCCGCGGCCATCGACACGGCCGCGGCCAGCACGCGGCGGTCCAGCTTCAGCCGGTCGTATAGCGGCAGCACCGCCGGAATCGTCACGAGAAAGCAGACGGCGCCCGAGCCGTCGAGGTGAATCAGCAGCGCGAGCAGCGTCGTCCCCATCACGATGCGCGTGGGCCGCGTGCCGACCGCGCGCAGGATGCGGTCGATGATCGGGTCCAGCATGCCGGCGTCGGTGATCGTCCCGAAATAAAGGATCGCGAACACGAACATCCCGACGACCGGCGCGAGACTCTTCAGCCCGTCGATCACGAACTTGCTCGTATGCAGCCCGAACCCGCCGATGAGCGACGCCGCGATCGGCACGACGATCAGCGCGACGAGCGGCGACATGCGTTTGGACAGAATCGCGGCCAGCAGCACGACGATCGTGCCCAGCCCGAGTAACGGCAGCATCGGTGTCTCCTACCTTGTCTTTTGTTGGAGACGAGCGTAAGGTCGGCGCAGCGATAGCACAATTGAAATGATTTGATCGCAGCAATCACGAATCGTTATGGATCTGAACCTTCGCGACATCCGCGCCTTCGTCACCGTCGCGCACGCCGGCAACTTCACGCGCGCGGCCGCGCGGCTGCATTTGTCGCAGCCGGCGCTGACCGTGCAGATCAGGCGGCTCGAGGAAATCGTCGGCGCGCGGCTGTTCGACCGCAACAGCCGCAGCGTCGCGCTCACGCAGACCGGGCGCGAACTGTTGCCGCTGCTGCAACGCTCGCTCGACGACATGGAGCGCGTGCTGCGCGATGCGCGCGCGCTCGGCGAAGGCGCGAGCGGCACGGTGCGGCTCGCCTGTCTGCCGACGTTCGCGTCGAGCCTGCTGCCGGAGCTGATCCAGTCGTTCCGGCGCGACGTGCCGCGCGCGGGCTTCGAGATCCGCGACGGTGTAGCGAGCCTCGTTACCGCGCTGGTGCGCAACGAGGAAGCCGATCTCGGGTTGACCGGCGGCGATGCGTTCGATGCGTCGCTCGACGTACTGTATGCGGGCGCCGACCAGCTCGTCGCCGTGTGCCCGAAGGATCATCCGCTCGCGCGCAAGCGGCGCGTGCGCACCGCCGACGTCGCCGCCGTGCCGCTCGTGCTGACCGCGCAGGGCACGAGCGTGCGCAGCGTCGTCGATGCCGCGCTGGACACGGCCGGCTGCACGCCCGACATCGCGTGCGAGCCGACCTACATGATGACCGCCGTCGCGATGGTGCGCGGCGGCCTCGGCGTGACGATCCTGCCGGCGACCGCGCGCGAAGTGCGGGCCGAACCCGACCTCGTCGTGAAGCCGATCGACGACCCGGCGTTCGTGCGACCGATCGCGCTCGTCGCAAAGCGCGGGCGCACGCTGCCGCGCGTCGCGCAGGCGTTCGCGGAAGTCATGCTGGCGGAATTGGAAAAGCGCGCGTGAGCCGCGCGCTTCGGATGACGGAACGGTACCGCCGCAGCGCCTACTGCGGATCAGTCCGGTCCGGATCGACGTGCATCGATTCGCCGATCGCATAGAAGTTGCCGCCCGCGATGTAGTGCAGGCTGCGCAATGCCGGATCGGCCGATTCGAAGTACCAGTGGCCGTCGCGGAACACGCGCGTGTCCGACCACGCCCCCACCACTTCGCCGATGAACAGGTCGTAGGCCTGCTGGTTGTGCGGCTCCGGAATCAGCTTGCACGCGAGCCAGCCCGAGCAGCCGGTAACGAACGGCAGGTCGTGGCCTTCGACGTCGAACAACGTGACGCCCGCTTCACGCAGCTTGTCGGGCCGCTCGGCAAGGCTGTGACTGCCGACCGCATGCGTGAGCTTCAGTTGCGCGGCCGTCGGCACCTGGATCGCGAACGTGCCGCTGCGCTCGACGAGCTCGCGCGTCTTCGCGGACTTGTCGAGCACGACGGTGAGCTTCGGCGGCAGGAAATCGAGCGCGCATGCCCACGCGGCGGCCATCACGTTGTCGACGCCGTCGTGGCGGGCCGACACGAGCACGGTCGGGCCGTGATTGAGGAGACGATAGGCTTTCTTCAGCTCCACCGGAGCGATATGACTGTCCATACGAATTTCCTGGAAAGCGGCGCGAAGAAACGGCGCGGGGCGCGCCGGTCGAAGGCCGCATTCTCGCATTCAATGCCGGTCTTCGCTGGCCGTGCGCGCGGGCGCGGGCCGCGCACCGTCAGCGCCGCCCAGCCGCCCAGTCGATCGCCGCATCGAACAACGCGATGCCGGCCGGCGACAGGTTCGCGAACGTGTCGTTATCGAGGAAAAACATCACGCGGCGCGCCGGCGCGAGCGCTTCATAGTCCATCGTCGCGTCCTCCCCGTACGCGAAGATCGCGGCCTTGTCCGGCTGCCCGTACACGGTCGCGATCGTGATCGCGCCGAGCCCCGGCTTGCCCCGGCTCATCGGCGCCTGCTTGCCATACACGTTGGCCGCGCCCGCCGGCAGGCCGGCCGAGACCGGATGCGGCGCGTTGACGAGCCACAGATAGCGTTCCTTGCCCGTTTCGCCGAAATCGACGTCGTGGCGCTTGCCCGTCATCGCGAGATCGTCGAGCAGGTCGTTCTCCCACGTGACGAGCGGCTTGTCGAGCGTGCGCCAGCCGGGCCGCACGTTCGTCGACGATATCGTCGACGAGATCATGACGAGGTCGGCATCGCGTGCCGCGTCGGGCGTCGCGCTCTCGTCGATCAGGCGCACCGCGTAACCGCGCTCGCCGAGATGCTGGCCGATCCGTTCGTCGACCGTCAGGTTCGGTCCGCGCAACTGCACGAGCATCGCGACGCGCGTGACGGCCGGCGCTGCAACGGCGGTATCGGCGGCGAAGGCCGGGACGCTTGCCGACAGGGACAGGCCCGCGCACGGCGCGAGCGCAACGCGCGACGCCGCGTGCCGGCGGCCACGACGCGCACGGCGCCGGTCTTCATGTTCCGGTTCATCAGGTTCTTCTCCGAAGCCACGCGCCGTGATGCGCGACGCGCGGCGATTGCGTGAATCGCCCGCTCAGAACTGCAGCGTGGCCAGCAACGACACCTGCCGCGCATTGCCGACCGCGACGAAATAGCGGTTCACGCTCGACGGGTAGTACGTGCGGTTGAACAGGTTCTTCACGTTCAGCTGGAACGACAGTTTCCGCTTGCCGAGCCGCGTGTCGTACGTCGCGAACGCCCTCGCCCACGCTGGCGTGTCTCGCGCGACGCGCGCGATAACATGCCAGCCCCGTATCGCGCGATTCGATTCATTAAATAATCAATTGATCAATCGACGACGAATGTGCCGCCTCCGAAATTCGGCCGAAAATCGCGCTGAATTATTACGAATCCGGCAATACGCCAATCCCGCAACCTCAAATACCAAATCGATTAATGCGCATTTATCAATAATACTAATCCCTCAATGCACACTTCCGAAGAATACATTTGTCTGATTTAGATAACATCGGAGAATTTCGTTTTTATCGTTCGCGTGCGGCTCTGTAGTCTCCTGCCATTCCGGTTTACCGATGCAAATCAATACGCAAGGAGATGAAATGAAACGCACGACCCTCTCGATGCTTTCGATCGCGTCGTTCGCGGCAATGCCCGCCGCGCATGCACAAACGAGCGTCACGCTGTACGGCGTGGTCGACACGTCGATCACGTACGTGAATCATGCGCAGGGCAAGGACAGCGCGTGGATGCTGGGCAACAGCAGCGCGGGCAACCTCGCCGGCAGCCGCTGGGGCGTGAAAGGCACCGAAGATCTCGGCGGCGGGCTGAAGGCGCTGTTCCAGCTCGAAAACGGCTTCGACCCGAGCAACGGCCGCCTGGGCCAGAACGGCCGACTGTTCGGCCGGCAGGCGTTCGTCGGCCTGACAAGCGACCGTTACGGCACGCTCACGTTCGGCCGCCAGTACGATCCGCTCGTCGACCTCGTGCAGGGCATCACCGCCGACAACTATCTCGGCAGCGTGTTCGCGACGCCGGGCGACGTCGACAACTACGACAACAGCTTCCGCGTCGACAACGCCGTGAAGTACACGTCCGCCGTGTATTCGGGCCTGCAGTTCTCGGCGATGTATTCGTTCGGCGGAATCGCCGGCAGCACCGGCGCCGCACAGTCGTATTCGGCCGCCGTGTCGTACAACAACGGGCCGTTCAGCGTCGCGGGCGGCTACTTCCACGCGACCAACAGCCCCGCATCGAACACGATCCGCGACGGCTGGAGCAGCTCGTCGGACGGTACGTTCGACGGCCCGATCAACAGCGGCTATGCGAGCGCGCACTCGATCGGCATCGCGCGGATCGCGGGCCAGTACGTCGCCGGCCCGTTCACGTTCGGTCTCGGCTACAGCAACGCGCAATACCGCCGCGACGCGAGCGCCGCGTTCAACTCGAACGAGCACTACAACACCGGGCAAGGCTTCGTGAACTACCAGGCGACGAATGCGCTGCTCGTGGGCGTCGGCTACAGCTACACGCGCTCGGGCGGCGACACGTCGGCTACCTATCACCAGGTGTCGGCCGGCGCGGACTACAACCTGTCGAAGCGCACCGACGTGTACCTGACCGCCGCGTACCAGCACGCGAGCGGCCGCACCAGCGACGGCAACGGCGGGTCGATGGCCGCTCAGGCGTCGATCGGGTCGTACGGCTATGCGGGCACGAGTTCGCAGACCCTCGTCAACCTCGGGCTGCGTCACCGCTTCTGATCGACGGCGGCCGGCTGCGCACTGCACGGCCGGCCGGCACCCGATCGACCGACACGGCGGCTTCGGCCGCCGTCGTCGCTTGCGGCCCGCGTATCGACAGGCCCTCGGCTGTCGATGCGCGTCGTCCATGGCTGGGTTGACGGCAAAACTGACGCGAGGCGTCATCTTCGTGACGACCATCGCGTGGAGCAACTTGCGCCCGACAAGACGTCCTTTTTACCGATTGCACCGGGTCGCACCGATGCCGGCAGCGCTGAAAACACGCGCCAGATGGCCGTCAAATGCAAAGGAAAGTTTGATGCGAGCCATTTGTCTGCTCGCTATGGCACACTTCGCGTCTGCGTAATTTCCTTGCACCGGGCGGCCGGATTCCGCCCCATCCTGCCATGCCGCGTCAGACTGCCCGTTCGATCAGCCACGCCACGCCGAAGATCGCCGCGACGATCGCGATGTCGTGCGCGCTGCACGGCATCGCGCGCGCCGACTGCCTCGACGACGCGGCCACGTTCCAGCACGTGAGCGTGAGCCTGCTGCGCGGCATCGCGCAGGTCGAATCGGGGATGAATCCGAACGCCGTCAACACCAACACGAACGGCACCGTCGACATCGGCCTGATGCAGATCAACAGCACGTGGCTGCCGACCCTCGCGCGCGAGGGCATCACGCAGCAGAGCCTGTTCGATGCGTGCACCAATGCGTATGTCGGCGCATGGATCCTGTCGCAGAATATTCGCCAGCTCGGTGCGAACTGGAACGCGATCGGCGCGTACAACGCTGCTTCTCCCGACAAGCGCCTCGCGTATGCGCGCAAGGTCTATGATGCAATCCGGACCATGCCGGATTCGCCGGATACTCCCATGCCCATCCTTCCACCGTCCTTTACGCCGCCGCAACAGGTGCAGCCGTACAACCCGTTCGCGAGCCTGAGCGTGTCGGCACCGGCGGTCACGCGGCCGCGCATGCTCGCGCCGGCCGCCCCGCCGCCGCAGCAGCAAGGCGGGCCAGCCGGCCCGGCCGGCACGTACAACTTCGGCTGGACCGTCACGGGCGCCGACCAGGCCAAGCCGACCCAGGTGTTCGACGACGGATCGCGGATCTACGTGCAGTTCAGCGACATGAAACACGTGCCGGCGATCTTCACCGAAACGTCGTCGGGCCGCGTACTGATGTCGTGGGAGCTGCAATTCCCGTATGCCGTTTTGACGCGTCCCGCGCAAACGTTAATCTTCCAGCTCGGGCCGTTCGAGGCGCGCGCGCAGCGCGGCGGAGCCGGGTCGGCCGGGGCCGGTGCGGCCATGCAGGCAGGTACGGCAACGCCGCAGCCGGGCGCGGCGACGACCACGGCTGCCACGCCGCCCGCGTCGAAACACGCTGCCAGTGCCGCGGCCAAGCGCGCCGCGTCGTCCGATGCGCTCTGGTATATCGACACGGCATCGACGTCGGGTTCGACAGCGACCGCGAGCACGGCGAATCCCCCGCCGGCATCGACGCCGGCGACGTGGCCCACCGCGGTGACGTCGAGCGCGCCACCGCCCGTTGCAACGCCTGCCGCGACGCCGAAAGCGCCGGCCGCACGCGTCAGTACCGACGCACTCTGGTATATCTCGAAGTAACGTGCGCAACCGGCATGCGTCATGCAGGCGCGGATTACCGGACGATCGCCGTCGCGCCGTCCAGGTCCGGTTCGGCGATGACGCTCAATTCGCCTGCGTCGGCTAGAGTTCCGGCGCGTTCATGTCGTCGCCCCGCTACCGCACGGCTGTGCCGGCCGGCGCCGCCGACAATTCCGGCCATGACGGCCGAGCCATCCGTCACCCGCGCCGCACCCAGATCACCTTCCCGTCGCGAATGCCCAGATCGCGGCGTTCCTGTCGATAGTCCATCGTGCCGGGCAACGACTTGCCGTCGCGCTCGAGCACGCGCCACAGGCAACCGTCGAGCAGCGCGGCCGCATCGGCCTCGGTCTTGCCGATCAGCGCGTCGTCCGGCGCGGCATCCGCCTTGCACGCATGCGCGGCGCCCGGCTGTCCGGCGTTTGCGCCTGCGCCGTTCGTATCGGCATGGGTCGTGTTCATGTTCGCACATCCTGCAAATGTTGCGCTCGCAACGAGTGCAACGATCATCGCGATCGTGTTCTTCATCGATTCTTCTCCGTGTCGCGGCCCGGTGGCGTTTGTGCGGCAAGCGTGCGCGGCCGGATCTTGCATGCGTGACCGGTTCCGCACACCGCAGGCCGTTTCTCGATGGATGCCGGCAAAGCGGCGTGCGGCGCTGCGGCCCGGGCGAGCCGATTCGGCGCACCGGGCTCGCCTGCATGTTACCGCACGCGATTCGCAGCGACGGCGCGAAGCCGACACATCGCACGTGACCGGCCCGCGCGCATCCGTGCCCGCGGTGCAACGATCCAGGCAACCGGTTCAGAACTTGTACGTCGCGCCGGCCATGCCGTAGTAGTTGCTGCGCGACTGGACGATCGGGCTGTCGCCGTAGCGGCCGAGCAGTCGCGTCGCGCCGCCGGTCGCGAGTACTGACCAGTGCCGCGACACTTCCCGGTTCCACGCAACCGACATCGTGGCGCTGTCGATCCCGCCGCTTGTCGAATATGGCCTGAACCGGCTCGCCATCGACTGCGCATCGGTCACGCCGTAGAACGTCTGCGTATAGCGTCCGGTGCCGGCATGCACGCTGCCCGTCACGATGATCTGGTGCTGCGCGGTCTTCAACACCGGCACCGCGAGATCGACGTGCCCCGACACCCCGCGCGACGTGTGCGTCACGGGCGTGTCGACCGTCACGCTCAGTTCGGCCGCGTTGAACAGCGTCACGCCCGCCCGCGCGCCGACGAGCACCGAACCCGGAATCCGGCCCATCCCCTTCAGGTAGTCCGAACCCGGCAGGTCGAAGCGGTTCTCGTCCGCGCGGCCCGGATCGTAATTCACCGCCGCCGACACGAACACGCCGTGCGGCAGGTCCAGCCGGTAGCCGGCGCCCGACGCGGTGTCGATGAAGAAGCCGTTGCCGAACCTCGCCGAAAACGCCGGTGCAACGACGCCGCGATACTGGTTGCTCCCCGGGTAGCGCGGCGCGGCTCCGCCGCCGAGCGAGAGCGAATACTGGTTTTCAGCGTGGGCGGCGGCGGCAAGGGTCAGGCCGGCCAGCGGCATGCAATAGCGGTAGCGTCGAAGGGGCGGGCGCACAATATTCAGATGAAAGTGACGGAGCCCGAAGTCTAGGTGCCGCCGTGCGCCCGAACTGTCCGGAATCTGCGGGGAATCTGTGCTCAATTGTGTCGGATTGTTCGCGATTGTCGTGTCGCGGCCCCGGGTGCCGGAGCGCCGGATAGAATTCGCGTGCCGCGACCCGGGTGTGGGACAACGCGTGCGTTTCGAAGAGACCATGAACGACAATCCGCTCAAATACCGTGTGCTGCTGATCGAGGACGACGACCGTCTTGCGCAACTCGTGCGCGAATACCTCGACGGCTATGAATTCTCGGTGACGGTCGTGCGGCGCGGCGACCTGGCCGTCGCCGCCGTGCGCGAGCACCAGCCGGCGCTGGTGATACTCGACCTGATGCTGCCGAATCTCGACGGGATGGAAGTGTGCCGGCGCATTCGCGCGTTCACCAACGTTCCGGTACTGATCCTCACCGCGCGCGCGGACGTCTACGACCAGGTCGCGGGCCTCGAAACCGGCGCCGACGACTACGTGACGAAGCCGATCGAGCCGCGCGTGCTGGTTGCGCGCGCCCGCGCGCTGCTGCGCCGCGCGCAGCAGCCCGTCGCCGACACCCCGGCCGCCGCGCCCGAAGCGCTCGTGTTCGGCGAACTGACGATCTCGCCGCCGAACCGCACGGTCACGTGGCGCGGCGAACCCATCGACCTGAAGACGGCCGAATTCAACCTGCTGCTGATCCTCGCGCGTGCGGCCGGCACCGTGCTGAGCCGCGACGACATCCTGAAGCAGCTGCGCGGGATCGAATTCGACGGGCTCGACCGCTCGGTCGACTCGGGCATCTCGAAGCTGCGCCGCCGCTTCGAGGATGCATCGTCGGAACCGCACAAGATCAAGACGATCTGGGGACGCGGCTACCTGTTCAGCCCTTCCGCGTGGGACGAATGAATGCTGCGCCCGTTGATCAGGCTGTACCTCATCGTGATCCTGTGCGTCGCCGCATCGATAGCGTTCATTCAGATCTCGTTCGACCGGATTTTCTACGAACGCGCGGCGCAGGCGCAGCGCGACTCCCTGACGACCTACGCGTTCGTGCTGAACGATTATCTGGAACGCCATCCCGGTGCGCAGCGGATGCTCGCGCTGCGCGAACTCGCGAAGCACGGCACGGAAGGATTCGACTTCATGACGATGGCCGACGCGCGTGCCCAACTGAGCGGCACGCCGCTGCGCGACCTCGATGGCGGCAGGATCACGATCAGCTACGACGGCAAGGATTACTACATGCCGCTCGCGGACGGCTCCGTGCTGCACGCGCGCCCGATCCAGCCGTTCGATCTCGACATCAAGATCTATGCGTACCTGCTGCTCGCGCTCGCCGCGCTGCTGGCGGTCGTGCTGTGGATTTCATATCACTGGCGCGATCTGCGCAAGCTGCAGGAGGCCGCACGCGCGTTCGGCGCGGGCCACCTGTCCACGCGCGTGAAGCTGTCGGGCCGGTCGAACATCTACGAGCTGTCGCAGCAGTTCAACGACATGGCCGAGCGCATCGAGGCATCGATCAAGCAACAGCGCGAGATGATGCACGGGATCTCGCACGAGCTGAAGACGCCGCTCGCGCGCCTCGAATTCGGGCTCGCGCTGCTTGCCGAGACGGACGAGGACGGCCGCACGCGCGAGCGCCGCGACGAGCTGCGACGCGACGTGCGCGAGCTCGACGATCTCGTCACCGAGCTGCTCACGATCGGACGGCTGGAACAAGGCGCGAGCGAACTCGCGCCGATGGAAGTCGTCGTCGATGCACTGATCGACAGCGTCGCCGGCAACGTCGCGAACGATGTCGCCGATCGTGGCCTCGTGCTCGACGTGTCGACCGCGGGCACGCCTGCCGCCCACGTATGCGATCCGAAGCTCGTCGCACGCGCGCTGCTGAACCTGATCCGCAACGGCGCACGCTATGCGTCGCACACGGTGCGGCTGTCCGCGGCGAGCGATGCGTCCGGTGCGCTGATCCTGAGCGTCGACGACGATGGCCCCGGCATTCCGGTCGCCGATCGCGCACGCGTGTTCGAACCGTTCCAGCGACTCGATTCGAGCCGCGACCGTCAAACGGGCGGGTTCGGTCTCGGCCTCGCGATCGTGCGGCGCGTCGCGCTTGTGCATGGCGGCGACGTGCGGCTCGAGGACTCGTCGCTGGGTGGCGCGCGCTTCGTGATCACGCTGCCGGCGCGGACCTTGCCTGCGTTCCTGGGTGACGCGCCGCCGTCCCGCGCGGCACATACGCGCCAACGCCCGTCGTCACGGCCCGATGCCGGATAGCACCGCCCACCTCGCACCGGTCCGATACCGGTTCTCGATACGTCGTATCGATCTACTGGCGGCTTCGCCGCATGCGGCCAGCCGGCGCACCCGGTACGGCCCCCGGCGAAAAGATCAGACGATATCCGGATTTCAACCAGGCGAGTCGGCCGCGCGGGCAGCAGCGGCCCGCATCTAGCCGTGATGCATCGCACGATCGATCGGATTCGAGGAGATCGCTCAGTACTCCAGCACACTTATCCTGAATTCGGTTGAGCCATGTCGCACCTGAACCGCTGCATTAGCTCCCGCGATTTCGTCAGACTCGATGCACGCGCAACCGTCCTGACGATTGATTTCGCAGCGATGCGCGATGCGCCGGCACCTGCCCGGCATGCGCGAGCCATTACATATCGTTACCCCGCCGAACGCATCGACAGCCGCTACCCGCACCGCACGCCTTGGTTAGGGCGGCGAATGTACCCGTCTGCCACCCCTGCCGTCTGCGAGGTTTGCTTACACACCGCAAAGGCTTTTCATGATCCAACCCGCTAGCCTTGGATCACCCCTCGTACCCGCATTGGCATGCGACCCGTTCAACCTTCGATACGCCGGACGCTCATCATGAAACAGCCCGCTCTCCACCCCGCCGCCGGCAACCGCCGACGCATCGCCACCGCCGCCGCGGCCTGCGGCGTGCTTGCCGCCGCCTGGTTCGGCAACATCGCGCCTGCTTCCGCGCAGGTCATGGTGCTGGCGCCGCCGGCGCCGGTCTATGAAGCCGCGCCGGCGCCGCGCGTCGGCTATGCGTGGGAACGCGGCTACTGGGCCTGGCAATACGGCCGCTACGTATGGGTGCCCGGCCACTGGACCGAAGTCGAACGGCGCGTGGTGGTCGCACCGCCGACCCCGCCCGTCGCGCAGGTGATGCGTGTGTCGGCCGACGCGCTGTTCGCCTTCGATCGCGGCGACCTCGCCGACATACTGCCCGGCGGTCGCGCGGACATCCGCGACATCGCGGCAAAGCTGAGTGCATCGCGCTTCGCCCGCATCGAAGTGCGCGGCTATACGGACCGGCTCGGTTCGGCTTCGTACAACCTGCAATTGTCGCAGCGTCGCGCGAACGCGGTGAAGGCGCTGCTGGTGCAGCACGGCATCCCCGCCGATCGGATCGACGCGCGCGGGCTCGGCGAGCAGGATCCGATCACGCACTGCAGCGACAACCAGTCGCACGACAGTCTCGTTGCGTGCCTGCAGCCCGATCGCCGCGTCGAGATCGTGACCTTCGCACGCACGGATGACCGCTACGGCCCGCCGCAGCGGCCATATCAGCCATACCGGCAGTAACGGCCGACGCTCACGATTCCGCCAGCGCGACCGTACGTGCGAGTCGCGCCGGCGCGGTTTCCTTCAGCGACAGCGCGACGATCAGGCCGAGCACCAGCGCTCCCATGCCGAGTTGCATGATGTACTGGATGCCGAAATGCTTCGCGACGTAGCCTGCAACCGACGGTGCGATACCGCCGCCGAAGATCTCGCCGACGCCGATCACGAGCCCGGACGCGGTGGTCATCAACTGCGCGGGCACGGCTTCCGCGCTGATCGGGCCGACCGTCAGCGTGATCATTGCGAACACGAAGAAGATCGTCGCCAGCAGCCCCGCGAACAGCGCGACCGGATCGGCGCCGGTGAGCGAGAACGCCCATAACGACACGAACGCGCCGATCACCGACAGCACCATCACGGGACGGCGTCCGATCCGGTCGGACAGCGCGGGCATCGCGATCCCGCCGAGCGTGCCGCCGATACCGGTCGCGGACAGCACGAAGCCCATTTGCTGCAGACCGAGATGCAGATAGTCGGTCAGGTAGTTCGGCAGCAGCGCGCTCAGCACGATCAGGCAGGTCAGCCAGCACAACATCCCGACGAAACAGAGCGGCACGTTCCGGTAGCGCAGCACGTCGCGCCACCGATGGCTGCCTGCGTCGCCCGCGTCCGTATGCGCGGCCGCGCGCTCGGCGCTGGTGTCGCGCAGCACCTTCCACGTCAGCATGCAGACGATGAGCCCTGGCAGCGCGACCATCGCGAAAATCCAGTGCCACGGCACGATGCGCATCAACTGCGTGACGACGATCGGCGCGATGCCGAGCCCGAGCAGCGGCAGCGCCGCCTGCTGGATGCCGACATTGCGGCCATGCCGAACCGGATCCGACGCTTCGAGCGTCGCGGTGATGCTCGACGGCGTGTACGCCCCTTCGGCGAACCCCATCACCGCGCGAATCGCCATCAGGCTGCCGACGCCCCATGCGAGCCCGCTCGCGCAGGCCAGCAGCGAGAAGGCGAGCATCGCCGGAATGATGACCTTGCGATGACCGAAGCGATCGGACAGGTTGCCTGTCACGAGCGCGGATACGCCCCATGCGACCGACAACGCCGCCGTGATATGGCCGAGATCCTGGTAGTCGAGATTCAGGTCCCGCATCATCACGGGAAAGAGCGGCATGATCATGAAACGGTCGACGCCGACGAGCCCGAATCCGAGCGCGAGCAGCGCGACGATCTTCCATTCGTACGAGGTGTCCCGACCGGACACGCGTGCGTTGTTCATCTGGTTTCTCCACGAGGTGCGCATAGCTGCGCGGTCAGAACACGGTGTGCATGCCGATGCGTGCAATCGCCTGGGTAGTGCCGGACGACGCGCCGTCCGGGTCCAGCACGCCGTTGATCTGCGCCTGGGCGCTGCAGTTCGCGCGCTGCCACGCGCCGCTCGCGTAGACCATCGTCCGCTTCGATAACTGATACTGAACGGTTGCCGTGATCTGATGCGCATGGTTGTCGTCGAGCGTCGCATTGCCCTTCATGTACATGTAGTCCGCACCCAGCGTCATCGCGTTCGTGAGCTTCCACGTGCCGCCCAGCTCGCTCATCCACGCAGCACCGCCCGACGCCGCGTTGCGCACCGTCGTGAACAGCGCGCTCAGGTTGAGCGCGCCGAACCCGTAGCGCAGGCCGGCGCCCCAGTTGCGCACGCTGGTCGCGGCCGAGCCCGCTTGCGCGCCGTATTTCTCGTTCGTATAGGCGGCTGCCGCGCCGAACGCTCCGATCGAATAGTCCGCGCCGACGCTCACCGTGTTGTTCGCGCCGATGCTACCGGGCACACCGCCGACGCCGTACAACGCGCCGACCTTGATTCCGCCGATCACCGGACTCACATACTTCACCGCATTCGCGACGCGCTGGCTGCCGGCCATCCTGTCCCAGTCGAATGCGCCGGTCGGATTGCCCGGTAACGCGAGTTTCTGGAACGGGCCGTTACGCAGGTTGTACAGACCGCCCACGTCGCGCGCCGCATCGACGCCGCCGAAGAACAGCGTATCGGCCATGAACTCGTACTGGTTGCCGAGCGTGATCGTGCCGTAGCGGTCGTTCTGCATACCGACGAATGCGGTGCGCGCGAACAGCCCGTCGCCGATCGTCGCGCCGGAGCCGATCGCGATCTGGCTGACGAGCTGGAAAATTACGTGTGTGCCGCCGCCGATGTCCTCGCTGCCGCGCAGCCCGACGAGGCTCGGCGTGAAAATGCCGTCGTCGAATTTGACGACGCCGTGACCGCCTTCATTGCTGACGTAGCTCACGCCTGCATCGAGCAAACCGAACAGCGTGACGCTGCTCTGCGCGTTCGCCGCGCAGGCATGCCCGAGCGCCAGCAGCCCGATTGCACAGGTCTTTTTGCCGACCATCCTGATCTCCAATTATGATTTGTTGTACTGATTGATGTGACGAAAAAAAGCCCGGAACGCCGGACCGACCAGTCCGGCGAAAGGCGCGCCGGCCCGTGCCGGCGGCATCCGGCGATGGTCAGGCGGCTTCGGTGTTCTCGAAGAAGTAGTCCGGCACGTCCGGCCCCCAGAGATACAGCGAATCCTCCGGCGGGTGGTCGCCGCCCGGCCACTCGGCGCCCGCACCGACATAGTCGATGTCGGCCGAGTATTCCCAGAACGAGCCCCACGGATCGCGCACGTACTGGAAGTAGTTCGAGCCCAGCACGTGACGCCCGACGCCCCAGCCTTCCACGTAACCGGCCCGCTGCATCTGCATCTTGCCGAGCCCGACGTCGTCGACGGTCGGCACGTCCCAAGCGCTGTGGTGCCAGCCCTTCGCGCTGCCCTGCGCGAACGCGACCAGATGATGGTCGCTGCCATGACGCGCATGCAGGAACGCGACGATGCCCGCGGCGCCATCGGACAACGACAGCCCCAGTGCCTGCTCGTAGAACGCGATCGCACGGCCAATGTCCGGCGTGAACATCAGCACGTGCGACAGTCGTGCCGGATGCACGACCGGCGCGTCGCCGCGAAACAGCGCGCCGCGCTGCGGCCGGATACCGGCCGCGCGCTGCGCCGCCGGCTTGCATCCCGGCGTCGTCTTCGCACCCGCCTGCAGTTGCATCAGGTTGCCGTCGGTGTCCTCGAACCAGAAGCCGTCGTCCGGCGAGCGCCCATCGGGCGGCGTCGCCGCATGCCCCCCCGCATCGAGAATCTGCGCGCGCAGCGGCTCGAAATCGTCGGCGAAGCAGTTCAGCGACAGATACGCAAGCCGCTTGCGCGGACCCTCGCGCAGCGTCGCCCATACGTGGCCGCCGGCTTGCGTACGCAGCCGCAATTCCTGCCCGCTCGCCTCGACGTCGAAACCGAACGCCGTCACGAAGCAACGGGCGTCCGCGAGGCTCGGCACGTCGAGCGCGAAATGGTCGATGCTATGGACGCCGAACGGAGCCCGCTTCCTTGTCGCAGTCGTCATTCCGACCTCCGTTATGCTTCGGCCAGTGCGGCCGCGTCGACATTCGCGCGCGCCTGCGGCACGCTACCGAGAATCCGCGCAAGCACGCGCCGCAGCGCGCCGGCCGGGTCGTCCGCCATCGCTTCCGAACGCCACGCGACGAAACGGTCCGGCCGCACCAGCACGCAGCCGTGGTCCTCGATCTCGCGCTGTCGCGCCCAGTCGCCGTACACGTCGAAGGTCGACGTGCCCTGCTCGATCGCCACCGCGCGGATCTCGATACCGAATTCGTCGCCGACCTGCTTCGCAGCATCGAGCCACGCGCGTCCGCCGGCCCCGGTCAACACCGTGAACGCGCCGTTCCCGACGAGGTCGAGCGTCGACACCTGTGCGCCGTCGTGCTGGATCCACGCGTGCGGAATCGATGCACCCGGCGTCGTCGTAGGATGATAGTAAAGCTCCGGGTCGCGCGACGGGATCGGGAATGTCGCGCCATCGCGCACGATTGCGGACGACGTGTAGTGCTGCCCGAGCTCGACGCCGTGGCAGTTGAACTGGTAGTTCTGCAGTTCGACCGCATCGGCGAGCGCCTTGCGGCGCTTGCGGCCTGCGCCGTCCTCGGCGAACAGCCCGTCGAGCGACGCCCAGCCCTCTTCCACGCTCTGCCCTCCGGAAAAGCCGAGCGCCTTCGCGATCGGTAGCATCTCGCCGACCGATTTGATCGCACGGTTGACGACCGTCTCGGCAACCGGTTGCCGTTCGTCCGAATAGGTCTGCAGCAACGCGGGCGATGCCTGCCCCTTCACGATCATCGCGAGCTTCCACGCGAGGTTGAACGCGTCCTGCACCGACGTGTTCGAGCCGAGCCCGTTCGCCGGCGGATGTCGGTGCGCAGCGTCGCCCGCAATCGCGACGCGCCCCTTCACCATGTTGCGCGCGACCATCCGGTTGATCGTCCATTTCGACACGGCCTTCACGCGAATCGGAATGTCGGGGTCGCCGATCGTCGCGCGCGCCCGCGCGATCACCGCGTCATGGCTCAGGTCGGGCTCGCCGTCCTTCGGGTTGTACATGAACAGCAGCACCCACTCGTTCCACGGCCGCACGCAGATGTACGTGCCGCTGCCGACCCAGTAGTCGCTGCCCGGCTGGCTCATCCAGTACAGCACGCCCGGGCGGTGCGCGGTGTATTTCTCGAGATCGACTTCGAGCCAGCAGTTCACCGCGCAACCGAGCCCCATTTCGCCGTCCAGCTCGAAGCCCAGCTGCTTGACCACGATGCTCTGCGCGCCATCGGCGCCGATCGCGTAGTCGGAGATCACTTCGATCTCCTCGCGCGTGACGACGTCGACGAGCCGCGAAATCACCGCGTCCTCCGTCTGACGAATCGACACGAGCTCGGTGTTGAACAGGATGCGCGCGCCGTATTCGCGGGCCGCACCGAGAATCACCGGTTCGAGCAGGTGCTGCGGCGCATTGCACATCTGCGACGGGCTCGCCGCCTCGTAGTCGGCCTTGCGCCGCGTGCCGGTGCCCCAGGTCTGCAGCCGTGCGATCTCGCGATCGGCGAAGCTCGTCGCCCACACGTTGTTCGTCATCAGCTCGTTCGGCGTAGCCAGCGCGCGCACGCGCTCCTCGATGCCCAGGTCGCGGAACACCTCGACCGTGCGCTGGTTCGTGATGTGCGCGCGCGGCGAATGCGCGGTGCCCGGATAGCGCGTGATCGCCAGCACGTCGACGCCGTATTTCGCGAGCAACGCCGCGCTCGTCAGCCCGGCCGGCCCCGCGCCGACCACCAGTACCGGAACTCGAATCTGTCTCATGTCTTCCTCAGTCTCTTGATGGGTCCGTTCGGCAGCCGGCGTTCACTGCGCCGCGTCTTCGTCGCGCACCGGGTTGCGCAGAATGCCGAGTCCTTCGATCTCGACCTCGCACACGTCGCCGTCGCGCATGATCAGCTTCGGTTCGCGCGCCCAGCCGATGCCCGCCGGCGTGCCGCTGACGATCACGTCGCCCGCCTCCAGCGTGATCGCCTCGCTGACGATCGCGATCAGCGTCGCGACGTCGAACAGCATGTCGCTGGTGTTCGCCGACTGCACGACCTTGCCGTTCAGCCGCGTTTGCAGTTGCAGTCCGGCACCGCCGGCCGGCATCTCGTCGGCGGTGACGAGCGCGGGCCCGAACGCACCGGTGCCGTCAAAGTTCTTGCCGACGGTCCATTGCGGCGCCTTGAACTGGTACTCGCGCACCGACCCGTCGTTGAACACCGAGTAGCCGGCCACGCAGTCGAGCGCGCGTGCCTTCGGCACGTGACGGCCGCCGCTCTTCAGCACGACGGCCAGCTCGCCTTCGAAGTCGAGCGAATCGGACACACGCGGCCGGATCATCGGCGCGCCGTGCCCGATCAGGCTCGTCGTGAAGCGCGGGAACAGGGTCGGATAGGAAGGCTGGTCGTACGGGCTTTCCTTCGTGTGGTCGGCGTAGTTCAGGCCGACGCAGATGATCTTGCCGGGCCGCGCGAGCGGCGGCAGCCACGTCACTTCGTCGACGTGAAAGATCGGGCCGGCCGACGCGTGGCGCTCGGCGAAGTCGACCAGATCGATACCGCTCGCGAGCAATTGCTCGAGCGTGGTGTCGCCGAGCGACGCGATGCTCGAGCCCCGCTGCACGCCGAGCATCCGCTTGCGGCCATCGGCCGAAAAGTTCACGTAACGCATGACATCTCCAGTTCAAGGGGGTCGTGGCCGGGCTGGCCACGATTTAGATATAAATTTAGAAAATATATATATTTTAGTCTTTTCATGTTTACCCTAGGGTGTGCATATATCCCCACGTTCTGCATATAATTTGGCCATCAGGAGGGAAACATTCGTGGACATGACGTTTGACGACGCTGCGGCCGGCGGCTCCCGGACCATGGCATCGGTACTGGCCGACACCATTCTTCGGGACATCGTGTCGGGTGCGCTCGCGCCCGGCTCCAAGCTGAAGATCCGGGAACTGGCCGACCGCTACCAGGCCGGCGTGATCCCGCTGCGCGAGGCCGTGTCGCGGCTCGCGATGAGCGGTTTCGTCGACGCGGAAGACCAGCGCGGCTTTCGCGTCACGCCCGTCTCGCGCGCGGATCTCGAGGACATCACGTCCGTGCGGCAATGCATCGAATCCGAAGCGCTGCGCGATGCGATCGACAGCGGCAACCTCGAATGGGAAGCATCGGTGCTCGCCGCGTTCCACCTGGTGAACAGCCTGCCGACCGTCGTCGACGAACCGCCGCGGATGAACCCGGACTGGGAACGCGCGCACGACCATTTCCACGCGACGCTGCTGGCCGGCTGCCGCTCGAAATGGCTCAAGCATTTCGCCGCGACGCTGCGCACCCAGACGGCCCGCTACCGCCATCAGTCGCTGCGCAGCCAGCACGCGGGCGAGCGGGACGTCGGCCGCGAACACGAGGAAATCGTCAAGGCCGTGCTCGCACGCGACGCCGATCGCGCCTGTGAACTGCTGCGCCGGCATTTCGCCGTCACCGCCCAGCTCGTGCTCGAAGACACCACGCCCGCCGACGGTGCGCCGCCGGCCATGCGCATCGCCGGCAAGACGCGCGCGCGACGCTAAGTCGCGCGTTCCGTTCGCCGCCCCTCTTCACCGCCCGATCCGCACCGCCGGATCGGGTCGCGTCGCCTTCACACCCATCAGTGATCCTAAACATGCTGCCCATGTTAGCCGCATGTCCACCCTGTTGCGCGCGCATTCCGTTCGATGAACGAGAACACTATGTTCTGTCCGTGCGCGCTACGCACCGCCCCCTGAATCGCATAAGCTGACGACACTCGCCGATACCCGAATCCGGCGAATCAGCAGGCGCGGGCCGTGTCGATGTCGCCGTTGAACCTCGCGACTCGGTTGTCGCGGCACCGCACCGCAGCAGAATCGCATCGCGTCCGCACGACGGGGCGGCGCGATCGTGATCCCCAGCCTCCCCCCATCTGATCTGGAGAGAACCATGGCAAGCGAACCGATTCGCGACCCCGCGAACGACCACCTGCTCACCCCGCAGAACGCGGCGTTCATCGTCA